>JAGBKC010000050.1 GCA_017934115.1 Actinomycetaceae bacterium | reverse complement strand
TCAGTTTCGCGTTCAGTTAGGCGGTATCGATTACCAAGCACCTGACCCGACTTCATAAAATCGCTCATGACATCCTCCAACAAATATACTATTTCCTATCTTAGTGTGTTTGCCTATAACCTACACGAAGGCACATAGTGAAATCTATTTGCGAGAAAATTTTCGCCTAATAGATTGAATAAGACCAAAGACGAAAACAAAAATAAGTAGCCCAATAATAACGAAAGTGGCGCGTGATTCCCATTCAGCACGAACACGTATATGAAGAGTGTGCGGTTGTGTAATGGTGATGCCATCTGAGGTGTGAAGATTGACATCTATACTGACATTTCCTGATCCTTTAGCAGAAATAGGGATACGCACAATGGACGTTGATGAGGCTGGTAGTGTAGCTGTAGGATTGTTTTTGATTTTAATATGTGCGTTCCAGCTTTCTGTTACGGCACTTATAGATACGTCGACAGGAAGATCGTTACGGATATGCACAGGGATATCAGTGTCTTTGGCAATAACGTTGATGTCGGAAGAATCGGCAATACTAATAGCTTTCGCACGTGCAGATGTGTAAGTAGAAAAATCTTCAAGAGAAGTAACTAGTTTTTCTTGGTGCCCATTCCATGAAAGAGAAAAATTTCTAAAGCCAAAGTCTTTTGTGGATGTGTACGCAGACTGCGCGACTTCTTTGAGCGAATCAACATTTTGACAGGTTGAAATAGAGTTTAAAACGGTGGTTATGTGGTCTTGTGTAAGAGTTGAGTTGTTTTTTTGAGGTAGTGGTGTGTAGGTCAATGTATTGCTCTGAGTGGAAAAAAGATCATCAATATTTTGTGCTTTTATCCATGGGGCCTGAAAAAGTGCAGTTATGTTATTGCGTAGAGTATCTGCAGAGATAAGAGTATCAGAATTATAGCTAAGTCCAGCACGTTCATAGGTAAGTAGTTGTGGACGCTCATCATTGGGGCGTTCTAAATATGTTAATGCTGAAAGAGCAAGAGTGAGTTGCTGGGAATTCAAGCTACTAAGTGATGAATAAAGAGAATTATTATGAGGAGAGACATGGCGCAAAAAACCAGATAAAGCGGATGATGCAATAGAATCGCTCACAAGTGTATCGATGTTGCCATTGGATGTAGAAATATGTGTATGGGCACTGGGAGTATAACTAAGAGTTTTTTTAGGATAATATGCTTCACTTGATGTTATCAATCGCGTGTACCCTAAACTTTGAGCATGGTCAACAGTAGATTGCGATATAAAAGGCGGTGCTACGAAGGTGTTTGTGAGCGCTGATATGGAAGTTTTCTTCAATTCTTCAGCTGTCGTTTTTGCTTTATCTACAAACTGGGTAACAAGATCTTTTTTAGTGTCGTATAAAGCGTCAATATCAGCGTCATATTGAGGAGTAAGAAGAACGGTGGGAGAAATTGAAGCTGTACTATTTGTTTTTTCTTGCATATTATCTTCTGTTTGTGTGCTGCTTAGAGAGGAATAGACATCTGTATTGAGTAGATGTGCGAATTCTGGTTCTATGACAACAGAAGCAGCGGTTTTTTCTAAGGCTTTGAGTAAGGTGGTGATGCGCTGAATATCGACATTAGAGTTTGCTTTATAGCTATATTCTTGTTTGGTGTAGTCGTCTGTAGAAGCATTGATTATTACCGCAATTGATGTGGGGGTTTGGCGGATTTCTCCAGGATTCATAATAAGGAGAGTCCTATCTGTTATACGAGCAGATGTATCATCATTACTCATATCAAGTTCAAGTCCGCGAACTCCCCATTTCTTTTTATTCCACTCGATTGATGAGCGGGGAATGGTAAGAGAAAAATCGTGTGTTTTCTTTGGTTCCACAGTAATAGTGTTGGAGTCGGTGTATATTTCCGTCAATTCGCTATTATTAAACTCAAGAAAGGAAAGAGCGTGTTCGCGCGCGCTTTCGTTGGTGTTTTGTAAAGAAATACGAGAGTTAGTAAAATGGATCGGTTCCTCGGTCATGTTGGTGATACGGGCTGAAATGACGACATCGGTGTTGTCTTCAACGAGAGGTGTATTGAGCGCAGTAATTTCAAGTGAAATAGGTTCGGTTTTTTCAGTTGTGTCATCTTCTGTAAGGAGTGCTTGCTGTGTATTTACATTATTCATAACATTGGCATACGCGTTAGATGAGACAGAAGTGACAAGCGGAAAAATACCTAGGATGAATGTAACGATAAAAAAAGAAAAAAATCTATATACAGTTGATTTACGCATGCCCCACCAATAATGTGTATGCGTTTTTGATGATTCCTCGCTCGTTATCATAAGCAAGACGCTCTGCAGCATTGTCAAGGCGAACCCATTCGGCCACTTCAGCTTCATGATCTGGGTCGTTTAAGACAGTGAGTTCACCTGAAATAGCTTCAACAAGAAAATGGTGTACCACTTTGTGGATACGTGAACGCGGACTAGCAAACCAGTAATCGATTGTGTCAAGCGGATAAATGATACGTCCGTGAATGCCTGTTTCTTCAGAAATTTCGCGCAGTGCGGCTTCTTCGGCTGTTTCGTTTTCTTCTAAATGACCTTTAGGTAAGCACCATTCGAGATAACCGTGACGATTACGTCTAGCAATCAAAGCTGTAAAAGGTTGTCCATTTTGAACGGCAATAACAACACCGCCTGCACTTATTTCATTGGAAATGCGAGAGCGATACCGATGTCGTCGAAGGTTTTGAGGCGCTGTAGCACGCACCCATTGGCTGATGCCTTTGGGTGTAGGTATGGGCCTATCATTCGACATACTTCTACTTTAGTGAAATATATTTCTCTATGTTGGTTTTGCGCTTAGGGCGTGGCACTATTTTATGTTAAGTAGGATATAGTGCTTAGGGTGTGAAGAGAGGGAAACATGGATAAAAAAACGCAATTTCTTTTGCAAGGTCATAGTATTTTTGAAAATCTGCCTGCTGACATTATTGAACTTGCAGATATTTTTGTGCAACATTCATGCGAACTTTCTTTGGTTGGCGGTCCTGTGCGCGATGCCTTTTTGGGTCGAGAGATTCATGATTTTGATTTAACGACGAATGCGCATCCACAACAAACGCAAGAATTGCTCTCTTTGTGGACGAATAATACATGGGATGTGGGTAAGGATTTTGGCACTATTGCCGGTATGCGTAATGACATTACGGTAGAAATCACAACATATCGTAGTGAAGAATATGATGCCACATCGCGTAAACCGACCGTTACTTATGGTACATCGCTTGAAGGCGATATGACACGTCGTGATTTCACCGTGAATGCGATGGCAGTGCGTTTGCCGTCTATTGAGCTTGTTGATCCATGCGGTGGCCTTGACGATTTGGTTGCAGGTATTTTGCGTACTCCTGCGCAAGCTGTCCAATCTTTTGATGATGATCCATTGCGGATTATGCGTGCAGGACGCTTTGCAGCTCAGCTTTCTTTTGACATAGAAGAAGATGTGCGTCAAGCAATGAAAGATATGGCGTCACGTTTGCGCATCGTTTCAGCTGAACGTATTCGCGATGAATTGGTGAAACTCCTTATGAGCGATAATCCTCGCCGTGGTATTGATGCGTTGATGCAAACAGGGGTGATTGATGAGGTATTGCCTGAATTGCGCGAACTTTTGAGTACAGAAGATGCGCATAAGCGCCATAAGGATGTATATACACATTCCCTGATGGTACTTGAGCAGGTGATGGCACTAGAAAGTGGAGAAAGAGATGTGCAAGCAGGTGAATATTCCCGTGATGTAATGGCGAATCGACGTCTTGAATCGCTTGCTGCACTGCCAGATGACATGTTGGGCGGATCTTTGCCTGGCCCTGATGTTCCTTTGCGTTTAGCGGCACTTTTGCATGATATTGGCAAACCTGCAACGCGACGCTTTGAAAGTGACGGGTCAGTGACATTTCGCGGGCATGATATCGTTGGTGCTCGAATGGCCCGTAAACGTCTGCGAGCTTTGCATTTTGATAAACAGACGATTAAGACAGTTACGCGCCTTATTGAGTTACATTTGCGTGCTTTTGGGTTTGCTGAAGCGGGATGGACAGACAGTGCTGTTCGCCGTTTTGTGCGTGATGCAGGAGAAGAATTACCGCGCTTGTTGCGCCTTATAAGAGCAGATGTGACATCACAGAATGCGAAGAGGATTTCTTCTTTACATCAGGGAAATGACGAGCTGGCGCGCAGAATAACCGAGCTGAAAAAACAAGAAGAATTAGATGCGATTCGTCCTGATTTATCCGGTGAACAGATCATGGAAATACTTCACTTGAAACCTGGACGGCTTGTGGGGCAGGCACGTCAGTATATGCTGGATGTACGTCTTGAAGAAGGTCCTCTGCCGTATGATGAAGCTGTGAAGCGTTTGATGGGGTGGTGGAACAATCGTGAAAATAAGGTTTGTTGACATCACTTGAGTTTTTTGGTCATGCTCGTAATTGCTCAATGCGTAAGCATTGCTGGTGAATCACAGTGGATGTGGCTAAAAATCTATGGCGAAATAATAAAAGATGTATACCTAGATTTTAATTGCATTGCAAGCAAAATAAAAAAATGCGGCATGTAGAAGGTATGCGTCCACCATGCCGCGAATATAAGTACGAGAAGAATGTTATCCTTCTAAACCGTCAACCAGTGCTGTGGATAGATAGCGCTCTGCCGTATCTGCAATAACGACAACAACGTTTTTTCCAGCAAATTCTTCGCGTGAAGCTACTTGTTCGGCCGCATGAAGTGCGCCGCCACCAGAAATGCCTGTTAAAATGCCTTCCCAAGCAGCTGCGCGTCGTGCATACGCGATTGCCTCTTCACCTGGGACAAGGAGAAGTTCATCAATGACCGAGCGATCGAGGTTGTCAGGCACGAGATTAGGGCCCCACCCCTGAATTTTGTGTGGACCAGCTTTTCCTTGTGAATTGAGTGGTGATTCTGCAGGTTCGGCACCAAAAACTTTAATATGAGGGTTCTTTTCTTTCAGATACTTACCTACACCAGATACAGTGCCACCAGTGCCAATCCCAGCAACAAAAGCGTCAATTTTACCATCTGTCGCGTTCCAAATTTCTTCGGCTGTAACGCTGTAATGAATAAGAGGATTTGCTGGGTTAGCAAACTGATTTGCAAGAATAGCATTCTCGTCATTATCGACGATTTCTTGAGCTTTCTTGACTGAACCAGCAACTCCTTCAACGGCAGGTGTCAAAATGAGTTGTGCACCTAAGAGTTGGATAAGAAGGCGACGTTCAATAGACATAGTTTCTGGCATTGTGATAATGACTTTGTAGCCTAAGGCAGCACCGACAAGTGCAAGGCCAACACCTGTATTGCCAGATGTCGATTCGACGATCGTTCCGCCAGGTTTCAGAGCGCCACTCTTTTCGGCCTCGCGAATGATAGAGAGTGCAATGCGGTCTTTCACTGAAGATGCTGGGTTAAAGAACTCGAGTTTGGCATAGATGTTTGCTTTTGCTTCAGGAAATAAGTTGTTGATTTTAACAAGAGGTGTATTTCCTATAAGTTCGGTGATGTTATTTGCGATGTTTGCCATAGTGACCTTTCCCTTCTTCGAGTAGTTGCAGAGTAGTTGCACTTTAATGTTTTCATCTAAAAATATGCGATAGGTTCATGATACTCTTTTCACAGAAAAAGACGTTTGTGTCCACATAGTGAAATGAGAACCGATGGAAGATTTATTTTTTGCGATGCGTGGAAAAAGTTTTGATGGTCAAGATGTTTCACGTGAAACATTGCAAAAGGCCAATGTTATTCAAGGCAGTGGACCTGTTGGAAGCATTAAAAAAGGGTACGATGCTATTTATGCTACTGATGGTTCGTGTATTGGAAACCCTGGACCTGGTGGGTGGGCGTGGGTGGAACAAATAAGTGGTAAGTATGCAAGTGGTGGCAGCATGAATACAACAAATAATGTTATGGAGTTGACGGCAGTTTTAGAGGTACTGAAATATCACCAAAAAGACACACGCATTCTTCTTCGAATCGATTCGCAGTACGTCATCAACGTTATGAAAACATGGGGAGCTACCTGGAAAAAAAACGGTTGGAGGAAAACCGATAAAAAACCGATCAAAAATAAGAAACTTGTTCGAGAGGTTTATGAATCATATGTGCGCCGCGCACACAATATTGATATTGAATGGGTAAAAGGCCACAATGGTGATAAGGCTAATGAAATGTGTGACCATTTAGCGGTGGAGGCTGCAAAGCAAGTAAGCAAAAATAATAAAAACTAATAAATGTGCCCCCGAGACGATTCGAACGTCCGACCTACCGCTTAGGAGGCGGTTGCTCTTCCACTGAGCTACGAGTGCAAGAAAAGTACACTAGTATTTTAGTTCACTAGGTGCATTCTCAGTATCCAACAGTCAAAGTATATGGGGTATCACTTTTAATTGCACATGTATTCATTATGACAATGAGGTATCTTCATTGTTTTGTGTGCGCACAACGAGAGTTGGGCAAGTGGAGCGCTGTAAAATAGATTGGCTTGTTGAGCCAAGGAGTAAGCCAGCAAATCCGCCGCGTCCGCGTGTGCCAACGATGAGCAGGTCGGCTGTGGTAGAAAAACGGGTTAATACAGTTGCTGCATTTCCTTCAACGGCGTGAACTCGAGTTTCAATGGAATAAGGTGCAGTTACTTTAGCAACTAGTTCTTCGAGCTCATTTTTAGCTTTATCGAGAGTGTTTTGTCGATAATGTTCGCCTGAAATTTTTCCAATGCCAAAATTAACAGCATGGACATATGTGAGGCGTGCCTTCCAGCGATTCGCTTCTTCTGCGGCAATCTCTATTGCTTTTTGCGAGGATGCTGAAGAGTCGATTCCGCAAATAATTTGGCGAATAGGAAGAACGGCATTGACATCATCTGGAGGAACTACAATAGTTGCGCATGATGCTCGTGAACATACATCAGTGGCCACAGAACCAAGAAAGCGATCGGCAATTCCTCTACCACTTTGTGATCCGATGACAACACGTTTAGCAGTTTGAGATTTTTCGATCAACATAGCTGCTGGATGTTCTATATCTGTGGTGGTAGTTACGGGAATGGCAAAAGAAGAGATATGTTCTTCAGCTTGCGCAAGGATGCTCTTTGCTCTTGTGATGTCAATCGATTCGGAATCAGAGGTGTGTCCTGCAAAAGTAGGATGTTCATATGAGCAGACGATTTCTAAATGCCCATTAAGCATTTTTGCTTCATTAGCTGCCCATGTGAGAGCGTTGAGCGATTCTTTTGAACCATCGATGCCGCAAACAACTTTGTTGACATGAGTGCTTGCCATCTATATCACCTCTTTAGTTTTAACTAGGTAAAGTCTATCGAAAAAAAAGACTTTTCTTATGAGGTGCTTTATACCCGTGTATAAAAAAGATAAGAGAATAAAAAAGGGTGGCGAACCACCCCTATAGTAATGCAGTTATGTTTAGAGCATTGTTGCACGCAAAACATCGCTAGATTGAGGTAAAAGAAGCCCTGGAGCTACATCAAACAATGTACGTGCACCTGTTTCACCTTTTTCTGCCATGCGAGCAACTGCGCGAGCCGAAGCGGCAACCATTGAGCCGGTGAATTCTGGGTTTGAATCGAGATCCAAAGAGAATTCGACTGTATGGTTATTGCCTTCGCTGGTTGAACCGCTACGAACAACGAAACCACCATGTGGCATACCAGAGTGCTTCTCGTCTAATTCTTCTTGAGAAATGAAGTTGACCTTTGTGTCGTAATCGGCAAAGTAATCTGGCATATTGACGATAGTGTTAGTGATTTTCTCAGCATCAGCACCTTCTTCAAGAACGACCCAGCATTCACGCAGGTGCTTTTCGCGAGTGGTAAGAGAATCGGCTTCGCCCTTGCGTGCAGCTTCAATGGCCGATTCAAGTGGGATGGTGTATTGTTTTGCATCTGCAACACCTTCAATGCGGCGAAGTGCATCAGAATGACCTTGTGAAACGCCGCGACCCCAGAAAGTTGTGGTGCTGCCTTGGGGTAATACAGATTCTGCGTAAACGCGTGCGATGGAGAAGAGCCCCGGATCCCAGCCGACAGAAATAAGGGCGATTTTGTTGTTTTGGCGCGCAACTTCATCAACAGAAGCGAAGTATGTAGGAATTTTTGGATGAGTATCAAAGGTGTCAACAGTGTTGCAATACTTCAAAGCTGCAGGTGTCTGCGTAGCTAAATCGGTAGCACTACCGCCACAGTTAGCAAGAACGTCAATCTTATCTGCCCATTGTGGCAAATCGTCGAGATGAACAACAGGAGCTCCCGTTACGCTTGTGATAGTCGAAGGATCGCGGCGAGTAAAAATAGCAACCAGTTCAAGATCTTCGGCTGCTGCAATTGCTAATTCGGCTCCACGGCCTAAATTTCCATATCCATTAATAGCTATTTTGTAACTCATGCACCATACTTTAGTACTGTGAATGTTTCAAGTGTGTTATGGTGAGCCGCAACGGTGATTTGCTACCTTGAAGATAAAGACTACACACAATACAATGAGGAGAATATGAAGGAGGAAGAGTGCAACCACAAGAAATCCGCATTGAATTAAAACGCGAAATCGATGAAAGCTATCCCATTATTATTGGGCGCGATTTAGCTGATAAAGTTTTAGAAATCGCCAATCAAGAGCATTTGAAAAATAGGCGCATTGCTCTTATTACTGATTCGAACGTGGCCCGTATCGCTGGTGATGAAATGATCAGTGCATTGGCGGCAAGCGGACGCCAAGGTCAGGCTTTCACGTTCCCTGCAGGTGAAGAATATAAAACTCGTGAAGTTAAAGAACATCTTGAAAATTACATGATTGATGCTGGTTATGGGCGAGATACTCTTATCATTGCTTTTGGTGGCGGTGTTGTGACTGATTTAGCTGGCTTTATTGCCTCTACATTTACTCGCGGCGTTCCATATATTTCTGTTCCTACAACACTTGTGGGAGCTGCTGATGCATCTGTCGGAGGTAAAACGGCCGTCAATACACCAACTGCAACTAATCTTATTGGTGCGTTCCATCAGCCTCAAGCAGTGGTCATCGATTTGAATCGCTGGCTTACCTTGAAAGATGAACATATTTTGGATGGGCTTGGCGAAACGATCAAACAAGCATGCATTGCCGATAAAGAATTCTTTGAGCTGCTTGAAGATGCTTTTGTTAATCGTGGCCTTTCACCTCTTGATTTTGTGCGAGACGAAGAGATCGTTAGTGTTGTTGCACGTAAAAATTGTGAAATCAAAAGAGACTTTGTGATGTCAGATGTGCATGAAGGCAATCGTCGTATGGGCCTTAATTTAGGTCATACTATTGGTCGGGCATTAGAAGCTGCCATGGATTACAAGATGACACACGGCGCATGTGTGGCAGTTGGATTGAACTTGCAAGCTCGCTGGGGTGTGCAGTTTGGTTACATTACCGCAGAAGATGCATCACGAGTGGAAAATGTCTTGAAGAATGCAGGATTGCCAACAGAACTCCCTGAAAATGTTGCTGTGGAAAAAATTATGGAATCTATGCGTCATGATAAAAAGGCAGAATCGGGAAATATTCGTTTTGTGTTTCAAAAGGGAATAGGCGGTTTAATGACCTTTGATGATGGCATGTATGCCCGTAATGTGAGTGAAGAAGAGATTATAGCCTTCTTGAATTCGCAAAAATAGGCGTACTAATTGTTATTTTATTGTGCATCTGTATGTCTATATGGATGCACTTTTTTGTATAGAATGTGTGAAAGAAAAGATGATGAACAAAAAAGTGTGAAGGGGAGGGATGTGTATTTAGCCCAACCTGCACATGCGTATACTGAGCCGCAAGCTGGAAGATACACATGGCTGAAGAATCTGCTTAGTCATAAACTTTTCTTTTTTTATCTTGCATTTGCATTGTGGATGGTTTATCGTATACTTTCTGTTTCTCTCTATGATGTTTATCTTTTTACATTTGGTGAAATTCCTATTCGTTTAGGTATTTTTGTTCTTCTTGCTCTTACTGAAATACGGATGCAGCAGAATAGAAAAACTATCTGGGCAATAGCTTTTCTTATTTTTATTTTTTGGATAGGCAGGCATACAGGGTCATTAATTTTAGTTGACTATGTTTTGCTTTTCTTCGTTGGCAGGCATGCAAACTTCAAAAAGATTGCTCTTATTGCTTTTGTTACTACGATTTTTACTCTTTCTTTTGTAGTGATAACCTCGCAATTCGGTGTAGTAATTGATTATTTATGGCAACGTGACCCTGGTATGTATGTGCGTCATGGCTTAGGATTTAAGTATCCGATTTATCCGGCGCAATTTTTTCTCTCTATTGTTTTGCTGTACATGTATTTAGCACGTGAACAGGCAAAATATAGTGTTATTGCACTGTTGATGCTTGTTAATTTCGGTATGTATACCTTGACGGATGCAAGAACGTCATTCATTCTTGTTACGGGTGCTCTTGTTGTGATCCTTCTTTTTAAATTTCGCGTTATTATCAGTGCATATACGCCTTTTTTGCAATTATTGTCTGCTGCCTTTGTGTGGCCGATTTTTGCGCTTATTAGCTATATGATGGCTGCGATATATAATCCTCATGTTGCATGGCATAAAGCCTTGAATTCTGCTCTTTCTAATCGTTTGGCTCAAACAAAAGCGACACTTGAGGAAGCAGGAATTCCACTTTTTGGTCAGCAGTTGCAAATTGTTGGTAACGGTATTAACAGTGATGGCACATCGCCCAAGGATGCAGCAGGAGATTATTCAACTAATTATGTCGATAACTCTTTCATGCAAATACTTATTTATAACGGATGGGTGTTTGCTGTTGTCATGCTTGCATTGTTGTTTTATGTAGGGTATAGATCTGCTCGAAATAATATGGCTTATGTATCCGTTATTTTATTCTTTATAGCGGTTCGCTCACTTATTGATGAACAGCTTCTTTCTCTTATGTTTACTCCTTTTCTTTTCTTGCTAACAACTTTTGATACTGCTATTTATGAGGAAAAACGGCAGCCTTATGGAAAATTACAAGGCAACTATTATCTCAATCGTTATATACATGGCCCAGCGGGGTGTGTGAAGAAAGAAGAAACAATATAAAGTGGATGTTTTATGTCTACAATGGGTAAAGTTACGAGAGGATAGTAAATGACGGGTATAGATTTTCTGCGAGGCATGCGTCGATATGCTGTATCAATTATATTGATTGTAGCTGTCAGTATTATTGCTGGTTTTGCATATGTTAAAGCTGGTTCTACGCCAACTGCTGTAGAAAAGAAATATTTGGCAAGTGCATCTACTCATTTGCGCATAAATATGCAAAATAATGAATCTATCAATAATATACAGACAAGTAATTCTGTTGTTTTACTTTTTGATGCTCAGCAGCGAGATAATCTTCCGTACTATACTTCTGATAATGTTTTTGAAAAAGTTATTAATGAGAATTCTTTAGAGATCACTATCGATGACTTGCGTAAACAAACAAAAGTTTTGACATCTATGTCAGATTTTACAACAACTGTGTATGTATTGGATGTTAATAAAGATCAGGCACATGATATCGCTACATCGATCGTGAGCAATGCTCTTGATGACATTAAACGTGTATCATCTGAAAAAGCTGGATATTCGGTTGTTCGTAATAACGAAACGACTGTAGAAGAAGTAGATTCTTCTTTTGATATAGAAGATTTGGTAGAAGATACTGCACTAAAGACTGTCAAAGAAAATGAGCCTACACCACTTGGGAAGAAGAAAATACTTGCTATAGCCTTTGCGCTTGGTCTTGTGTTAGGTGTGCTTCAGGCTTTTGTTCGATGGGTATCTGATAAGAAGATCTATACCTTGGGTGATGCTAGCCAAATTGTATCTGATGATATTATTGGTGCCTTGCCTCAAAGTAAAAATATTGAGAATCATCCGGTTATTTCTACATTGCGTTCAGCTTTAATCAGAGGAAATAAAGATAAAGTAGGCCGACATACTGTTTTTACATCGCCTCGACTGTCTTCGGATACTTCTGTTATTGCAAAAGCCCTTGCGATAAGGCTTGGAATGGCTCAACAAAAAGTTCTGTATATTGATACTCAGGTAGAGGGTGATAAAGGGCTTGCAGCAGTTGTGAAGAGCTCTTTATCTGACAATATTCACAGTGATTTTACGGAAATATCTCATGGGTGCTATCTCGTTCCACGTGATGTTCAAGAAAGTGAATGTGGCGATATTTTAGCGTCTCCTCAATATGCTGATTTTGTGCGAGCATGTATCGAGGAGGGGTGGCATATTATTGTTAATGCTCCAGGTGTACTCGATAATGCTGCTGCTCTTGTTCCTTCACTGCCTGATTCTCATGTTATTTTTACTATTTCATCGGGTAATACCATTTATACAGATGTATTGAAGGCACAAAAGAATATCAAATATGGTAACCATGTCATTGATGGCGTGATATTGACTGATGTTCCTGCATCGTTAACATATAAGTTGCGTTATAGTAAAGAAACTCACGACTGCGCTTATGTGATATAAAAGAGGTGTATTGTGAATGAAGAAAATATGAGTGATAAGCCACTTTCACAGGGGGGCGGTAGTAAATACAAAAAAAGATTTGACTGGCTTGATATTTCTAAAGGGATAGCTATTCTTGCGGTTATTTTTGGGCATACATTAGAAAATGATAGTTTTGGAAGGGCAATTTTCTATTCTTTCCATATGCCGCTGTTTTTTATATTAGCTGGGTTTACTTTTCGCGTTAAACCGCGTAAAGACGTTATAAAATCAACATTTTTCACTCTTGGCTTGCCGTATATTTTGATGGCTTTTTTGGGTATGGTTCGGAATTTTCTGGGTGGCTCTTGGTATGAAGAATTGAGTGTATGGCATCTCATAAAAGAGTACGTATTATTTTTCTTCAACCCTATTGCATCAGCAAGTATTGCTCAGAAGTGGGGCATAATGTCTGAAGCACACATTTGGATGGGGAAAATGTTTACTCCACATAACTATGCTTATGGTATTATATGGTTTATTCTCGTTTTGTCTTTTGCGCGCGTTTTTCTTAATGAAATTATGATGCAGTTAGAAAAATTTTCTTTTTCTTCTTTACGGGCAAAAATGTTTTTTTATACAGGTAGTGCGCTTATATTTCTTTTTGCCGGAATAAAATTTGTGCCAGTTTTTCGATTTGTTTTTCCTTTTGAATTGGATTTAGTGCTTATAGCTACCGGTTATATGCTTTTGGGCTATGTTGCCAAGAATGTGCATCTTGTTGAGACGCTTCTCAAAAGATGGTATGTCATTCCATTATTTTTTCTTGCTTGGTATGTCCTTTTAATAAGAGGAGTCAGGCTTGATATGGGTGTAAGGCATTTTTCTTCTCCAGTATTGTCTCTTGTGCTTTCATTGGTATCATCGATCGTTATTCTTGCGCTCAGTACTGTTGTAGAAAAAATTGGTTCATTGCCTATATTGGCCTGGGTGAAAAGTTTCTTTGTATGGGCGGGTAAAAATTCTCTTTTGATTTATTTTGTGCATTCTCTCGATGGTGTAGTTGCATGGTTTCATATTTTTGTTTTTGACGAGTTGACGAATCATCCTATGTACTATGTGGCAGTTGCACGTGTTGTGTACGTGGTTATATTCTCTTACGTTCTTTATAGGGCAGCTCGAAGAATCTAAAATGAAATATAAGAAGAGATGTAGGTTGCTTTAATAAAATATATAAATAAATAAAAGGCATCAAAATGCCCTTTATTTATTTATATATATTCATATAAATGGAATAAATTTATGAAAGTTTCTTTTCGAGGTCACTAGACCAGCTCTTCACATTTTCGCCATTGACATATACAGCAGGTGTACCTGTGTTGCCATCCTTAACGAATTGATTGACGTATTCTTGCAAGTGTTTTGCGTACGCACCAGGAACATATTGGGATTCGCCGTTAACTTGCGCTAAAGATGCTTGTTGAAGGGCAGTTTTCATATTTTCTGCTTTATCTGGGGATAATCCAAGATCAGTGGCAACTTTGACGATATCTTCCAAACTTGGTCCTTGGATTCCGTTGAAATCTTCGTTCTTTTCTTTAGCTTCACGTTGTTTTTTGATCATTTCCTCCCACATAGGCGATGTGAGTTTCTTATGCGCGTTTACATGAAAATCGTAGTAGATTTCAGGTGCATTTTCTGCAATGAAAAGTTCAGCATTAGCGCCGAAATAGCTGTACTGCGTACCCATAATTGTTAGTGGATGGAGAATAAGAGTTGCTTTTCCATTTTTAACAAGTTCACCGATTTTATCTCCAAATTCATCTTCGAGTTCGTTGCAGTGGCTGCATCCATAATCGAAATACAAGTCAATGACTTTTTCGGCATTCTCATTCTTTGTTCCTGCTTTTCCATCTTTACCTACGCTAATACCTCCCCATTCGGTAACATTAGCAGGCGTAACAGATGTAATGACTTTTTCACCGTGCGTGAGATTTGAAGGGCCACCGGAATTTTTATTTACCAAAAAAATCGCGCTTATAATAAGGGCTGCAACAAGAACAATGATGCCGATGGAAATAGAAATAATAAGTAGCTTACGATTCTTTTGTTCTTTATTACGCATGCTCTTTGCTTTATCTCGCGCTGATTGAGCTTTACTTGAAGATGCCATAGCTTCATTCTAAAACAAAAAGGAAAAGTACTTGCTATATGCCCCAGTGGTGTTGTGGATTTATATGCTAGGGAGATAGGGAATATGTTCGAAGGGAAACCATGAGGTCTGTGGATTTACTTCATAGAGAGAAAATAAAACGATGGTTGTGAGGATAAGAAGAATAAGCCACATAAGTTTGTGTGAAAATGTTTGAGAATATGTGTAAATTCCTGCACGTATTCCTTTATACCCAAGACGAGATGTCGGAAAAATATAAAAGATACTGATGATAATGGTAGTGAGGGTTATTAAGATATGATGCGTTGCCATAATATATGTTATTTCAAAAAAATATTCGATCAGTGTGCACAAAACTAAAAGAACAACGCTTGTAAATGTTACGTGCGTAACTGTTTTTATTGTGCCACTGATGATGTTATAAGGCTGAGAGCGCAAAGATAATTCTTTAGGTGAGCTGGCAAAAAAACGGTATGAGGTATGTGCGTAAATTCCCCCTAGTGTTATTGACATGTAGATAATAAGGAAGGAAATGAGGGGATAAAAGGGGGAAAAAGATATAAGGGCGAGGAGGGAAAAAAGAAAAATACCATGAGTGAAGAGTGGGTAATGACGTGGTAATGAAGATGATCTATCGTGCTGTTCAGGTGGAGCTGTGCTGATGGATCGTTCTGAAGAGGGCGGAGCGTACTCAGAAGTGCCGATAGTTTCAGAAGCGGGAGGAAAGCTGGGGATATTATCAGAAGGTAATGATGAATATAGGCGTGTTGTTTGTGCTGTATGAGCAGATGTTTGTGCTGGTTGAGTTTCTATTATGGTGATGTGATCTGGATTTTTAAGACATTCAAGCAGATCAGGGAAACTCATGCGGTTTTCAGGTGCCAGAGCCATTGTAAAAGCTCTAGCAAGATGTGGTTCAAGACCAGTTGTGTTTATGTCGCCAGTGAGTACTCGGTGAAAAATTGCTTGAGTATTTCCAGTGCCAAACGGAGGTTCGCCAGTAGCTGCAAATAGTAAAACGGCAGCTAATGCCCATAGATCTGCCTCTTCATCAGGTGTGTTGTTGTTGATGATACGCGGGTCGCAGTATCCTGGGGTTAAGAGTATATTTCCAGGTGTAGTCAGGCGAGTGTCTGTTTCAAGCATGGAAATGCCAAAATCAATGATTACAGGTCCTCGGCTGCTTATTATGACATTTGATGGTTTAAGGTCGCGATGAAGAACACCAGCTGTGTGAATAGTTTGGATGGCGTCATAGAGTTCAGTAGCCAAGTGTACTAGGTCATCCCCTTCATAGAGGCCGTTAGCGGACACATCTTTATCTAAAGTGAGTCCATCGATGAGTTCAGTAACAATGAAGCACGGAGAGTCGTCGGTTTCAGCATCGATAATGCGCGCAATTGCGTCGCTGTCGATGCCTAACATCAACTGAACTTCGCGTGCCAAACGTTCGCGCCCAGTAGCATCTGCATAAGCTTCAGAAAGAACTTTTAAGGCAACATGTTCGCCATTGCCGTTTTCTGCTTCGTAGACGGTTGACATGCCACCGCTACCAAGAGTTTTAAGGATTTTGTATCCGCCTATATTATGAGGAGTCACGATTTCTTGTATCTATATGGGGTTATGCCTGCAAAATTTTAGTTATCTGATGGTGAAGAAGAGGGCGTAGAAACCGGAGAGGAGCTTGGAGACTCGGAAGAAGAAGATGGACTTGCAGAAGCTTTTTGCGTTGATGATGAGGCAGAAGGCGTGGATGAAGAAGTGATTGTCCCATTGTTTTTTGTGTCTGTTCGATAGAAACCAGAACCTTTAAAGACAACGCCTACAGGGGAAAAGACTTTGCGAAGTTTTCCGCCACATTCGCTACAGAGTTCGATGGGTGCATCAGAAAAAGACTGTTTTATGTCGAATTGGTATTCACATTCTTTGCAACGATAAGTGTAGGTTGGCACGATTTCCTTCTTTCTATCAGTTCTCCACATTTTACTCGTCAGTTAAGAGGGATGTTTTCAATGTGGCATGTCTCTATTGGATGTAAATAGAAAAATAAAATGGAGGGCTTCGAGCTCCTCCATTTTTGCATTGTATGTTGTTTTAGTTTTCTTTTCCAAATAATTTTTTGAAGAATCCAGTTTCGTTTTTATGTGATTGAGTATGGATAGTTTTATCGAAATTTTGTGCTAATTCTTCAATTTTTTGCTGCTTATACGGTTGTGGGTTTGCTTTACCAGAATTTTCCACATGAGGTTGGGCAAAATCTTGAGAATTATATGCTTGAACAGGTGACGCTAACGTACCTGAATTAGGCGAAACTTCAAAACGAGGTTGCTGAGATACCTGTGGACTTTGTGAAGGTGCAGCCTTTTCAGGAACTTCTTGCGCATATTCTTCAATTTCAGGTTCATGATATTCTGCAGTAATTTCGGGGAATTGCGGATCGGCAGTAAGAAACGTATCCGTTTCTTCATTCTGTGTTGTTTGTTGTGACTGCTGTTGTGTTGCTTGCGGTGGCACATAGTTCGGTTGAATGACGCCTGTATCAACGCTAGTATGTGGATGTGGAGTTTCCACGTATTCCATTTGCGGGGTCACAGGTTCTTCATCAATAGGGACATTGTGAAGCTGGTGATTCGTGAACTGGACGTCTTCGTGTACTAATTCGCTATAGTTAGGAATAGCAGTTGTTAAATGGGTGTTATAAGCAGAATGTCCTTGCGGATCGAGAGGTGAAGGTGCACTAATAGGAGCAGTAGGTTTGATGGGAGTAATAGGAGACGAGTAGTCACCTTCTGGTTCTACATTTGTGTTGTCATATTCCTCATCTTGAGAGGGGGCATCATTGTTGGAAGAGATGGCATCATTGTGAAATATGGTTTGTGATGAAGGCGTCTCGTTATGAAGAGGAGATTCTTCAAAAGAAATTATTTCTTGCGCCTGAGATGTATGGAAACCTGCTGCGTGTGCTGCTGACACAATAGACGAGGTGACATCATCTGTATGACCAAGGTTATCAAAATCATGAGTTTCAGTGTTGAGGGAATCTGTAGAAAGAGCCTCTTTGAGAGGTGTTGGCGATGATGTGAAACTTTGAGGAACTGTTAAGCTTGGCATAAATGTTTCTGCTGGCAAGATAAGGAAACGTTCAAGTTCACCCAAAAGTGGAATGAGATAGAGGTGTGTATCAGTTTCCGTAATAGCATTTTCGATTTCAGGGCGCTTTGTCTCTAAAATTTCGCGCGTAGTTTTAAGGACAACGCCATAGCCTGCGCCTTGTGGTGTGTAGACTTCAAGCAACCAAGCAGGTGTTCCTGTTATATCAGCTGATGTTTGTGCTATATCTTTGACTATGCTTGAAACTTCAGCATCAATAGGTTCTTGGAAGTAAATTCCTGTGCTTAAAATGTCGTTGAAAGCAAAGTGAGACGTTGATGTGTTTTCGCTAGTTAAGATTGGTGTAATAGGACTTGTTTCAGGTTCAACATTTTTGATATTAGATGCATCTTCT
Source organism: Actinomycetaceae bacterium (assembly GCA_017934115.1). Taxonomy (GTDB): domain Bacteria; phylum Actinomycetota; class Actinomycetes; order Actinomycetales; family Actinomycetaceae; genus RUG11864. The sequence continues at coordinate 24,039 of JAGBKC010000050.1, read as the reverse complement.
TCTGTAGGTTCTGCATAAACATCTTCAAGTGGAACATTGAAAATATCTTCTGATGATGTAGCATCTTCACTTGTTGTTTCATCGTGAATAAGTTCTTCATCTTGAGAAGCAGATGCCTTACTGCTCTCAACTATCTGGGTGTCGTTGTCATCTATTTCCTGTGGGTGAATGTTTGATGTGCCCTCTCCCTGTGGCTCATCATCCCCAATGGGTTCGCTTGTTGCTTCATACTGACTTGACTGAGCAATGTGGTTGCGGATATCTTGGAGTTGCTGTGTAGTGAGTTGAGGGGTGCCGGTAAGGAAAGACGGGCCATCGATTTCAAAAGAAGGTGCTTTTGCTGATGATTCGCGAGATTCGTCTTCTGTTCTGTTTGTGGTATCTTCTGGAATTTTTGGAGTTTCAGCAACTTCTGGAGTATCTGCTGTATCTGCCGTGTCAGATGTGTCAGAGGAATCTGCACTATAGGGGCTTTCTGGTGAATCTGCACTTGGTGAGCTCGCGCTGCTTGCGCTGCTTGGTGAGCCAGGCGAAGCTGGTATGGATGTATCTGCCGATACAACATTTTCAGAGGATATGTTGTTATCGCCATTAATGACGTTTGTGAATTCTTCATCAAGTGAAAGTTGCTCTTTAGATTGTTCTGCGTTATCGGCTGTAAAAGGCGCAACTCGTGTGTGAAGACCATGAACATAATGAGAAATATTTGTATGGTGCTTAGGAGAAGGTTCTTCATTGCGAAGCGGATGCACCATAAATGGAGTTCCTAACACTTCTTGAACAGAAGGAATGCGCGATTTTTGCGGTTCTATTTCGTTTTTTTGTTGGTGCGATACAGTTTGATTTTCTTGTTTGTGGTTCTCAATCGAATCAGAAATATGTGCGTTTGCAGAAGGTGTGTGGAACGGCTCTTCTTGCTGTGGCACATCAGTTGGACTATTGGTATCTACTTGTTCTGGAGTGGCAGGTGTAGGTGCTTCTGGCTGATTGGATTTTTCATTGGAATCATATGGAGTAACATGAGCAACAGCTTTGATGTCTGTAGCTTCGGGTGAAGAAGCAGCTGCAGAAGTAGTTGGGGCAGGTGATGGAATGTCCATCTTTGTTCGTGAGGCGCCTTGTAGTGTATCGCGAGGAGTTTCAGAAGCTATTATCTCTTCTTCTGGAAGAGCAAGAACTGAATCAATAAAAGGACGTGTAAAGGCAAAGTTCGTATCCGATGGGTCAACAGCGAAGCCGGTAATATCTGGGCATTGTTTAAGGATATGTGCCCAGTCTTCAGCTGTGACACCTTCAGCTTTTTTGTTAGATGGAACTACATCTTGAGATGTATAAAGCGGAATGAAAGCTTTGCCGTCTTCGGAATGGATGGAAGGAATAGCGGCATGTGTTCCATCAAAATCACCATTGATGGGAATATAAAGAACTGCTTGGCGAAATACTTTGCGCACATTTTTCAATTCTTCTTCAGAAGGATTGGCGTGGTATTTTTGTATTGCTTTTTTAACGTCCGCTGGATTCATCTGACAACCTTTCCCCTGCGTTTCGTTTCTGCTTCCATGCTTGTATCAACTATAACAAAAACATATTTTGCTTTTCTTTATATGGTCTAAATTGACTAAAAGACCAGCTACAATAAGAGTTGTTGTGATGAGGTGTGTATGACGCGCCTTTTTGTATACATGCACCAGCGCCAACATGTGAGTAAACTACTAGAAATAAGCAGATCTACCGTACATGTATGTATAGGGAGCAACATGGAATCTCAGTCAACCGTCACCATTAACGCGGCTATCGCAACTGATATTGGTTTGCGTCGAAAAATCAACGAGGACAGTGGGATAGCTCAATTTCCAGTTTTTGCTATTGCTGATGGTATGGGTGGCCATGATTCTGGTGAGGTTGCTAGCGCAATTGTTGTAGAGGAGCTGGCAAAGCTCACTGATCCGCGTGAACCGCGCCCAACAAGTACGCGCAAAGTTATTGAGGCTCTCAAAGCTGCTCAAGAGCGTGTGGCTCGTCTGTCGGTCGACCGACCTCACGGTGCTGGTTCAACAGTTTCAGGGATAGCTTTGGTAATGCGCCAAGGTGTGCCTCACTGGCTGGTGTTTAATGTGGGTGATTCACGTGTGTATAGAAGTTTAGGTAATTCTCTAGCTCAGTGGACGCGCGATCATTCGGTGATACAGTTGTGGGTCGATCAAGGTATTATCACTCCGCAAGAGGCGCTAACGTCAACACGTTCCCATGAAATCACCAAGGCGATCGGAGCTCCAGATTCTCAACCGGATTTCTTTTTTGCTCCTGTTGTCAATGGTGAACGTCTTCTTATTTGTTCCGATGGCCTCTATTCTATGATGAATCCTGAGGCGTTGCGGGCTTCGCTTATTATGTCAGGAACGCCAAAATCTACAGTAGAAGCACTGGTAGAACGCGCTATTGTTAATGGTGGAAACGATAATATCACGGTGATCGTTATCGATGTGGTCTCTGGCGGTTTAACTGGCGGAGGTGAAGGTGATTCATCTATTGTTGATCAATCTCTTGATAACGCTGTTAAGCGTGCAGCAGCAATAGGCATGGATACGACAAGTGTGCAAGTGCCACGTTCGAATGCTATTGATAATTTTGAAGAATCCGGCATTGAGGATGACGAAGCGGCTTTGGTTGCAGGTTCCTCGATAGATTTTGATGATGAACATGGCGATACAGATGACACATCACGTGAAGGTGCAACTCAGGTAGCTGGTTTCGAGGTGAGTGTCGGTGTTGGTGATGAAAATCCTGGCAATATTAACGAAGATACACGTGTGGCTCCTGCGCACGAAACATCAGCGTCTTTCTTCACAGGATCAGAAACGGCGATGCCGCAATATAACCCTTATTACGATCCAGAAGAAAACGAAGATGAAATGGATGATGAAACTTTTGTCGTCGATAAATATGCACATTATGACGATGATGAAGAAACATTCATCGTGAATGACGATACTATTGTGGCACAAGACGCAGATCAAGATATTCCTGATGGTGAGGATGAAACGATCGTAGTTACACGTGATACTGAACCAATTCGTATTGCCAATTTGGAGAAAGTAGATTCTTCGCTTTACGAAACACCTGTTCATCAGGTCGAAGAAGATGAAGATACATTCTCGGTCGCTCCACAAGTATCATCAGCTGAAGAATTTGATTTTATTGCCCCGGAAATCGAAGATGATAATTTCTTTGAATTGGATGATGACGATGATGAATCGTATGACATTGAAGAAGTCAATCCGCTTGATGTTGATCCGCATGCGAATGCTCCGCGTGGTTTTATCTATAAAATGTCGGATTCGCAGACAAATACAGGCTTTTAATAGAGTGATGCCAGATAAAGGGAAGTAAAAATATTATGGGACTCTGACCCTATAATATGAAGAAAAGAAAATGTAATATTGATACTTAACGTGTGTATTGAAAGGTAGCAACAGATGGCAAAACGTCTTCCATCAACACCTCCTACGCTTTCTGGGTTTAGCCCTATCCGTCCTTTAGGTACGGGTGGTTTTGCTGACGTGTTTTTATATGAACAGAATATGCCGCGTCGTTCTGTTGCTGTGAAAGTGTTATTGGCTGATGTTGTTGATGAAGATGTCATTAAAATGTTTAACGCAGAAGCCGATACGATGGCGCGTCTTTCTTCACATCCTTCTATTTTGACTGTTTATGAGGCAGCTATTGCTCCAGATGGTCGCCCTTATTTGGTAATGGAATATTGTCCGCGTTCGGTGAGCCCCGCTTATAGGCGAGAAGTGATGCCTTTGAAAGATGTTCTCGATATTGCTGTGCGCATTGGTTCTGCTTTGGAAACAGCGCATCGCTCTGGTGTTTTACATCGAGATATCAAGCCTTCTAATATTTTGTACACCTCGTTCGGTACCCCGGTTTTGGCTGATTTTGGTATTGCTACCTCACTTTCAGGGCGTTCAGGAAATCAAACTTTCGCAATGTCAGTGCCGTGGTCTGCTCCTGAGGTTTTAACATATAAAACGAAGGGCACAGTTGCTACGGAAGTATATGCTTTAGGGTCAACCGTTTATTCGCTTCTTGCTGGGCATTCTCCTTATGAAATCGCTGGTGGCAGCAACGCAAAGGAAGAATTGCGTAAGCGTGTCTTGCGTGGGCGCATGACTCCTCTTGATCGTGATGATGTCAGCCCTGATCTCATCACTATTTTGAAACAATCATTATCTACACGTCCAGAAAACCGCCAAAAGTCGGCACTTGAATTTGCTCAGCATATTCAGATGGTGCAAGAAGCAATGGGTTTCAATGTTACGCCGTGTGATGTTGCATCTGAAGAATGGGCTGGTGCTGGCGCCAAACTCGATTTTGATGATTCTCAAACACGTGTGGAAGGCCGCTCTACCGTCGCTTATGAATCAAAGAGACGCACGCGCAAAACGACTGTGGCTTCTTTGGCATCAGAGCGTGAAAATAATGAACTTGAAGCATCAGTCAGCAAAACTCCGTCATGGGTATGGGGAGCGTTAGCTGGGGCAGGCGTTGTATTAGCCGTTCTTTTTGGAGCATGGATGGTGTTGTAATATGGCAGTTTCAGGTCAATCTTCATGGGCAAAAAAACGCAATACTGGCCGTAACATTATGGCTGCTATTGGTGTTCTTGTCGTGTGCGCGTTAGCGATTGTGGGAATTTCTGCTACTAAGGGTACAACAGAACAAGAAGTGAAGGTTGCGCGCTCGTCTGTATGGGCTTTGCGCTCAGGGGGCAGCTCTTTTTATGGTGCCATCAATACGGAAATTGCTGAACTTTCTTCTGTGCATTCAGGAAACTCTTCTACTTTCCAAATTACTGGTGTTATTCAAAATGCTTCACATACCATCGTGTATTCAAATCAGAATATGCTAGTTGTTGATGAAAAGAATCCAGTAAGTGTTGATAGCCAAGATGTTTTACCTGCAAAACCGCTAGGGGCTGATAAAGTCGTAACGGCTGGCGAATACGTTGCCTTTTTGAACCAAAGTTCAGGTTCTTTGGGTGTTACCACAATTGATGAACTTGCCAAAGGTGCAACTGTTAGCTCGGTTAATGAAAAGGCAGAAAATGCAAGTGAAGAATTCGTTTCTGCAACTGTTACTGAATCGGGTATTTTATACGGCATTACCTCTTTAGGTACGTTGGTGAGTTATGACGTCAAGGATGGTAAACGCGAAGATACGCAAACTGATATCACTATTCCTGATAACGCTATTTCTGTCGATATGTCCGTTTTTCAAGAAGACCATTGGGGTCTGCTTATACGTGATGAACAGCGATCATATCTGTGGGTTGATGGAAAACAAAGTGATTTTACTGTAACAGGTGTTGGTGCTTTAGCAAACTCTTCTGAATCTGCTTCACATCTCGTTATTGCTGACCAAAGCGGTTTACACGAATTAAATACAGACGGAGTAGAAGAACGATCTCAAACAAATTCCACTTTAAGTGCGGCCGTTCCCGCGTCTCCATATTGGATGGGCGGATGTGTGTATGCTGCATGGACAACGGGTTCTTCTGCGATGATATCGAGTTGTGGTGGAAATATTGAGCCTCTCGAATATCCATCAAGCGTGAATGCAACAAATTCGACACCAACATTACGTGCAAATGGGCAGCAACTCATTTTGAATGATACGACTACCGGTTTGGTGTGGGAAAAATATAAAAATGAATGGAAATTTGTGCAATCTTCTTTGCAATGGGAAGAAGATGCCAAAGAAAATGACGAGCAAAATGAACAGCAAAATCAAGATGCTTCTTCAAATGAGTGTCCATCACCAGCTGTAGGACGCGCTGCAGAATTTGGTGTACGCCCTGGGCAAGCAACCAATATTAGTGTTTTAGCCTCAGCTCTTGATCCCAATGCTGATGACACCATCACAATTATTCCTTCTGAAAATTCGCCTCACTGGAAGGGCGATGGTATTGGAGAATTATCGTTAACAAATAATAACCAATCAGTTTCACTGACTCCTTCGGCCACATCTGGTTCAGGAACTTTTACATACACCATTACTGATGGTTCAGGAAATTGCTCTGTTCAAGCAGAAGCACAAGTATCTGTTCATGGTGATGACGTTCGTAGTAAGCCAGAATACCGTAGCGCGCAAGAAGATTATCTTAACCATTTGCAAGTTGCCCCTGGCGGCTCTTTGACATTTGACGGTTTAGCCGGATGGGTCGATCCTGATGGTGATCCATTATATATATCGGGCGTAAGTGCATCTGCAGGTACAGTTGCAGCAACTCCACAAGGAACAGTTGCTTATCAGGCAGATGATGATCAAGAAGCAGGAGAAGTGCAGATCGCAGTCACTGTTGCTGACGGTCACGGCGATGGTTCGTCAACGCAAAACTTTAATATTACTGTTAGTGAATCTCCTGCAGTATATGCACGTTCTTTTGCCCGTTCAGTTCCCACAAGTGCTACACAGAAAATCGAATTATCGCAATTTATTAGCGGTGTTTCTGTCAATGATGCACGCACGGCGCGAGCTGAACTTGTTTCTGCTGATGTAGAAGATGAACAACTCAAACAAAATATTTCTATTGTAAAGAATTCTGATGAGCTTTCTTTGATAGTTACTCCAACGCAAGAAGGCGTGTATCCAATTAAATACAAGGTGGAATCGGGTACATCAACAGCAACAGGAACTGTGCTCGTTAATTCCTTTGCTGCCAATACGAAACTGTCTGTTCCACCGCTAACGGTCTTTTTGCGCCCCAATGAAGATGTCACTATAGATCCTCTTGAGTTAGCGACGCAATCTTCTGATGGTGTCGTCATGGTTCGAGATGCGCAATCTCAACCTGCAGAAGGTGCGGCCTTAACAGCTGAAGCCATCGCAGGTTCAACTTTGCGTTTTTCTGGTCAAACAGCTAATAACTCTGCTGGTCGTATTGGTAGTGCTTCGTATACCATTACTGATGGTGAAGAGAGTGCAACAGGATACGTCACTGTTTTTGAACTTGACGATTCTGCTTCTACCAAGCCAGTTACTATTACCGATCAAGTAACAGTTCGTGCAGGAAGTCAAGTAGATATTCCTGTGCTCAATAATGATATTCCTGCTGCTGGTACGACTCTTACGTTGGATGCAACTCAGTCGGTTGATGATGAAACAGGTCTTTCGTTTTCCTCTGATACGACCTTACGATATTTAGCACCAACAGAACCAGGTTATTACACATTGTTCTACACTGCGTATGCTCAAGGATATTCAGATGAAAAAACGCAGGGCCGCGTAAATGTTCATGTCATTGGTGATGGAACAAATAAAGCGCCTGAGGCACAATTAGTGCAGGCACGTGTCGAAGCGCGAAATTCTACTTTGATCACTATTCCCACCTTTGGTGTTGACCCAGATGGTGATGATTTAGTGGTTTCATCAGTGACTCAACCTGCTGAACATGGTTCAGCTCAATTGCTTTCTGATGGGCGCATTCGTATTACATCAACGGATGAATCAGGTCCGATCGAATTTGAATATACGTTGATGGATTCTCAAGGTGCAACATCAACAGCCCAGGTGAAAGTTGGTGTTATTGTGGATACTCCACGTGCACCTGTTGCCTATAATGATTATGTCGAAGTAAAACCCGGTGTAGGAACCGTTACTATTAATCCGACTTTGAATGACCGTACAGTTGGTTCGCAAAAACTTGTTGTTGAAGATGTTGCATTGCAGCCATTGAATAATGCTCTTGATAATGAAGAAGTAACTGGCGAAGAAGAAAAAGCTACGGCCACTGTTGGTGAAGATAATATGGTGACCTTGCAGGTGCCAGAAGAAGCTGGAAAGCTGATTTATCGTTATACATTGAGTGCTCAGGGTGATGATACTGCCGAAGTTGTTCAAGGTACTGAAAATGAAGGCACTAAGGCAGAAGGCATTATTGTTGTCAATGCTTTGGAATCTGCTTTACCGATTTATCCGATTGTGCGAGATACATACATCAGCTCTGATGACATAAATAATGAAGATTATTCAGCAGATGTTTTGACAAATAAGGTTGTATGGTCGGGGTCGCCTTTAATGACACGCATTTTAGGTGATGTTGATGCGAATTTGAATAACAACCGTATTGAAGGTTCTTTAACGGAGGCGCGCCAAATTATCGTCTTTGAAGTTGCTGGTACAACGCCGAATAATGAAGATGTAAAAACATGGGGATTTGTGCGTGTTCCGCAAACACAAACGGTTGTTCCAGAATTGAAGAATCCAACGCATGTATATGAGGTAAATCAGGGAGAAACTCTTGATATCAATATGCTCGATGCTGTTGCAGATCTGGCAGGGCGCACATTAGAGGTATCTGCCGCGCGCACATCGGGCGGACGTCAAGGTGCTAACTGCATTATTGCAGGTAATGTTCTTCAATATCGTGCAGGTGATGCTAATAGTGGTGAATATGACGCTTGCCTTGTAACAGTGAAGTGGCAGGGTTATGATAAGTCGGTTACACAAATTTCCTTGCCTATCCATATTGTTTTGGCAGATCCGCCGCCATCTATTGTTAGCCAGCAGGTTGCAGTTGTAGATCCTGGCCAAACAACAACATACGACTTGCGTCAGTCTGTTTCCTGGCGTTCAGATAAAGACTTTGATTCTTTGGCATTTGCTTGTGGCAATGCTGTAGGTGCTCAAGGCGTGACGATCACATGTAACGGTAGCACGGCAACTATCAGTGCAGATGTAACAGCACAGCAAGGTGCAACTGCTGTCTTTGATGTTCGCATCACTTCTGGTAACTATCCTCAGGGTGCACCAACAGGGCGCTTGCGTATTAAAGTAGGAACTCTTGCTCCTCTTTCACTCAATCCTCGCGGTACATCGTTGACGATCGATACTGCACAATCACGAACAGCTACAACAGATGATTTAGTGGCGATGAATCAGAATGTGCGTCATTATGGTGAACTTTCTTTGGTTGCTGGGTCGGTGAGCTTCCCATCAAACTCTGGATTATCTGGTCAAGTAGTGGGCAATACAGTTCAAGTAACTGCCGGTCAAAATGCTTATGGTGGCACATGGAATGGTTCAGTGCGCATTCAAGATTCTCAAAAGAATTCTGGTGTTATTAGTATCAGTGTTACTGTTTCAGCAGCTCCACCAACACCAACATTGGCATTGCAAACCGCTGGTGATGGATATGTGGTTGTCCGTATTACCTCAGGCGGATCTTCGAATCCTCCTGTGGAATATTACAATGTTGTATGGTCGGGTGCCGGTGGTAATGGTTCAAAGCATTGTAGTGAAGGCACATGCCGAATTGACGATTTAACGAACTTCGAGAATATTACTGTTACTGTGACAGCACATTCGTCGAAGGGTGATTCAGAAGCTACACGCCTTACAGGTGTATATGCATATGGTGCCCCGATTAAGCCGACAATTTCGTGGGAGGGTGCTCCGCGCGAAAATGACCATAACGGCGTTGCTTACATTAATGTTGATATGGGGGTTGCTTCTGGGCAGAAGGCATATATCTACTACAGTGCTAATGATGGCAGTGGTATGAAGCCGCGTATTCAAGTGACGAAGTCGGGTGAAGTTAAGCTTACGGGCATTCCAAATGGTAAAGCAAATGCAACGCGTGTGTATGCTGAAGCGCGCTCGTCAGTGAATCCGCCAGCAGCTTTGCAGGTCCCAAGCACACTTACATCACGCTCCAATGAAATAACTGTTTGGGGTGTGGGTGTGCCTCAAGTTCGCCATGTAGCAACAAATACAAGCGGAAAGAAGATCATTTCTCGCTTCTATATCACGACAAACGCAGATGGTGCTGAATATCAGTGGTATGTCAATGGTCAAGCAAGTGGCACACGTCAGCGCATCACAAGCGATCAAGAAGTGCGCTTAGAAATTGATGCTACAATTGATTCATCGGTCACTAAGAAGGGTACCAATAATATTACTCTTGAGGTGTGGCCGGTCAGCAGTGGAACTGTCTTTGGTTCTTCGGTAAAAGGCACATCAAGTATTGAAACAAAGTGGCTTAATGATGCGCCAACAGATACCAACGGAATTACGTACTTCTATTCGGGTACGGAACTATGGCTTGCTAAAGATTCCACTCATAAGAAGGTCAGTGAAATTTCAAAGGATAACTGCTTTAAGTCTCCTGATGGCCAGTATTATGCGCGTGTTGTCGAAGCTAAGGGTGAATCAGTATGGATTGGCTGGTTCCTCATTGACAATGGTAATTTGACTAATACGCAGGCTGAAAATTACAAGAAGATCCAATTGCAACATAATGCAAATGCCGGAATCGCATATCCATATAATGCAAGCGGTTTGCAGGCACGTTGGGTTGGTTCGCATAATGATGGTTCTGTCGCTATCAATGGGGGAACCACTGAAGTTAGCGACGCACTCTATAGTGCGCGAACCACTATCAAGATTGCCGTTGATGGTTTGCCAAGCAATACGAGTGACTATGAACTTTCTTGCCAAGCGTCGGGCTCAATTAGTTCTTGTTCTATTGATAACGGAGTCATTACTCTTGAGAATGTTCGAGGGTACGCAGGCGCGCAACAATTAGTGGCTATCTCCGTGAACTATAAGAATAAGTTAGGGCATTTAGGTACGAAAACACAAACGATCATCTTCAAAGCGAGCGTTATGTAAGGCGTTAGAATAGGGAAGAGTCGGGAAGGAATATTTATGAGTGAAGCAGAACAAATGCCAGCACGTCGCCCTCGTAGGCGCGAGGCAGATCCAGCAGCTGCGCAGATGCGCCCACAAGGTGGAATTCCTCAAGGTGGAGTGCGTCCATCTGCGGGCACTCCTGCATCGCCAGGGCAGGCACAAGCTCCACAAGCCGCTCAGCGTGCCCCGAAGGCGCAAGGGCAGACGCCTCGCATCAATGAAGAGTGGTTTGCACATAATTTCAATAATCTTGTAGCTGCAGTCAGCACAGCCATTGTTGGTAAGAAACACGTTATTGAATTGGCATATACAGCTTTGTTTTCTGAAGGCCATCTTCTTCTTGAGGATGTTCCGGGAACAGGGAAAACCGCATTAGCACGTGCTCTTTCGCGCACTATTGGTGGTAATACGTCACGTATCCAGTTCACTCCTGATCTTCTTCCTGCAGACATTACTGGTGTGAATATTTACAACCAGCAGCAACAGAAATTCGAGTTTCATCGCGGCCCAATTTTTTCTAACATCGTTCTTGCAGACGAAATTAACCGTGCATCGCCAAAAACACAGTCAGCTCTTTTGGAAGTAATGGAAGAAGGTCAAGCTACAGTTGATGGTGTGCAGTGGGCAATGCCGAAGCCGTTCATGGTCATTGCAACGCAAAATCCTGTGGAACAGGCTGGTACATACCGTTTGCCAGAAGCGCAGCTGGATCGTTTCATTATGAAAACCTCTGTTGGTTATCCTGATACGGCATCAACGCGTCAGATTATCGAAGGGCGCAATGTGTCGACTGATACGATCGAATCTGTTATTACGCCTAGTGAAGTAACAACAATGGCGCAAATGGCTCGTCAAGTCGCCATTGCTCCTGCGATTGTTGATTACATTACGCGCATCATTGAGGCTACTCGTGATGCTGCTCAAACGCGTTTGGGATCATCTGTGCGAGGTGCTTTGGCGTTAACGAATGCTGCTCGCACATGGGCATTAGCACATGGACGTTCTTTTGTTATTCCGGATGACATCAAAACTCTTGCTATTCCTGTATTGAGCCATCGTCTTATTTTGGATCCTGAAGCAGAGTTTGATGGTGTTACATCTGATTCTATCATCGGTCAAATCATTCTTGATACACCACCACCTGAGCGAGGAATAGATAAATAATGCCTGATACCCGGTTAGAAGTTACTACTCGATCAGTTACAGCGCGTACGGGTGGTACAACGAGTGTGCCAAGCGATTCTTTATCGGTTGGTGGGCGTCGTACATTTCGCCAGCGTTTGCAAGCATCGTGGGCTTTTTTGCGCAATGATGCAAGCAAGAGTGTGGCTCATAGCTACTCGCGTGCTTCCCAATGGTTTAAGGAGCATGTTACTGTGCCTGGCCGTTTGGCTATTTTGGTAGCACTTGTGTGTACTCCTTTTGGTGTTGCTTTTGGTATTGGCGAATGGATCTTACCGGGTTTAGCTGCTTTTTTTCTTCTTGTTCTTTCTTCTTTCTTCCTTTTCGGTGGTAATAATTACGATGTTGATCTAGGAATTTTACAAGATCATGTCACAGCAGGTGAAGGTGTTACTGCTTCTATCACTGTTACTAATACTGGTAAAACTCCTCTTTTGCCAGGCACATTGGAAATCCCTATTGGTGAAGCCATTGCTGAAGCCGGAGTTCCTTTCTTGTTGCCGCGTGGCAAAAACAAACAGGAACTCGATATACCTGCCCGTAAACGTGGCGTTATTGAGGTGGGACCTGTGCGTTCCATCCGTGCTGATCCTGTAGGTCTTTTGCATCGTGATTTACAGTGGACTGATAAGCATACTTTGTATGTTCATCCTCGTACAGTCATGTTGCCATCGATGGCGCAAGGGTTTATTCGAGATCTCGAAGGTACTCCATCGAATCATCTTGTCAATGACGATATTTCTTTCCATGCCATTCGTGAATATGTCAATGGCGATTCCATGCACTCTATTCATTGGAAAACAACGGCAAAAACTGGCCAGTTGATGGTGCGTCAATTTGAAGAAACACGTCGTTCTTTGGTGGGTGTTTTGCTTTCCCTTAATGATGGCGAATATAGAGATGAAGAAGAATTTGAGTTGGGTGTGAGTGCTGCAGCTTCGCTTGCTTTGCGTCTCATTCGTGATAATCAGGATCTCGATGTGATCGTGAGTGATGAAATTCCTGAAGGGGCGCGAGATGTTGCTAAATCTGCACGCCGTGTGTTTACGACAGGCGGTCTTGTGGGCACCTTAAATGAATTTACGTTGTTAGGACACTCTGAGATGATGATGCCTCTTGACGATGTTGCTTTGGTGGCGGCAACAGGCATTGATTTCCTTTCTAATGTTTTTATGGTGGCAGGAAGTAGTGTTGAGCTTTCAGAATTGCAGGTAAGTGCCCGCAGGTTTTCGCCAGATACGGCCGTGACAGTCATACGCGTCGATGTGGAATCACAGCCACGTGTCCAGCAAATTCAAGATATGAATGTTTTTACGCTCGGCACTTTAGATGATTTGCAACATCTTATGTTAAGGCTGGTGCAAGCATAATGGCTCGTCAACGTGAAAAGAAGAAAATACCTCCGCGTAAAATTACGCTGGACCGCTCCGCATTGCTTGGTCTGTTTTCTATTGTTGCCTTGGCAATGCTTGTTACTTTGGCATCGTGGCCTATTTACGTTAAATATACGGTTGGTATAACTGGCCTTTCGGCATCTTTCTTTGGTGTTCTGCTGGGAATTATCGTCGTGAAATACCGGCTGCGTGTTCTTGGAACAACAATAACAACTATTCTTCTTTATCTCATTGGTGCTTTTGTCGGCACGATGACATGGATGCTTTATGCGCTTCCAGCCTCACTACTTCAAGGTGCACGTCTTGTTTTTACTGGCCCAATTTTTAGCTGGAAAAACTTACTTACTATTCCACTTCCTGCCGGAGATTTTGAAGATGCACAAATTCCTCTTTTCTTAGTTTTATATGGGGCTACGTCTATCGCGACCTATTTTTTACTGCATCCTAAGCGTCAGTGGTTTATGGGGCTTATTCCACTGACTTTTGCGTTGTTTTTTCCTACGCTTTTCGGTTCTGCCGTTGAAGAAGAACCTCTTATTATTGGCTCTTTTGTTTTTTCCTCGCCATTTCACCAATTTGCAGGCTTGGCAAGTTTTGCTGTCTTGCTTGGATGGCCTATTTTGCGTACTCGAAGAGAACGCGCAGAACGCATTAAAGCTGGGCGTCAAACTGGCACGAATTTACCTACAGGTAAAGAAAAAAGAAAAGCTTTTCGCCAGCATTTTACAGCGTTATTGATGGTGATGACAGCTGTATTTTTAGCTCTTATTATTGCTATTCCATTAACAAATATGCGTGACCGTTCGGTACCTCGTAGTGCTGTTGAGGTTGAACACGAAGTACCTGAAGTAACAAGCCCGATTTCGGCTTATCGCAGCTTTTTTACGTCTGAAAATTTGAATACGGTCTTGTTGCGTGTCGATGGTGAAGCTCCAAGCCGTTTGCGTTTTGCAGCGTTGGGATACTATGACGGTACCGCGTTTAAGGCGTATCAAGATACAAAAGACATGGTAGATAATGTATCGACGCAAACGGTAGATCCTTTGAATTCTACGTATGCGCGCGTTCCTTATCAGATTATGAATACGACTGGTAAGGAACACGAATTAACTATCACGATTGAGTCATATGAGAGTCCATGGATCCCGCTTACCGATCAATTGAAGAGAATTGATTTTTCAGGTGCTTCTCAACTTGATCTTTCTCATGGATTCTATTTCAATCAAGAGGCACAATCTGCCTTTGAAAATTTTCAGCGTGACGGTTCATCTGCCTTGCGTCAAGACGATTCTTATACTTTGACGTATACAGACCACAATATTATCGGTGAAGATTCTTCGGATGTATCTTCGAGAAGAGCACCAGAAAATGCAATCATTACACCTCCTAATGAGGATGATATGCCGAATCTTCATAAGTGGATCAAGGCGCAGGAAACTGGTGGTGGTTCGGTTGGCGAGGTTATTCGTCTGCGCGACGCCTTGATGGAACGCTCATATTTGGGGCGCTCTAAGATGGAACCTGAAGGTGATACCACATGGATGCCAAAAGATTATACTTTCCGCGGTTCTGACGCCGGTTCAAGTATTGGCCGTATTGACGGATTGTTCTCTGCCATGCTTGATGGTAAATACCGTTCATGTGACGATACAACAGGAGTAGGTAAATGTGCTGCTCACGTTGGCGATGAAGAACAGTATGCAACAGCTACTGCGCTTATTGCACGCGTTCTTGGTTTCCCGTCTCGCGTTGTTTTTGGTGCTAATATCAATGAAACTGGCGAAATCAAAGGAAGCGATACAATTATTTGGGTAGAAATCCAAGATGCTACTGGTACGTGGATATCTCTTGATGTTGACCCGCGTATTGATAATGATTTCGTCGAGCAACCTGATAAAGATTCCTACCGTAAGTACAACCCTGCAATTTCTCAAGAAAATGCTGTTCCTATGGATCCGCCCGATAAAGACCCGACAAATGCTGGTGAAGAGGAAACTCGTGATCGTGAGGAAACATCGTTCTCGAAGATCATGGTCTATCTGGTCATGGTTGCCAAGATAGGCGGAGTTATTTTGCTTGTAACATCGCCATTATGGGGTGTGCTATTGGCAAAGTTTATTCGCCGTACGCGTCGTAAGCGCAAGGGTGATCCGAATCAAAAGGTCATTGCTGGCTGGCGCGAATATGTTGATACCATTCGTGATTCTGGCGTTGCTGTGATGCGTTACCAAACGCGTAATGAAATTGCTGAAGAAGCTAATGATCATGTAACGTCGTTAGCTCAAAAAGCTAATTATGCTGCATTCTCAGGTCAGGATGTCTCATCTGAGTATGCCCAAGAATACTGGCGGGAGGTCATTGAAGAGCAGAAATCCCATGTGCGCACACAAAAGTTTTTAGGGCGCTTGCGTACGAGGATATCAATTCGATCATTTTTACATTATCGTAAGAAAAAATAGCGTAACATCGTTAAAATAAGTTACGAATGTATCTTAATGGTAGATAGGAACAGGTATATGTCTCAATCATTAGCAGAGGAAGCGGCTAATCCACGCACCACCCCTCAGCGTATGCGTGAAATCATTAAGAAAGATCGCTCGTTATATGTAACTGTTGCTTGTAATCCAAATGTTGACGAACCATTGCGTCAGTGGTTGTGGACAAATGGTGGTACTGCTGTTCAAGAAGCTATGGTTGAACAGTACGAACGTGCCGTGAAAGCTCAAGAGAAAGCACGCGCAGCAAAGAAGCTCGCAGATCTTAAGGCTAAGGACGCTCAAAAGGCAACGCAAAAGCCAGCAAGTAACCCCGATTTGCTGAAAAATGCTGAAAAAGCTGCAGATGTTTTGAGTGCTCCAGCTCAAGCTGCACCTTCACGTCGTAGTGAGGCGAAGCGTAAGCATGCAGAACAAGAACGCGATGCAGATTTACGTGCGGTCATTGAAAAGCGTCAGGCAGAAGAAGCGGCTCGTTTGAAGGCAATCGAAGAAGCTCGCCTTACTGAAGAGCAAAAACTCCAAGCTTTGCGTGATAAGCGTGATGAAGAAGAGCGTCGGTTAGCTGAAGTTGCACGTCGTCGCGAAGAAGAGAGACAAGCTGTTAATAATCGAGCTCGTGTTGAGCAAGCAGCTCGTGATGAAGAAGAACGCCGTTCTCGTGAAGCAGCCATCGCTCGCGTTGAAGAAGAAAAACGTCTTCGCGAAGCAGCTATCGCTCGCGCTAAAGGGCAAGATTCATCACCATCTGCTGTTAATTTAGAAAATGAATTGGCGTCCATTCAAGCTGAGGTTGCTCAAGGTCGCCGTTCTTCCGTTGCGGCCCAGCAAGTTCCACAGTCTGATTTTCTTGATGAAGATGATGAAACGATTATCGTTAATGCTGTTGAGCGTCCAATATCTTCGTTGCTTACAGCTGATGGTGAAACAATTAATCTTACTCAAGATATTGTCATCCTTGGTCGTAAACCACGTGGTCCAATTACCCGTGGTGCGCAAGTTGTGAATTTGAATGTTGATCGTACAGTGTCTAAAACACACGCCCGTCTTGTTTTCCATGACGGCGATTGGTATATCACAGATTTGAATTCGACTAATGGTGTGAGTTTAGGGCGCAAGCCGAATGATGTTGAGATCACTCCTGATGTTGAAGTGAAGGTTGAAGGCGAATTTACTCTTGGCCCTAACTACACATTGACTTTAGTGGCTCAACGATAGAAGCGTTTTTAATGGGCGTGGAAGTCTTTTCTTCTACGCCCTTATTTTTTCTACATATAAGGTTCCTATTTATTCGTATGTAGAGATATGTTTATAGATAAGTAATAAGTATTTTTGGAATACACTTATAGAAAACAATGAGCAAAGGGGCATTATGGCACCAGAACCAATTAAGCTTGCAAGTAAAGTGCAAGCAATCAACTGGAATAAACTGGAAGACGAAAAAGATCAAGAGGTATGGGATCGATTAACAGGTAATTTCTGGTTGCCTGAAAAAGTTCCTGTATCGAATGATATTCCTTCGTGGAACACTCTTAAACCGCATGAACAGCTCATGACAACTCGTGTTTTTACGGGGTTGACATTACTTGATACGGTTCAAGGAACTGTAGGTGCTGTATCTCTTATTCCTGATGCTTTAACCCCTCATGAGGAAGCTGTTTATACCAATATTGCTTTTATGGAATCAGTGCATGCAAAATCGTATTCTTCTATTTTTTCGACGCTTATTTCAAGTGAGGAAATTGAAGAAACTTTCCGTTGGAGTGAAGAAAATGAGTATTTGCAGAAAAAGGCAGAAATTGTATTAAGTTACTATCGTGGTGACGATCCAGAAAAACGCAAGGTTGCTTCAACTATGTTGGAATCTTTTCTTTTCTATTCTGGATTTTATGCTCCAATGTATTGGTCTGCTCATGCAAAGCTTACGAATACCGCCGATTTGATTCGTCTTATCATTCGCGATGAAGCTGTTCATGGATATTATATTGGGTATAAGTATCAGTTGGCCGTGCAAAAATCTTCCCCAGAACGTCAAGAAGAACTTAAAGAATATACTTTTGATTTGTTGCAAGATTTATATGACAATGAAGAGATGTATACAGAGTCTTTATATGATGAAATGGGATTGAGTGAAGATGTAAAAATGTTTTTGCGTTATAACGCAAATAAGGCTTTGATGAATTTAGGGTATGAAGCTTTATTTCCGCCTGAGGCAACCCAGGTCAATCCAGCTATTTTGGCTGCTCTTTCACCTAATGCAGATGAAAATCACGATTTCTTCTCTGGGTCTGGTTCTTCATATGTTATTGGCACAGCTGAAGCAACAACTGATGACGATTGGGATTTTTAAACTTTTATGATATGAAATATGGGAGGCTTGTAAACCTCCCATATTTATTGCATTTATTATTTTTCTTGTTTATCTTCTGTTGATTGTGTGTTGGCTGATGTTTCACTTACGTTCGTATTCGGTTGTGTGTTGGTTGGAAATGTCGTAGTGCTTTGACCAGGCATATTTGGTGTTGTGTATTCATTGAAAGCAGCTTGCGGTTGAGGAGTTGTGGTATACGGTGTTTGTGTAGTTGTGTATGTAGGTGTAGGAGCAGCATATCGCATTGTTTGCTCTAAATTTTCATCAAATCGTATACCGTCAGGATGAGATTTTGCTGCCATTAAATATATGTAGAATGCGAATGAAGCTATCATGATAACCATTGTTGCTATAACAGCGAATATAAACGATTGACCTATTTCATTTTCGTCTATATAGCCATCATCAGATATGGAAACGCTGGCTGCAAAAGCGATAAACATAGGAATAACGCTTATGAACATCATCCCGATTGGCGCAAGAAGCCACCAACCTGACCGATTCGTATCGTGTAGACGGCGAACAGCTATGGCAAGTGAAGGAATGAGTGTGGCCAGCGACCATAGAGAGCTACCAACACCAATTGTAAGGATTCCTACTGCAAAGCCAATTAAGGTAGTTGCGAGATATGACCACCAAAATTCTGAACGCGATGCTCTGCCGCTAAAAGTTGCGTATTTTTTGAAAAACCGCTTTGTTGCGTCTATCAAGCCGATACCATACCAAGGCAGATGAAGCGGTGGCTCGTTTACTGGTTGAGATGAGTTATAAGGTGTACCAGTGGTTTGAGGGTAGTTAGGAAGATTCCAGTTGGGTTCTTGGGGGTGTTGGGTGTAGGGAGAGTATTGAGTTTGTGTAACTTCTTCTTCACGTGTATTGTCAGTATTGTTAGTGGGGTAGTGGGGTAAATTGGTATTATTAGAAAATGTATTGTTGTTCATGAGAAAACTCCTCTTTAGATGTTATTTATCACCCCATATTGTATATGAGTGCTTTTTTTTTTGTAAACTGTAAACATCATTTTCATTTCCACAAGATATATAGGACTTTTGAAGTAAAAGCAGCCAATTTAGATAGGTATAATAAAAAAAAAATAAGGGGATGATGATGTCAAAGATGTCTATAAAAAATCTTTGGGCCAAATTCGCGGCCCTTTTGGCTGTTTCGGCTGTGGCGGCTTCTGGTAGTATTGTGGCGCAAGCTGACCAGTCCGTTACTGCAGGTTCGGGCGGTAAGTATGGGCCGCAATCGCAATATACCGACTAAGTGTTTTGGTGGACTGCCGATTCGGTGAAGCAGTTGATTACTGGCAGTGATAATCATTCGGTTGATACGGTTACGTTACCTAGTGGTGAAACGCTTACGGTTGATTGTAATGTCTATAATATTGATCAATTCCTTGTGTCTAAGATTCCGTCTTCCATTGGTGGTGCCGGCTGGGGCGGTGATGGTATGGCGTGGTTGTATAATTCTGGCACTACTGGTGATGGTAATACGTTGATTAATGGTCTTATGTATGGCCGTGAGAATTCTTCTCCTTTGAAGTCAATTATGAAACATAAGCTTCAGGAATATGGTTCGGGTAGACTCGATCTGGAATCTGTTACGGGATCTGGTCTGGATACGACTTATGGGACTGTTCCTGATGAGGATAATCCTGCCTATCCGTGGTATAAGCTGTTTATAGATGCAGGTATCGAGGTTTATGATACACAGTGGGCTACGACTCTGTTTGAATGGAAAGATTATGTGGACAAATATCTAGAAGATAGGCCCCAGTTGGATCCAGAATGGATATGGGGCGAACCCGAAGATAGTCTTTTTCTGAACGAACTTTATGCTATTGAAGAAATTATAAATGTTGGTTATGTTACAGGGTGGCCAACTTTTCCTTCTGATATGGGCTTTGATGTTCAGTGTTCTGTAAAGCTAGATGGGCAGGATGTGCCGTTTAGCTATGTGGTTGGTGATGCTGAATCAAATGGTACGGTTGCTGCCGGACAAGATCTTGAATCTAGCGCTGGTGATATAGCGAATCCTGATGTTGATTCTGCATATTATAACCAAAAGGAATGGTTTGATTTAACTGCTGTGAACGCTAATAATCCTACGTGGCGCGTGCTTGAACAGTGGAGTGGTTGCGGTGCATCTTCGTCTGTGACGCATATAAGTGATGACACTGTGCGCATGCATTCTGATGAGCGTGAATGTAACGCTAGTGGCGGTAAGGGCCCTGCTTCTGTGCTGGCTGTGGATGGGCTTGGCACTGAGGGTAATATACATGTGAAGTTGCATACTCGTGGCAATAGCGATTCGAGTGCTACCGCTATTTCTGTGGGTGTGCTTGTGGCAGCCGATTTTGGTGATGCTCCGGTGAGCTATGGTGGTGCTGGCGCTATATGGAAGCCAACATGGCAGAATGGCGATATTCCGGCAGGTACAAGCAAAATATCTGCTATTACTGGCGAAGTTCAAGAACCAAAAGGCACAACTGTTACTGGCTATAGCGTTGGTGCCGAGCCTGATGATGATTATTATCTCGGCGCAAAGCGTGATCTTGATTTCTTCAAGGGAAACACGATGGATGTCACTGCTTCTGGGGACGAAGCAGATGCGGACGCCTATCCGGGTGATGATGAGGATGCTTTCACGAACGGCAAAAATATTACGAATGATATAAAGTTTGCTGATGGTGTGTACACATATGAGATCGATGTTGCCTGCCAAGCTTCTACCCCTGTAGAGGTGCACGGATGGATCGATTGGGATAATAGCGGCACTTTCGATGAAAGCGGTTACGAGCATGCATCCGGCACATGTTCTGGTGGCAAAACGACGCTTAAATGGGAGATCCCTGAAGGTAATATAGATCCAAATTCGAATGTGGCAAATGGGTTTAGTTTTATGCGTCTGCGAATCAATGCTGATTCTGCTCACGCAGCACACCCCTCAGGCACATATATTTCCCAGGGCGAAGTAGAAGATTACCGCGTCAAGTGGGATACGGTGATCGATCTTGATAAGAGTTTAAAAGTTGGTAAAACACGCAACGGTACAGATATTGCTGATTTTAATACCGATTTCATTCCAGGCACGTTCGCTAAGTGGGATGTAGCATTTACGAATACGGGAGATATTTCCTATTCAAACAACTACCCTGCTGTTATTTGGGACGATCTTAGCAATGTTGTCGATAATGCGGATGTTCTTACCGACACGATAGGTGTGTTTGACGACAATGGCACACGCATAGGTGGTACTGCTGAATATAGCAGCGACATCACCTTCAAAGCAGATGTAGACGGTAGTGGCGCACCTGTTATGTGTGAAGGTGTTGCCGGGGTGAAATCTGGTACGTTCTATGCAGGCGAAACTCCGCTTAATGATTCGTGTTCTATCGGCAAAGATAGTGGCATTACACATGTGATCGTGTGGAAGGGGCCGCTTGAAGCCGGAAAAACATATCACCTTACCTATATCACTGAGCTTACAACGTGGGGTAGTGATGGCGAGCTGAAAAATCTGGCACGCCCTGCTAATGCTCCTGGGCAAACAGGCTCTGCATCGGTGCTTATGCCGAAGCTTGAAGTCACAAAAACAGCTGTCTCGAGCGGAGATCTGAACAATATTAAACTTGGCGATTCGATCACATATACGGTCACTGTGAAAAACACTGGCCCGGGCGATGTGCGCTATAATGCAAATGTTGTTGATGATCTTTCTGACGTGCTCGATGATGCGGACTGGGTAACTTTTGCTCAAACAGCATCGCGAGGCTCAGCTGAAGTGAATCTTAGTGCGAAAACTATTACGTGGAGCCCATCTTCATCGCGCCCTCTTACTGCTGGGCAGTCAGACACCTTCAAATATACAGTGAAGTATGCTCGAGCCAATAGCGGTGGCAATAAAACGCTTACAAATCAGGTGAGCGTCCCAGAAGAATATGGGGGCGGTAAAGCCACTACTACGCACACTATCAAAAGCCCGAAGCTTGCTGTCAATAAAGAATACAAGAGCGGTACAGTAAAGAAGGGTAATACGATTTCATATACAATCACCGTGAAAAACACTGGTGATGGTGATGCAAACAATGTTGTTGTCGATGACATCCCAGGTGACGCATTTGATGCGGATACAATCTCGTATCCTTCTGTTTCACAAGGCTACGCAAATGATTCCGCATGGGTTGTTGGTACTCTTCAACCAGGCGCGCAGGCTTCCGCCACGGTAACGATGAAACTAAATTCAAATTTTGATGTGACTACCCAAAAAGCAATCAACTATGCTGTCGCAAGTTCTAGCGAGCTTGATGCTCCTGCAGGTAGAGGCATGTATGATGAGGAAACAAATCCTACTGGTATAAAGCCTAACGATAGTGTCGACACTGATGACGACCAAGGCGATTATGTTGTTTTAGAAGCAACAGAACTCAAGATCGACAAGGCGCTTGTAAGTGATGCTCCAAAGAACGTGAAAATCGGTGATGAACTTACCTACAAGATTACGGTGAAAAACACTGGTTTAGCTAGTGATACAGGTGTTGAGGTAACAGATACACCTGGTGCTGGCTTGCAGATCACAAGCATTACTCCTGATACTGCCAAGGGGACGGTAAACGGATCTGTGTGGACTATTGGTGATATGGCTGCAGGTGAAGTGCTTACAGCACCGTGAAAGCTAAGGTGACCTCACTTAATGGTGGTTCGATAGCGAATAGTGTAAAAGTAGCCAGCCCAGCTCATCCTGTTATGAGCTTTGCAGTTCCAAAAGAAAACGTTAGTGTTGATGATGATGATGATCAGCAAGATCGCGTCACAATCACGTTCCCCGTTTTGAGTGTTGAAAAAGTGCGTGCTGATGGTGATAAAGCCACAAAGATTGGCGATACCATCACCTACACGATCACAGCTAAAAACACTGGCGCAGGAGATGCTGAAAACGTATCGGTGACAGACGCTTTAACTGGCGGAGCCGAACTTGTCTCCATTACGTCAAGCGCAGGCACGGTAGATGGCAGCGTGTGGAAAGTAGGCACACTCGCAGGTGGAGGGACTGCTACAGCCACGGTGACGGTGAAAGTAACTGACGGCAGCAAGATTACGAATACTGCTACTATTGGAACTCCAGATATCCCGGCTGCAGACAACCCAAGCGCAATTGTTGAAACAGAGTTCGCAAAACGAACGATCCACTATTGGTATGTGGAAGAAAACGGCGAAGTTGCATCTGCTGATGTTGTTCAGTTAGGTGAATTTAGCCGTAACGGTACTGTGGCCACAAGCGGTGCTACACAGTGGGGTGACTGGAGTGACGCGCCAACTTTCGCTGCCGTTACATCGCCTACTGTTGAGGGATGGAATGCAAATAGAAATTCTGTTGATGAAGTAGCTGCGCAACGAGGCCAAGATGCCATTGAGCATGTTGTTTATACTCCAAAGAAACCAGTTGGTACGCCTGATGTAACTTATGGTGGGGTTAATGAGTCGCAGACTGGTACTGTCACGTTTAATGTGTCGACATCTACTGTTCCGGATGGTTCTGATAATGAGATTGATAAGGTTGAGTTATTGGATAAGGATGGTAATCCTTCTACTTCGGTGAGTGTTGATGGTGGCACGTATACGTTAAACGGTGATGGTACGATTACCTTTACTCCTGATACTGATTTTGTTGGTGATCCAACACCTGTAAATGTTCGTGGAACAGATAAGAATGGTGAGTCTGCTGTTACGACGTATACGCCTCATGTGGTGGATAATCGTGTGACGGATGCTGCTACTCGTACTATTCATTTTAAGTATTGGGATGAAAACGGTAATGCTGTAACTGATGATGTTGAGCAGTCGGTGAATTTAACAGGTATCAAGACGGTCGATCCGAAGACTGGTGCGCTTAGTGA
>JAGBKC010000049.1 GCA_017934115.1 Actinomycetaceae bacterium | reverse complement strand
TCAAGGCTATGAAGAAGGTTGCCGGTACGTTAAAGATTACTCTCGCTCAGTATCGCAGCCAAGCAGCATTCGCTATGTTTGCTTCAGATCTGGATGCAGCTACGCGCCAACAGCTCATTCGCGGTGAACGCCTTATGGAGCTTTTGAAGCAGCCTCAATACACTCCATACCCAGTAGAAGATCAGGTCGTATCTGTCTGGGCAGGAACAAATGGCTATTTGGATGAAGTTCCAGTAGAAAACGTTCTTGAATACGAAGCTGAATTGCTTGATTATATGCGCCGTAACACCAAGGTTCTCGATACTATTGCTACAACTGGCAAGCTTGAAGATGAGACTCTTGAAGAGATGACAAAAGCAACTGAGCAATTCACAAAGGAATTCCTTGTTGGCCATGGCATCACTGTTGAAGGTGATGATGTGGAAGTTGAGGATGCCCAAGAGCAGATCGTAGCGAAGCGAGGCTAAAAAGTGGCCGGAGCACAAAGAATTTTTAAGCAGAAGATCAAGGCAACGTCGACCCTTGAAAAGGTCTTCCGTGCTATGGAGTTGATTGCTGCATCACGTATTACGAAAGCACGTGATAAGGCAATTGAAGCAGATCCATACACGCGTGCTTTGACGGAAGCTATTAGTGCTGTTGCGGCTCATTCTGATCAGAATAATCAACCTTTGTTGAAGAAACGCACTGATACTAACCGAGTGGCAATATTAGTTGTTACTTCAGATCGTGGTATGGCTGGTGCTTATTCTTCCTCTGTTCTTCGTGAAACTGACAAATTGATTGAAGAATTACGTGAACAAGGTAAAGAACCAGTTCTGTATGTCAGTGGGCGTCGTGGAGAGTCATATTATTCCTTCCGCGGTATCCCTGTTGAAAAAACATGGACTGGCAATTCTGATAATCCTCAGGATGAGACAGCAGATCTCATTGGTGATGAACTTGTTCGTGCTTTTAGTGCGCCAGCAGATGAAGGCGGTGTATCCGAGGTTATTCTCGTGTATACGCGCTTCGTTTCGATGGTTCGCCAAGTTGTACAAACTCGTCACATGCTTCCTATTGAAATTGTTGAGGCAGATGAACCTGATTTAGGTCAAGGTAAAGCAATTAATGATGATTCTCATGAACTTGCTGATATTTTGCCTTTGTATGATTTCGAGCCTGATGCTGAAACTGTGTTTGCGCGCTTATTGCCGCTGTATGTTCGTCAACGTATTCGCACTATCTTACTGATGGCTGCTGCTTCCGAGCTTGCCAGCCGTCAACAAGCAATGCATGCTGCTACAGATAATGCAAAGAACTTGATTGAAGAATATACACGTAAGGCCAATAACGCTCGTCAGGCTGAAATTACGACAGAAATCACCGAAATTGTTTCGGGCGCTGATGCGCTTTCGAACTAGGGGCATCGCCCGGAGGAATAAATAATGACAAGTACAAACACAGCGGTAAAGGAAGGCCGCATTGTCCAGGTGCTCGGTGCAATTGTTGACATCGAGTTCCCTGATGGTGATCTTCCTGAAATTAATAATGCACTTGAAACAGAAGTTGACCTTTCTGCACAAGGTGAAGGCAATGCAACGTTAAAGATGACTCTCGAAGTTGCACAGCACTTGGGTGACAACGTTGTACGTTCCATCGCTTTGAAGCCTACTGATGGTCTTGTTCGCGGTGCCGTCGTTACAGACACAGGTGCTCCTATTTCTGTTCCTGTTGGTGATGTAACAAAAGGACATGTCTTTAACGTGACAGGCGATTGCTTGAATCTTAAAGATGGCGAAAAACTTGAAGTTAAGGAACGTTGGCCAATTCATCGTCAAGCACCTCATTTTGACGAGTTGGAACCTGAAACAAAGATGTTCCAAACTGGTATCAAGTCAATCGATCTTTTGACACCTTATGTTCAAGGCGGAAAGATCGGTTTGTTTGGTGGTGCTGGTGTGGGTAAAACAGTTCTTATTCAAGAATTGATTACTCGTGTGGCTCAAGATCATGATGGTGTTTCCGTTTTCGCTGGTGTGGGTGAACGTACTCGTGAGGGTAACGACCTTATCAACGAAATGGATGAAGCAGGCGTTCTTGATAAGACAGCACTCGTCTTCGGTCAGATGGACGAACCACCGGGTGTGCGTCTTCGTATCGCATTGTCTGGTTTGACAATGGCGGAATATTTCCGTGATGTTCAAAACCAAGACGTGCTGCTTTTCATTGACAACATCTTCCGTTTCACACAGGCAGGTTCTGAGGTTTCCACACTTCTTGGCCGTATGCCATCTGCTGTGGGCTACCAGCCGACATTGGCAGATGAAATGGGTGTTTTGCAGGAACGCATTACATCGACACGTGGCCATTCGATTACCTCTTTGCAGGCAATTTATGTGCCAGCTGACGATTATACTGATCCTGCTCCTGCAACCACATTCGCTCACTTGGATGCAACGACAGAACTTTCTCGTGAAATTGCATCGAAGGGTCTTTATCCTGCTATCGATCCATTGACATCGACCTCTCGTATCTTGGATCCTCAGATTGTTGGTAAGACACACTACGAAGTAGCTACACGTGTGAAAGCTATTTTGCAGAAGAATAAGGAACTCCAAGACATCATTTCTATTCTTGGTGTTGATGAACTTTCTGAAGAAGACAAGATTACTGTTGCACGCGCGCGTCGTATTCAGCAGTATCTTTCCCAGAATACTTACACAGCTGTTAAGTTCACTGGCGTTGAAGGTTCGACTGTTCCTGTTGATGAAACTGTTGAGGCATTCCGTCGTATTTGTGATGGTGAATACGACCATATTCCTGAGCAGGCATTCTTCAACATTGGTGGCATTGAAGATATCGAGCGAGCATACGCGAAGCTCAAAGCGGAGTAAAACATGTTACAGGTAGATATCGTTTCACGTAAAGGTGAAGTATGGTCTGGTGAATCGAAATCTGTTGTCTTTCCTTCTTTAGAGGGTGACGTCGGCATTCTTCCAGGTCATACACCTATGATGGCTTTACTTCGTGAAGGCAATGTAAGCGTGAAGGCAGTTGACGGTGAGCAAAAATTCCATGTTACTGATGGTTTTGTTACTGTCGATCAAGATCGCGTTTATGTAGTTTCCGAACTTTAATAAAGGGGAGGGTAAGCATGTCTGGTAATAATAGCTGGGCTTTGTTTGCCCTCCTTATTTTTCTTATATGTGTTGCTATCGGTGGATGGGCGCGCATGCGTTGGCTCTTGCATCGCAGCGGTTCTTTTGAATGTATGGTGCGCTTAGCAGGAGAACATCGCTGGCGTCAAAGTGTGTTTGTGCTGCAGCCTTATGAGGTGCAGTGGTTTAGCTCTTTTTCTTTTTTTCCTACTCCTCGTGGTAAGGTTGCTCGTCAAGATTTTTGTATTGACCAAACGATAGATATTGATTCTCCTCATTCATGTCTACGTATTGTTTTTGGTGATCAACGTATGGATGTTGTCATGGAAGCTGATGCCTGTTCGGCATTAGTATCGTGGATAGATTCTGCTCCTCCTGTTGAAGAGCCGGTGTAAAAGGGAGAAAATGCGTCTTCTTGTTGTAAAATGTTCTGTTCAATATTCTGGTCGTCTTGATGCATTTTTACCTCCAGCTGTGCGCCTTGTGATGGTCAAGGCTGATGGTTCCGTTCTCGTCCACTGCGATGGGGGTTCATATAAACCTCTTAACTGGATGTCGCCTCCTCTTCTTTTTCATGAAACAATGCCAACGAAAGAAGAAAAAGCAGAAGGTATTACACAGGTATGGCATGTTGAGCATAAGAAAAGCGACGATAAACTGCTTATATATATTTATGATGTGCTTCGTGATGATACTTATGATTTGGGTGAAGAACCGGGACTCATTAAAGATGGTGTAGAGGCTCATCTGCAAGAACTTTTAGCAAAAAACGTTGATCTTATTGCACCAGGGGCTCAATTGGTTCGACGTGAATATCCTACCCCTATAGGGCCTGTTGATTTATTGCTCACTGATGAGGAAGAGGGGCATATTGCTGTAGAAGTAA
Source organism: Actinomycetaceae bacterium (assembly GCA_017934115.1). Lineage (GTDB taxonomy): Bacteria > Actinomycetota > Actinomycetes > Actinomycetales > Actinomycetaceae > RUG11864. The sequence continues at coordinate 4,047 of JAGBKC010000049.1, read as the reverse complement.
AGCGTTATGCGGATATTGATGGTGTTGAACAATTGACTCGTTATCTTGAATTTTTAAGCCGTGATTCTGCTTTGCTGCCGTTGCGCGGTGTGTTAGCGGCTCGTGATATTAAAACGCAAGCGCGTACTTTAGCTGAAGATCGTGATATTGCATGCGTTGTGCTTGATTATGATGAAATGCGTGGACTTGATCATCCGGAAGATCGTTTATTCTAAATTCACAAGAAGGAAGAATTTTGTGACATAATGTGGGCAAAAAATCGTGCCTTCCCTTTTGAAAACTTCTTTTTCGTGAAACACTAGAGATGTGTATGTGAATATCGATAACCTTGATGACGAACGCTTAGAAGACTATGCGAAACTGAATGATGTCCATCTGCGCAAATCTTTAGAGGCTGAACGTGGTTTGTATATGGCAGAATCGACGAAAGTCATTATGCGTGCCATTCAAGAAGGGCACCAACCTCGTTCATTTTTGGTGGTAGAAAAGTGGATTAAGGATATCGAGCCATGGGTGGAAGAAGCAACGGGCGCTAAAGATGGTGGTGATATCCCCATTTTTATTGGCACAGAAGACATGCTGCGGAAAATTGCTGGATATCACATGCATAGAGGTGCTATGGCTTCGATGCATAGACCGCCTTTGGTGGATGTACGCGATGCTATACATCAAGCACGAGGCGGCAGTGGTGCACGCCGTATATTTGTTTTGGAAGCTCTCGTTGATCATACAAATATAGGTGCTATTTTTCGATCGGCAGCAGCCCTTGGGGTTGATTTGGTGCTTGTGACTGATGATTGTGCCGATCCTTTTTATCGTCGTAGTGTGCGCGTTTCGATGGGGACTGTTTTTCAGGTGCCATGGACGCGCATTCATAACTGGCCTTCATCAATTGATGTGCTAAAAGAAGAAGGTTTTGTGACTGCTGCTCTTGCATTGAATGATGAGGCTATTGTCTTGGATGAATTTTCGCAGATGGATGCATGTAATTCTGAAGATTCACGCGTGGCGTTAATACTAGGAACTGAAGGTGATGGCTTGAAGCAACGAACTATTGCTCAATCAGATTATTCGGTTATCATTCCTATGGCGGGTCATGTTGATTCTTTGAATGTAGCAGCTGCTAGTGCTGTTGCTGCATGGCAATTGCGTGTACGTGATTCATGATATGCGGTATGTGAAACGCAATATTTTTTATTTGACATGAGGAGAGAATACGTGCGTGCGGTATATGTACCGTGGCGCTAGTGTTGTGGAGACTTCACTATATTCTCTATGGCTGATCCTTCTCCTCTTGAATATGTTTTTGCTAAACACCTTGGTAGTGTGCTGCGTACGCGTCGTCAAGAATTAGGTCTTTCACAAGAACAAGTAGCTTTGCGAGCTGATATTGATAGAAGGCATTATCAAGATTTAGAATATGGGATGTCTAATTCGCGTAATCGCACTCCAGCGAATCCTAGGTTATCGACTTTGTTTGCTTTAAGTAGGGCACTTGAAATGTCAATAGTTGATCTTCTGGATAGTGCGAGCAAAGATATGAAGGAACATATCAAGCAAATTTAACGTAGTGTGTCTTAAGAAAATGATGCACTTCCTTCGAAGTTAACTTGACGCCATGCCTCATAAATGGCAATCGAAGTTGCATTGGAGAGGTTTAAGGATCTGCGGTGTGGTGTCATGGGAATGCGTACCGATTCGGTGATTCGTTGATCTTGTAATACGTGTAAAGGTAAGCCAACAGATTCCCGCCCAAAGAGGAAAGCATCGCCATCGCGGTAGCTGATGTCGGTATATGCCGTGCTTGTGTGGCCTGTAAAGGCAAAAATACGAGAATCTTTTAATGTTTCCATGGCGTCGTTGAAAGATCCATGAATGCTGACGTCTGCTAAATCGTGGTAATCTAAGCCTGCTCGTTTTAAGTGTTTATCGTCAAAATTAAAACCAAGAGGTTCGATGAGGTGGAGATGGGCTCCTGTGCAGGCTGCAAGCCTGATTGCTGCTCCTGTATTTCCTGGTATTTCAGGTTCTAAATAAATAATATGAAACATGTTACCTCGAGTATGTTGCAGTGATATATGCGCGTGCGCAGGTATGGAAGAGCATGGTGAATGCTGCAGCTGTGGGACTTGTAGAGTCTTGAGGAAGATCAAGATGTTCTACTTCGAGGGCGTGAACAGCGAAAATGTAGCGATGTTCATGATCGCCGTGCGGAGGTGCGCTACCAATATAATCGAAGGTGGATCTGTCATTACGGATGTGATAGGCACCTTCTGGAAGCTTACTGTCGTCTTGGCCAGCGTTGATATCCAGTGATGTTGTTGATAGGGGAATATTTACGATCGTCCAGTGCCAAAAACCTGAAGGCGTTGGTGCGTCTGGATCAAAACATGTAACCTCAAAACTACGAGTTGTTGCAGGAAAGCCACTCCATGAAAGGTCGGGAGATGTGTCAGTTCCGTCTCCTGTGCATTCTACAGGCATGCGTTCGCCGTCTTTTAACATCGAGCTGGTGAGAGTGAAAGAAGGGAAATGAGGTAATTCGTCATAAGGGTTGCGTGTGACTGGTCGTGTAATATCCATGCATTACAGATTACAGGAAAACTGCCTTTGATATGGAAAAAGTATCTCGGCCTTTTCTGCCAACATCCTATGGAAAAATGTAGAATAACCTTAAGGTAGAGGAGATGATGTGTCAAAATTTTCTGTCATTGTGAAAATAGCGAAAAAGATTGGTCCTGCTGTCGTGCTTACTGCTATGCGCTATGGCCCTCGTATTAGGCGTGTGATAGAGGAAAATCCTCAAAGTTTTAATGGCATGATTACTATGCTTCAACGTGTTTCCAATTCAATGAATGGAAAAGGAAAATCGGAAGATTTGCTTGGCAGATGCGCTATTTTGCGAGATCAAGTAACGTATCTCTATGCTTCTGCTAATACGTCAGATGTTGCCAATAAAGCATCGCAATGGCGCGAAGAATTAGAAAAGATTGAGCACACGATTCCTCTTCTTGATGCAATGAGTCGAAAAGAGCGTAATAGCCAACATAGGCGTCTTGTACGAAAAATTGACCATATTTCTTCTTTGATTGTTTCTGCATCCATTATTGATGATGTTGAGGATGCAGAATATGAATTCATAGAACACAAGAATGCTCAAACGAATAAGGATTCTTAATTTTTTCTTTCAATTTCTTTAAGGTACTAAAATAAGGTATTAATGTATCCATTCATCTGAGCGTGCCCGTCGCGTCATTGTAAAGGTTCGAATTCCCATGAAGACCATGGAGTAACTGAGCCATAAAAAGATATATCCATATATGTCATTGAAACCCCATGATGTTGTAAATAAAGGCGCAATTCCAGCGCAGATAACAAAAACTCCTGATGCGATGCTCATATAAAGAGCGATTTTTTTGTTATCTCCAGCACCGATTAAAACTCCATCTAGCATGTATGTTACTGATGCAAATGGCATAAAGAAGGCGCAGACAATAATAGAAGTAAAAGACAACATGCGAACATGGTCATTATTAGACATAAGAAAAGAAAGTGGGACGGCGCTTACGAGCCACGCAAGAGTCATCATAACTCCCCAAAAATATCCACGATTGATACATCTATTAACAATAGTGTGAACATAATTGGTGTGTTGGGCTCCAAGATGACGTCCTACGATGATTTGAGCTGCAGTGGCTAACGCATCTAAAGAAAAAACAGCAAAACTCCATATCATATTGGTTATTTGGTTGGCTGCAAGTGCAGAAATTGAAATATAGCTTGCCGATGTAACTTCTGCAATAATAGTGATGCGTAGAGCAAGAGAGCGAATCATTAAAGGAATGCTATGTGAAAAAGAGGAGAAAATTCCCCTTATATGAGGTCGAAGGCTGCTTTGAGCTAAACCTGCCCGACGTATAACGACCGTGCAGGCTGCAATAGCCATAAGTGTTTGTGCGCTTGCTGTTCCGATGCCGGCGCCTAAAACCCCTAGATTTAGGGGGTAAATAAGTATGATATCCAGTGGACTATTTGCGACAGTTCCAC
>JAGBKC010000048.1 GCA_017934115.1 Actinomycetaceae bacterium | reverse complement strand
TGATGAAGCTGATGAAATGCTTCATATGGGTTTCGCTGAAGATGTCGAAAAAATTGCTTCTTATGTTCCTCCCCAACGTATAACAGCACTTTTTTCTGCAACAATGCCTGCGCGCATCCGCAAAATTGCTGATCAACACCTTCATGAACCTATCGAAATCGAGGTAGCTCTCCCAGCAACAACTGCATCAACTATCAGCCAGTATGTTACACAGGTTATTCCTGCATATAAAACACTTGCCTTAACACGTATCATTAACGCACATAGTGATGGAGCCATCCTTGTGTTTGTTCGAACGCGCGCAACTGCAGAAAGCCTTATGCTTGAGCTAACAAAACGCGGCATTGCCGGGCGTGTACTTTCTGGTGATGTACCGCAAAATGAACGTGAAAAAATTATTGAGCGCCTTAAAGAAGGTGTCTTGCATGTTCTCGTGGCCACTGATGTTGCCGCTAGAGGCCTTGATGTGGAACGCATTTCTCTTGTTATCAATTACGATATACCGCGTGATGTTGACAGTTACGTTCATCGCATTGGACGTACTGGGCGCGCAGGCAGAACAGGAACGGCGCTGAGCATTATTAGCCCAAAAGAAAAGCATTTGGTGCGCTCCATTCAAGAACGAACTGGTGCTGAGATTACCTATATCGATGTTCCTTCTCAAGCAGAAATACGAAAGCAAAAAGCTCAAGATCTGCTTACACAAGCATTAGATGAACTAGATGAAAAAACACTTTATTCATATCAGGAGATTGTCTCTTCTTATCTACATACTTCTATAGGTGCACATCCTTCACCTTCTGATCTGCATGACATTATCGTACGTTTAACTGCATTATCGTTAAAGAATTACGATATTTACGATGATGGACCTGAACATTTACCATCCAAGGCGGAAAAATCCACATCAAAAAAGAAGCGGGGCAAAAAAACAGATAAAAATGCCTTGCCTTACCGAATTGAGGTGGGTCACAAAGATAAAGTACGCCCGGGTGCCATTGTTGGTGCACTCACCCATGAAGGCGGTCTTTTAGGGGAAAACATCGGAAATATCAACATTCATCCGACTTTCACAATTGTTGATCTTTACCAACCTCTGAGCGCTGGTGAAAAAAAGAAAATTGGTCGCATTGAAGTTGCTGGTCGCAAACTTTCTATACGCGAAGATACCGGGCCAAAGAAAAAGTCAAGAAAAAAGAAAAGGAAAAAATAAATAATTTATATAGCGCGAAGTTTTGCTGGAGCTTTCGGCGTAATATCAGGAACAACGTCTACATCAAGACGGTCAGTTGGAAGCTCTACAAGAGAACATTCAACTTCTCTCCATACACGACCAACTGCGATACCAAAAACTGCTTGGCCACCTTGGACCAAATCAATAACTTCGTCATCTGATGTGCATTCGTATACAGATGCACCATCACTCATCAAAGTAATATGCGCTAAATCATCAATTCCACGAGACATCAGCTGAGAAACAGCCAAGCGCACACGCTGTAAGGAAACACCGCTATCAAGAAGACGCTTAACGATTTTCAAGACAAGAATATCTTGAAAAGAATATAAACGCTGAGTACCAGAACCCTTTGCCCCCCTAATACTTGGAGAAACAAAACCTGTGCGATCCCAGTAATCTAATTGACGGTAAGTAATGCCAGCCGCTTTACACGCAACCGAACCACGATAACCAGTACGTTCATCAATATGTGCAAGAGGATCACCAAATAACATCGGCTGATGTTGCACAGATGTATGCGCAGACAACAGATCAGTCATGCTCTCCTCCTTATGTTGTAGACGTACTAAGAATAGTACAAGATATTTTTTATGCGCATGTGACACACGTCAGCACAAAAAGCTCTATGAGCCACACTATTTCGATGATGGATAATATGTTAAGCGAAATTTCCCAATTTGAACCTCATCGCCAAAACGCAAAAGGTGTTCATCAACGCGTTCACGATTAACATATGTACCGTTTAAAGAACCAATATCGCGTACATAAAATTCATTATCTTTTCGATAAAAAAGAGCATGACGACGTGAAACAGTCACATCATCAAGAAAAATATCCGTTTCTACATGGCGCCCTGCAATAGATTCATCTTGCGAAAGCAAAAAGCGCGCACCTAAATTTGGCCCTGATTGCGCGATCAGCAAAGCAGAACCATAAGGCAAGGATTCAATAGCCTGGCGATCTTCTTCAGAGAGAGCATACTGGATACCTTGTGTGTTCGTTTGCGATAAGCCTGGAATTTTTCCACTTAAGGAAATCGCATCCATTACTGAAGTTTCTTGATTATTCGCCATATTATGTTCCTTTACACGTTACGTCCCTACATTTTACATGAGGAAAAAGTGTTTGTGAAGATTCTGCACTGAACACAAATAGAAGCCACCAAGCTATTCATACAGATGAGCAGAAAAATATCGATCACCGCGATCAGGAAGCAAAGTGACGATATTCAACTGATTCCTTTCCTCCAAAGGCATCCATGGTGCACCCGAAAAATACTCACCCTGATGTATTTTTCTCGCTATCTCTATAGATGCCCACACAGCAGCACCTGAAGACGATCCAGCAATAATTCCTTCTTTTTGAGCCAACATACGCGATGTGCCAAAAGCTTGTTCGTCATTGACTTTTATTATCTCATCAACCAGCGACATATCCATGGTGCGCGCAATGAAATTATTGCCTATTCCTTCAGTTTTATAAGGAGCGTGCTCACCACCTCCCATCGTTGAGCCCACAGGATCAGCGAGAACACAATGAACGCGAGGATGAACAGATTTCAATTTTCGCGCCACACCGCTATATGTCCCTCCCGATCCTGCACCAGCGACAAAGACATCAATACTATGGGCATCAATTCCAATCGAGGCTAAGTCATCAATAATTTCTTTTCCTGTTGTTTCTTCATGGACACGAGGATTTGCAGGGTTATCAAATTGCTGCAAACTCACCGCTTGCGTATTAGTCCGCAAAATCTCTTCTGCACGGGCAACCGCTTCAGAAATCCCTCCCTCTGCAGATGTATTGATAACATCAGCACCTAAAGCTCGCATAAGAACTTGTTTTTCTTCCGAAAATTTTTCCGGAACAACAAAAGTAACTTTATATCCTCGTTCTAAAGCGGCAAAAGCAATACCTATTCCTGTATTTCCTGCTGTTGCTTCAACAATATGAGAACCAGTATGCAGAAGACCGTTAAATTCAGCATCACGAATCATCGACATACCAGTTCGATCTTTCACACTTCCCCCAGGGTTCATCAGCTCCATTTTTGCCCATACGCGAACATGAGGGAAAGAATGTATATGACGCAATTCCACCAAAGGAGTATTGCCGATCAATTCATGCATCGATCGATAAATAGCCATTGTGCCACTACCTATTCTTATTTGCGAGATTTTTCAATGGCGTAAAGAACGTCATTAAGAATGTCTTCCACATTCTCAATACCTACTGACAAACGTATCAAAGAATCTGATATTCCCATTTCTTTGCGAAGATGAGAAGGTATCGATGCATGAGTCATACTGGAAGGATGGCATGCCAAACTTTCTACGCCACCCAAACTTTCTGCTAAGGCCACCACGTCTAGATATTCAAAAAAACGAGCATAATCACAATCATCTGTCAATTCAAAACTGAGCATGCCTCCTGCTTGAGAAGCTTGTTTCACGTGCACATCGTAGCCATCATGTGATGGTAATCCAGGATAATACACACGGCCAACACAAGGATGCGATTCTAATTCCTGTGCGATCTTCAGTGCATTTGCACTATGACGATCCATTCGCACCCCCAAAGTTTTTATGCCGCGTATCAACAGGAAAGAATCAAAAGGACTCAAAATCGCACCTGCTGCATTTTGCACAAAAGCGATACGTTGAGCTAACTCTTCATCACGAACAACCACAAGACCAGCAATTAAATCACTGTGCCCTCCAAGATATTTCGTTGCCGAATGAACCACGATATCAGCACCCAATTCAAGTGGCTGCTGCAGATAAGGAGTCATGAATGTATTGTCAACAACAACTTTCGCTCCGCGCTGATGCGCATATTCACTTACTCGCCGTATATCAGTAATGCTCAACAATGGATTAGCAGGAGTTTCCAAAAGAATCAATTTTGTTGCATCGGTAATAGCATGAGCAAAATCTTCGACCGTTTCCCCTTGAGCAATACGATAAGAAAGATGAAAATGCTGAAAAACCTGATCTAAAAGCCTGAATGTTCCTCCATAAACATTGCGCGATATCACAACCTCATCGCCAGCTTGCAAAAGCGAGAACACAGCATTAAGCGCGGCAAGCCCTGAAGAAAAAGCATATCCATGTGTCCCTTTTTCAATATCAGCAATAAGAGTTTCTAATCCATGCCGAGTCGGGTTTCCCGAGCGAGAATATTCCCATTCCACATTCCCCCCAAGTCTCTCTTGACGAAAAGTAGAAGTTTGATAAATAGGAATATTAACAGCACCAGTGCGATCATCAGTCGTTTTACCGCCATGAATAAGTAATGTGGAAAGATCGTATTGCTCCATAACATCATCCTTCATCTAAAAAATCTAAAAATATATCAACGTGTTTGTGAATATCACGCTGTGTTTCTTCAGAAAACTCAATAAGGCCAGTTGCCCATTCTTCGCGCCTGGGAGTAATTCCAAACCCAGCGTCATGACACACATAGGTGCGAATAAAATCAAGAAGAACACCCATCTCTTCTCGCGCTCGCGCAGCAGTATTACCACCAATACCGGCAACTGCTGTTTTTTTTGCGTGAATAATGCTCTCACCACGCGAATTATGAGGATCTAAAGAAATAGAAAGCCAATCAAAAAGGTTTTTCACAACTCCTGGGTATGATCCGTTATATTCAGGTGTAAATACCCACAAAGCATCAACGTCATCAATTTTTTTTCGCACATCCTCTACGTCTGGCGGACAGGGATACATATCTTCTTGACGAAAAAACGGGATAGTAGAATAATCAAGATAATCAACATACGCCCGATCACCAATACTTCGTTCCACCTGCTTAGCTAACTGATAATTAAAGCCATTTTCATGAAAAGATCCAACAATAAAAAGAAGACGTTTCATACCTACTTACTTTCTTATTCGTAAAATGCACATGCATATAAACGCCGTGCAATATAAAAGCTGAGCCATGGCCATATTACAGGTTATGCATACCTAACACTAGATAGGAATACCACATGAAGCACCATTGCTCAGCTTATAAAGAGAAACTTTTACTACCCGTTTACCAATGGAAAAACATCACGGGCAATACGCTCAAGTTCTTCGATCACAGGGGAAGATTGAACAAGAAGCACATTCACACCAACATCTTGGAATGCCTTGATCTTATCGGCAACCTGCTGTGGTGTTCCCACAAAATTCGGGCGCAAACCGCGATTCATTGTTGCATAATCACGTTTGGAAAGCTCCAAATCCAAATTTGAATTCTTCGTAAATTCTTTGAAAGAATCATAACCTGACGAATGAGGATTGGGCTCAACAATACGAGCTAGTTCTGCTTGTGCTTCTTCTTCCGTATCACGCACAATAATGTAGGCTGCCATACCAAAGATTTCGAAAGGTTCCTTGCCAAATTCGGCACGTCGACGCTTCATATCCTCGATTTTTTCCCCTGCTTCTTCAGGAGTTGCTCCATGAACAAGATATGCATCAGCGAATTCTACAATGTGCTGACGCCCTATCTCTGACTCGCCACCGGCGTACACAAGCGGAAGTTTCTTTGGTTTTGGCTCAACATACGTACCCTCAAATTGGAAGTATTTACCCTGATGATTATAAGGTGATTGAGTAAGCAATCCACGCAAGACATCAAAATACTCATGCGTCAAACCATAACGATCATCATGGTCAGTAAAATCAATACCATATTGACGAGCTTCTTCTGCCCACCATGCCGAAACAGCATTCACCGAAAAACGCCCCTGAGAAATATCTTCAAGAACAGCGATTTGCTTAGCTGTCAATGCAACTGGGTGATACTGAGGGCGCAAAGCAGAAAGAATTTCTAGCTTTTGAGTTGATGCACACAAAGCAGCTGCTACAGTCCACGACTCGAAAGCTGGCGCCTTGATACCCTTCACATCGTTAAGAAACAATTCAGGAACAAGCGTCAATTCATAACCTGCCCGCTCTGCACGTTGTGCAACTTCTTTGATGTATTCCCAACTTAAAGGAACATTTTCATCGTCAATATTACGCAACCAACCATTATAAACTGGTGTCCAAAAACCGAATTTCATGTTTTCTCCTTATTTTTCTTGACTGTTATATTCCCGTTGAAGATAGGCCACAATGGCATCAGCGCCACGAACATGCGCCTTTTCTTCGACAAAAGAGTTGTAATTTGTATTTGTATTGATGTCGTAAATAACTACATCCCCCTCAGGCGTTTCAATAAATTCAATGCCAGCAACATCAATATGGTGCTTCTGAAGGAATTCTTCTAACTTAGCTACAAATGGAGTGTTCGCATTAATATCTTCGCGTAATGTAAAAACTCCATCGGATGCTTCACAAGCAGCCCCGGCCAAAGCAGGCACATCTGCTTCACACGCAGACGGAGCAAAACCCGTTAGGTTGATACCCATATCCGCACGAAGAAAATCAGTATCTCTTTCAGCTACATCATCAACATTGCACGCATCTGCAGGGCATAGTTCGAAACTCCCCTGGCTCGTATCAACACGCACTGCATAATGGAATTTTCCACCAATGAACTCTAAGCGTGTAATGAAAGGTTCAGCAGATTCCACATATTCTTGAATAATGGCAACACCATCAACCGGATCTTCATAGGAATTCGAAAGCAGATATTCTTCCAACTCATCTCGCTCGCGAAACAGCTGAACACCAATACCCTTGCCCCCCTGATTGTGTTTATAAATCAAGGGAAAACCAAAGGAATCTGCAGCCTTTAACGCATCGAGAAGAGAAAATGCAAGCTGAGTGCGAGGAACACGAAAACCTGCACGCGCCAATGTGAGCTGCTGGCGCGCTTTCGATACTTCAAACTCTAAAACATCCGAGCCGTTAATCACCTTTCGACCATAGCTTTCAAGCCATGCAAGAACGGTACGTCCATATTCCTTCGATAATCCATGACCGCGGCTAGGCGCAGATGCACTTAATCGCGACCAAAATATCCCTTTGGGCGGTTCACGATCAAGGTCAATACGCCCTTCAGTAAGGATCCATTGATGAAAAGGTTGATGCGCTCGCTTAAAAGCATCTTCAAAAGGTGGAATCCACTCTGAATTCTCATGAATAATGAAGATACCTTCTTCTGCATCATTCAAAAAAGACACTATATTTCCTTACCCTTAGTTCTTCGCACGACCTGTGCCATTAAAATCATCAATAACTGACAAAGGACCGTCAATACGATATTTTGATCCACGGTGGTTATCAGGCAAACGGTCACCGCGCCCAAACATCTTGTGACGCAGGGTGCCAGGCGTATATTCTGTCTTATATCGACCGCGCTTTTGTAATTCAGGAACGATATAGTTCACAACATCTTCGTGTGTTCCTGGAGTTGTTGCATACCCAAGATTGATGCCATCAGCACCCGAGTAATCAATAAGTTCTTCGATTTTATCTGATGCACTTTGAGCACCGCCAACAATCTTAATTCCATGGCATCCAACACCGCTATAGCGGATAAGATCACGAACAGTCCACGTTTTTCCTTCTTCTGTCACCGAATCACGTAAACTTTCGACAGCCGCTTGCATTGCATTGGACTCTAACTTATTCAAAGGCTGATCCAAATCATACTTCGACAAATCAACACCTAGCCAACCCGAATTGATTACTAACGACCCTTCAACAGATGCATAGGAAAGCAGATCCTTAAACTTTGCTTGCGCTAAGGCATCAGTTTCATCTGTAATGACAGTAGCAAGGATATAGATCTTTGCATCATCAGGATTACGACCAGCATCAACAAGTGCCTTACGAATACGATCAACCTGAACTTTTGCGTGTTCTTTTGTTGGAGGAGCAATGAAAAGCGCCTCAGCATTATTCGCAGCAAACTTGATGCCGCGCGTTGAGTTACCTGCCTGAAAAAGAACAGGTGTGCGCTGCGGAGACGGCTCGCTGATGTGAATGCCGTGAATATTTGGATAATACTTTCCATCATGACGAATATGATGAATCTTTGCAGGATCAGCAAACTGACCTGTTTTGCGATCCAAAATGACTGCGTCATCTTCCCATGAACCTTCAAGAAATCGGTAAATAACTTCTAAATATTCATCCGCCTGATCATAACGCTCATCATGAGGTGCCTCGACTTGCCCCATTGATCGGTTAGCACTTGGTAAGTATCCAGTAACGATATTCCAGCCTACGCGCCCCTTTGTTAAATGATCAAGAGTGGAAAGACGGCGGGCAAACGGAAAAGGATGCTCAAAAGGAACGCCAGCCGTGATACCGAAACTTAAATTTTCCGTTACAGCTGCTCCAATAGCTGCCAACTGGACCGGGTCATTAACTGGTGTTTGCAGCGCCGTACGTAAAGCTGCTTCATCACTTCCACCATAAAGATCATATACACCAATAACATCGGCAATGAAAATAGCATCAAATAAACCACGTTCAGCTACTTGTGCTAAATTTTGCCAATACCCAATATCTTTGTAATGAAGTGCTTGATCGCCAGGATAGCGCCATAAACCTGGGCTAAGATGAGAAATGCAGTTCATTTCGAATGCATTAAAACTAATCTGCTGAGCCATTATTCTCCCCTTATATGAATATATTTCAGAAACTAAAAATTATTTATCTTTAATGAGCACAAAAAAAAAGCCCGGTCACTCCCGAGCTCATCGATAGAAATAAATATGCAAATTTTAAGCACATCGCAGAGCTCGAGAGATCTTCATTCGCATGCACATGCAACACATCATGATGACTCCTTTCGAACTCATTAACCTTGCGATGACCTTTAATGTACCTGCAAAAAAAGGGAAAGAAAAAATCCGTCCACATTATGAAACATAATGTGAGCGCACGCACAATAACATAAAAAGGCTCCTTTATAGTCATGCATTCTATAAAGGAGCCAATTAAAGATCTCAGTTATGCGTTTTCAGCTATACGTACCACATTGGCAAGGAGCATAGCACGCGTCATTGGGCCAACACCACCAGGATTAGGCGATATCCATGCAGCCTTTTCCCGCACGGCAGGATCAACATCCCCAGCAATAACGTACTTTTGTTTTTCATCAGACCAGACTCGTGAAACACCGACATCAATCACGACCGCACCTTCACGCACCCAATCTTCTTTCACAAGATGAGCACTTCCTGCAGCAGCGATAATAACATCAGCTCCCAACGTCTGCTCTTTCATATGACGCGTGCCCGTATGACACAAGGTGACCGTCGCATTAATGTTCTTACGCGTCAATAAAAGCCCAATAGAGCGCCCCACAGTAACGCCTCGGCCAATAACGCACACATTTTTTCCATTAAGGTCGATATCATAACGCTCTAACAATTCCACGATTCCAGCCGGAGTGCATGGTAAAGGAGAGGTAATATCTTCACTTGCCCGCAAAACTAAGCGACCGAGATTTGTTGGATGCAAACCGTCAGCATCTTTTTGCGGATCGATCAGCTCTAATAAAGCATTTGTATCCATGCCTTTTGGCAAAGGCAACTGAACGATATAACCCGTGCATGCAGGGTCGTTATTTAAGCGTTCAATAGCTCCGCGAACATCTTCTTCACTGGCATCAGCCGGCAAATCTTCACGCAAAGATGCAATACCAACTTCTGCACAATCGCGGTGTTTTCCCGCAACATATTGCACAGATCCCGGATCGTCACCAACAAGAACAGTGCCTAAACCAGGCGTAATACCGTGAGCTCTCAAATCTTCAACGCGAGCACACAATTCATCTTTTATTGCTCGTGCAGTAGCTTTCCCATCAAGAATCTGAGCTACCATTTTAGTTCACCTCAGATGTGCCGATTTGATCAAGCCCTTCATATAATGGGAAATCATCAGCAAGCTTCTTTACACGTGCACGCAACGCATCGATGTCTGCACTCTTACCTTGAACCAAAGCCGTTGCAATGACGTCAGCTACTTCTTCAAATTCTTTTTCACCAAATCCGCGTGTTGCCAATGCTCCTGTGCCAATGCGCAAACCAGATGTCACCATCGGTGGACGTGGATCAAATGGCACAGCATTACGGTTAATAGTAATACCGACACTATCGAGAATGTCTTCACCATCTTGGCCAGAAAGTTCAGAATTGCGCAAATCAACCAAAACAAGGTGAACGTCCGTACCGCCTGTCACCAAAGAGATACCGGCATTCTTCACATCATCTTGACATAGACGCTCGGCCAAAATCTTTGCACCATCAAGTGTGCGCTGTTGACGATCCTTAAAATCATCAGTTGCAGCCAAGCCTAAAGCAACAGCCTTTGCAGCAACGACATGCATCAATGGGCCGCCTTGTTGACCAGGGAAGACGGCAGAGTTCAACTTCTTACCATAGGTATCACCATCGCGTGAAAGAATCATACCTGAACGCGGACCGCCCAAAGTTTTATGAATGGTCGTAGAAACAACATCGCAGTATTCCACTGGGTTAGGATGAAGACCAGCAGCAACAAGACCAGCGAAGTGAGCCATGTCTGTCCATAAAATCGCACCCACTTCATCTGCAATTTCCCTAAAAGCAGCAAAATCAAGATGGCGAGGATATGCTGACCAGCCAGCAATAATCATCTTTGGACGTGTTTCTAAGGCTTTCTGACGAACAATATCCATATTGATACGATGTGTTTGCGGATCAAGACCATAGGCAACCATATTATAAAGACGACCCGAGAAATTGATCTTCATACCATGCGTCAAGTGACCACCGTGAGCCAACTCAAGACCCATCACAGTATCACCAGGACGCACTAAAGCATGATAAACAGCAGCATTTGCTTGAGCACCAGAATGCGGCTGAACGTTTGCATAGTTAGCACCAAACAAAGATTTTGCGCGCTCAATGGCAAGAGTTTCGACTTTATCAACTTCTTCGCATCCGCCATAATAGCGCTTACCTGGATAACCTTCAGCATACTTATTTGTCAAAACAGAGCCCTGTGCCTGCAAAACTGCACGTGGAACAATGTTTTCTGAGGCAATCATTTCGAGATATGTGCGCTGCCTTTTAAGCTCTCCTTCAAGGATTCCAGCAACTTCTGGGTCAACCTGCGCAATTGGTTGGTTAAAAGTGTTATTCATAGTACTCCTTATTTCTACAGATACCGTCTAACACAACCAGCCCAGGCGAACGACTGACGTGTACATGCGTTGTGCATAGTGCTACTCCCCGATGTTATTCATCTACCGCCAGTTGTAGCATCCGTCACCAAGCATAGTGCACATACCTTGACAACAAAGTAAAAGCCATGGGGAGAGTCACCACATTTTGCTGCTCTTCACATCAGTTATCACTTCTCATTACATCACAGGAACAAAAATATCTGCAACGATCAAAAGAACAGTCATCGCAATAAAAACAAGAGCAACCGCATGGCTCAAGCCCGTAAAACGAGCGGTATCAAAAGGATCTGGCTTTGGCTTTTTACGCAAGCGCGCCCACATACTTTGCACACCTTCAATAAGGGCACCTAAAATATGTCCACCATCAAGAGGCAAAAGAGGAATAAGGTTAAAAGCAAAAAGGGAGAAATTAAGCGAGCCTAATAAAAAGATGAGATCACCAAAGCGTTGAGAATTTGTGTACTGCGCAGATTCAGCACTTGTAATATCACCAGCCATATCAGCAACTCCAACAAGCCCCATCACTCCGTTACGTTCACCCTCACCAGTTAAAAGAACTTTCGTCACATTCCATAATTCCACCGGCAGATGCGCAATCACGGAAACAGTTTGAGTTGTCATGCCCCACAAATAAGCTGGCACTTCGTTAAAAGATTTTTTCTTTTGCTCAATATGCGAGGTAATTCCAACAAAGTAGCGCGTTTGCTTCTGCCCATCGACATCAACGATACGCTCCATAGGCGTCACCTGAAGATCCACATATTTTTCTCCACGTTTCACCTTTACATCAGCAGTATTATTTCCTGTCGCCATAATAGCTTGAGTGACATCATTCCAGCTTGCAATGTCTTTATCATTCCACTGAACTATAGTGTCTCCTGCTTGCAAATTCGCAAGAGCAGCAGGCGTTTGCCCTTTTGTACATTGCGTTTCATTTTCCGAATCAACGCACATTTGCACTTTTTCAATTATTGGTGTTGCCTCTGGCGTTCCTAAAGCAACAAACACACCACCAATACATGCAAAAGCAAGAACAAGATTCATAAAAGGTCCGCCAAACATGACAATAAAGCGTTTCCACACAGCAAGTCGCCAGAATGCGCGATGTTCTTCGCCCGGTTCAAGTTCACCAGCACTCGCTCTGCGTGCTTCTTCAGCCAAAGTTAACGTAACACCATCTTTTTTATATTGACGACGATTTTCTGAGCCGTAATACAACATCGATGCCAAGCGCACATATCCACCCAAAGGAATAAGCTTAATACCATATTCAGTTTCGCCAATTTTCTTTGACCATATTGTAGGGCCAAAACCAATGAAATACTGGGGAACTTTCACGTCAAAGATCTTTGCAGGAATAAGATGCCCTAATTCATGTAAAGCAACAGAAAACAAAATAGCGAAAATAAAAAAGAGAATTCCAAAAAAATAAGCCACGATTACCTCTCACATATTCACAGGTTTTCCTGAATCTACAGTTGTTTATCAATAAAGTGATGCGCTTGCGAACGCGCCCAGTTTTCTACCTCGATAACATCTTCGTAACAAGGATTCGAAGAGAACTCATATTTTTCAAGCACAGAAATAACAAGCGGCACAATATCAAGATAGGCAAGTTTGCCATTCAAAAATGCATCGACTGCCTCTTCGTTAGCCGCATTCATCACCGCAGGATGCAAAGGAGATTCTTTCATAGCGTCCTTGCCAATGCGAGGTAATGGGAATGTTTCTTCATCCAAAGGTTCAAAATTCCAAGACACTGGGGTTGTCCACAAACACGGGCGAGCAACATTATCCATACGCTCAGGCCACGACAACCCCAACGCAATAGGCAAAGCCATATCTGGAGGAGATGCTTGAGCGATTACTGCCCCGTCTCGAAATTCCACCATCGAATGAACAACAGATTGCGGATGAACAACAGGCACAATATCATCAGGAGATATATCAAAAAGATACGCTGCCTCGATAATTTCTAATGTTTTATTCATCAAAGTAGAAGAATTGATCGTCACCACTGGCCCCATCGACCACGTGGGATGCTCAAGCGCCATCTGAGGTGTCACATCGCGCAAATCTTCTTGTTTTTTTCCTCTAAAAGGCCCACCAGACGCCGTAAGAATAAGACGAGAAACATCCGTTGTTCCGTCAACAATTTCACATGTAAGGCCGCGATGATGATTTCCCGAAAGCAATGCCTGAGCAATAGCCGAATGCTCAGAATCTACCGGAGTTATTTGCCCAGGGCGCACCATTGCCTCTTTAACAAGCACACCCCCTGCGACAAGAGATTCCTTATTAGCAAGTGCTAATTGTGCGCCTGTACGCAAAGTAGCTAAAGTTGGCGCTAAACCAATAGAACCGGTAATGCCATTAATAACGATCGTATCTTCATTCGCTAATGACACAAGCTGAACAGATGCATTCACACCCTCATAAAAATCAACACCGCGCTCATTTTCACCTAAGCATTCACGCAAGCACTGCACAGAACCTTCTTGAAACAACGCAACATAAGGAACGTGAAATTTTTGTATTTGCTGCGCTAAAAGTTCTACTCGCCCACCAGAAGCAGCCAATCCAAGAATACGAAAATCATTCTGATGACGTTCAATAATGCTTAAGGCTTGCGTTCCAATAGAACCGGTAGAGCCTAAAATAATAACATTACGCATAATAACAGTATCTATTCAACAGCTGTTAATACACTGGATGCACGTTCTAAATACACATCAACAACTGCTTCAGAATAGGCGTTCTCACCGCGAGCAGAGGAAAACAAAGCATTACGAATTTCACGTGCGGTCAAATTACGATCTTTTCCATCAAAAAAACGCCCTAAGCGATCAACTAATTCATCTACTTCATCTTTGTTATATCCCTGACCTTGCGCATCTTCAAAGCGTGTACCTGCAGGACGTAAAATTCGAGGATATAGAGATTTCGCTAAATCATAGGTTTGATTAAGCCAGGTTTCCTCGCCTAATCGTGCCACAACTTGCTTGCGTTTTCTTTGCACAAAAGCAGCTGAAAGGCGATCAATGGCAGCATCAACAGCTTGCGGAGAATAGCCACCGCGTGCTTGCGAAAAAACAACATTCGATAATTCTTCGGAGCTCATTCCTGTAGACGTGGGATCAGCATAAGCGCGCTTTGCTTTCTCTAAGAACTCATCAACTTCACGCGTATCGTATCCACGAGAAAAAACATTCACCCTATCAAAAGATTCTTTACTCACGTCATTCTCCTCAATTATTCTCTGTTGTGTAATTATGCCTTTTTCTCGTTTATTTTTCAGCCTGTACGCGCCTTGTTTCCATGAAATCATCAACCGCACAGCGAGCTTGACGCGCTTTTGGTGATCCGCCTTTTACTTCTGTCGCCAATTGACCGCATGCACCATCAATATCACTGCCACGTGTATCACGCAACGATGTTGCAATTCCTGCATCACTTAAAATACGCACAAATTTTTCTTGTGCCTCATATGTGCTGGCCGTCCATACAGATTCAGGCGTGGGATTAAGCGGAATCGGGTTCACATGCGCCCAGCCACGCCCACGTTCATTGATTTTTTTCGCCAATAATTCTGCTCGCCATTCATGATCATTCATATTTTTGATCAGGGCATATTCAATAGAAACGCGCCTTTTTGTACCTGTGTAATAATCAAAGGCAGCATCAAGAACTTCATCGACTTTGAATTTTGCATTCAAAGGAATAAGCGGATCGCGCAATTCATCGTCAGGAGCATGCAAAGAAACAGCTAAAGTTACCTGAAAACCTTCTTCTTTAAGTTTTTTTATAACAGGCACCATTCCAACGGTTGACACCGTAATATTGCGGGCTGCTAAACCAAAGCCATTCGGAGGCGATTCAATAAGTCGATGGAGTGTATTTTTCACACGCAGCCAATTTGATAAAGGCTCCCCCATTCCCATAAAAACAATATTAGAAATGCGCGTTGGTCCGCCACTCAAAGCACCATTTTCAGCCATCACCATATTAAGACGGACTTGCTCAACTATTTCTGCTGTTGATAAATTACGTTGTAATCCTCCTTGTCCAGTGGCACAAAATGGGCACGCCATTCCACATCCGGCTTGCGAAGAAATACATAAAGTTGTGCGCTTGGGGTATCGCATAAGAACAGTTTCAATAAGGTGGCCATCATAAAGTTTCCATACACTTTTGATGGTTTTTCCCTTGTCTGCTACTAATTCACGAACTTTTGTTAGTAGCGGTGGAAAAAATGATCGTATGATATCTTTACGTTGAGCTTGAGGAATATCAGTTAATTCTTCTTCATCTATACGATGTCGTTCAAAATAATGACGCGATAATTGATCTGCACGAAACGCAGGATAGCCTTTTTCTTTTAGTTTTTCCTTTCGCTCATCATAAGAAAAATCAGCAAAATGCATAGGTGCTTTACCTTTAGATGTGCCAGCAAAAGAAAGAAAAGGTGCGTTCGTAGAATCTGGCAAAACCTGATGTGGCGAAGAAACAGCATGAGTATTCACTTTTGTACGTGTACCTTTGTGCGGAAAAGCCGTTAGTGTTTTTTTCTGTTTTTTCGCTATCTCTGCCATGAATACATCTCACTTACAAAAGAACGTCAGATAAGAAAAAAATAGGCTACACAGTAAAGAGCAGGAGCCCATAACACAATAGAATCAATGCGATCAAGCATACCACCATGACCTGGAAAAATAGAACCCATGTCTTTGACTCCCAGCCAGCGTTTTAATGAAGATTCTGCCAGATCACCAGATGTTCCAATGATGGTAGCAAGAATTCCCACAAGCGGAGCCCAATACCACGAGTAGTGCATACTCCACACAAGAACAATAAAAGCAAGAAGAATAGCAAGAGCTAAAGAACCTGCAAGACCTTCCCATGTTTTTTTCGGTGAAATTCGAGGAGCCATAGGGTGTTTACCAAAAAGAACACCAGCAAGCCATCCACCGGTGTCACTTGCAGCAGGCAAAAGAACAAGAGCAGCGATCCAGCCAATACCCTGAGGTAAATGCAAAAGAAGAAGTGAAAAAATACCAAAAAAGGAAATCCACGTCAAAACAAAAATACCGGCTAGACGATGCCAAAAAACACGAATATTATCGTAGAAAAAAGTCCATATAAAAGCTGTCAGTGCACTAACAAGATACATCACGAATGTATGCATAAAATCAAAATTCCATACCGCATACACCATAGCGCCCGTTCCGCACAAAAGAGGAAACAACGGCAGACGAATCTCTCGCACAAGAAAAGCTCCTGTTACTTCCCATAACGCATAAAGCAAAACAAAAAGAACAAGAAAAGCAAAAACAACGGTATTCCACACAAGGGAAAGCGCAACAAGGGAAAGCAATACAAGACCAACAGGAACAGCTTTCCACAAATCACGCCCCGCACGCGATGTTGATTTTACGGGCGGAGCAGGTGGATGTGGACGTAGACGATCTATGAATGAAGAGAAATTCACGCTTCTACCTTGAAACTATACTTCAAGCAGTTCTTTTTCTTTACCAGCCAATAACGTATCGACAACTTCAACATACTTCTTTGTTAAAGAATCTAAATTATCAATAGCTCGCTTGACATCATCTTCACCAGCTTCGCCATCTTTTTTCACTTTGTCAAGACTATCTTTTGCCTTATGACGAACACTGCGCAAAGAAACACGCGCTTCTTCTGCCTTTGCTTTTGCAAGCTTGACGTAGTCTTTACGACGCTCTTCAGTAAGTGCTGGCATCACAACACGTAAAATAGCACCGTCATCAACAGGGTTAACACCCAAATCGCTTTCACGCAAAGCTTTGTCAATTGCTTGCATAACAGTGCGATCATAAGGAGTAATAGCAACAGTACGAGCATCAGGAATAGCAACTGATGCAAGCTGCTGTAATGGTGTTGGAGCACCATAATAATCTACTTTGATATCGTTGAACAAAGCAGCACTTGCACGCCCGGAACGAATATTGGAAAAATCATTTTTTGCTACCTCAATAGCTTTTTCCATTTTCTCTTCTGCTTCTTGAAGAATAGTATCAATCATTATGACTCCTTATCCTACGATTTATTCTACAGTCACAAGCGTACCAATAGCATCACCACAGAGTGCCCTCTTTACATTACCAGGCTCACCCATGCCAAAAACTCGAGTTGTCATTGCATTTTCAGAGCACAAAGAAAAAGCAGCTGCATCCATCACCTTTAATTCTTGAGCAAGAGCATCGTGGTATGTCAATACATCAAGCTTTTTTGCGTCCTTATCAACACGAGGATCAGCAGTATACACGCCATCTACCCCGTTTTTTCCAACCAAGAGTTCATCGCAACGTAATTCAAGTGCACGCTGAGCAGAAACCGTATCAGTAGAGAAATAAGGCATTCCAGCTCCCGCTCCAAAAATGACAACGCGTGAACGTTCCAAATGGCGTATTGCCCGTAATGGAATATAAGGTTCAGCAATTTGACGCATTTCAATTGCGGTTTGAACTCGGCAAGCTGTACCAGTTTGTTCAATAAAATCTTGAAGAGCAACGGCATTCATCACTGTTCCCAACATACCCATATAATCTGCACGGCCACGATCCATACCGCGCTTTTGAAGGTCTGCTCCCCTGAAGAAATTACCACCACCAACAACAACAGCAACCTGCACACCTTGAGCTACAGCTTCAGAAATTTCTTTTGCAACGCGAGTAAGAACATCAGCATCTAAGCCAACTTCACCACCGCCAAACATTTCACCTGATAATTTCAGAAGAACACGACGTTGCATTATTTGTGTCTTGTCATTCATTTGACGGCCCTTTCTGTAATCTTTCTACAGCTTACCAAGAGAAAAGTTTACTCACGGGCATTTTTCCTAAAAGGTAGGTTATTTTAAGCATAAAAAACGGCCGCCTCTCGACAGCCGTTTTCAAAAGAAAATTATTGAGCTTTGACATCAAGACGAATAACGCCATATGTCCATCCGCGACGATGATAGACAGCACATGGTTGCTTTGTTTCTTCGTCAATGAACAAATAGAAATCATGACCGACAAGTTCCATCTCATAAAGAGCCTGCTCAACTGACATTTCACGAGCTTCATAGAGCTTTTGACGAACTAAAACCGGAGAATCTCCCAATTGATTTTCCACTTCTTCGCCTGGAACTGTAGGAACGCTTGCTTGTGGAGCTTCTTCTTTTTCCTTCTTGACATTGACGTCTTCAGGAGTCAAGTTCAATGGTTCTGCTTTTTCTTGAATAAGAGAGCGGCGACCATGATCCTTACGGCGATCACGTGCACGGCGCAAACGTTCAAACAACTTGTCAAGAGCCAAATCAAGAGCACCATAGCGGTCAGATGCAGCAGCTTCTGCACGAATAACCGGACCCTTATCGCGCACAGTGATTTCAATGCGTTCTGATGTATCTGCTTGCGAAGGGTTTCCTTCGTGAAGAACTTCTACTTCAACACGCTGCGCACGTGGAGCAAGCTGCTCGATTTTTTGAAGTTTTTCTTCTACGTGGTCACGAAAACGATCGGTAACTTCAGTGTTACGGCCTTTGACGACGATCTCCATGAGAACCCCTCTCAATAGTGTGCATAAAGCACAAGACATATACGGTATTTTCTACCTCTGAACACCCATTATGTTAGTCGTCTTTTCATCGTTATTCATAGGTAGTTTGTCCATTTATATGGCTTTTTATACTAAAACATATAGAAAAACGCCTGTAAATTACTTTTTTTTCTTCTCCACCTCGGCGTGTCTTTCATCTTTCCTGCTCTTTTGAGGCGTTGCCGCGAGCGCGCACGCCAACACCGCTCTGTGGTTTTCACCTAGTGCTCGTGCACATCCTGCTAATGTCGATCCCGTTGTTACCACGTCATCAACGAGAAGTATAGGATTTTTAAGCATCTCTTCATTTTTTAAGGTGATACCTTGCTGTTTTTTATATCGCTCATGAGCTGTTTTCACTCGCAAAGAATGCGAGCGCTCTAAAACATCGCATACTCTCGCTTTAATGCCAGATTGTTGCATTCCATAGGCAAGAGCTTTAGCGATGTGGCCCGCAATGAATAGGTCTTCTCTTTTTCTTTTTGGATGTGATGGCGCTGGCACAATATCACAGCATTTTCCCCAGTGTTCGCGGTAATGCTTTCCTAATAGAACACCTTGCTGTGCTATTAGCACGTAGAGGAATGACGTCAATTGTTCATCAATATGGTGTTTCCACGCAAGAATAATGTTTTTTCTCTCCTCTTCGTATGTTCCTAGTGCATATATTGGAAATTGCACATAGGTTTCATCGCTAATGGGTTCGTTTTTTTTACGATAGAATTCGTATGTATAAAAAAACTGCATATATTCCAGATCGCTGTGAACTTCTCGCCAGTTGCCTTTCATTATGTGGCGGCATTTCGCACACAAAGATGTGTCGTATTCTCCACAACCAGCGCATATTCGTGGAAAAATAATATTTCCCATTTCGCGAACCCATAAGCGACTATGGTACTTTATATTTGTTGCATACGCTCTGGTTATTTCTCTGATATCACGTGACATGTGTTCACAATGTCAGATTCATATAAGAGAAAGTACATGCGCCTATATAGTGCGGAAAAGTAAGCCATATTCTTCCTATGTGCATAAGTATTA
>JAGBKC010000047.1 GCA_017934115.1 Actinomycetaceae bacterium | reverse complement strand
TGATAGAAATAAAGATGAAACATTTTAATGTCAAGATTTTTTGGTCTTAATAATTGTTGCATATTATAAAAAAATATGCATATATGTTTTTGCCGGTAATGAAGCTAATAAAATTATTTTAAGTGTATTCTATATTAAATAATGTCCATATTGTGAGAAACTCTGATATCTTGATGTTAAGATATGTAGAAAAGTAAGGGAAGCTTTAAGGTAGATTTTCTGTATTGAATCTTTCGTTACTTTTATGAAGAAAAGTTGAGAAAAGCGACATATAGAGAACTCTATAAGAGCATGTAGATTGGTAGACGAAACGAAAGGACATAGCATGGATGCACGTCTAGAAAAAGTTTTTGAAACAGTGAAAACTCGCGATTTTTCTCAGGGAGTTTTTCATCAAGCAGTACGTGAAGTTTTTGAGTCTCTTGAGCCAGTGTTGGCAAAACATCCAGAATATATTGATCAATCAATTCTTGCTCGCATCGTTGAACCAGAACGTCAAATTATTTTCCGTGTGCCATGGGCTGATGATAAAGGTGAGATCCATGTGAACCGTGGTTATCGTATTGAGTTTAACAGCGCACTTGGTCCATACAAGGGTGGCTTGCGTTTTCATCCATCCGTGAATGTCGGTGTTATTAAGTTCCTTGGTTTTGAACAAATCTTCAAGAATGCATTGACGGGCCAAGGCATTGGCGGCGGTAAGGGTGGCTCTGATTTTGACCCTAAGGGTAAGAGCGATCTTGAAGTTATGCGTTTCTGCCAGTCCTTCATGACAGAACTTTATCGTCACATTGGACCAAACACTGACGTTCCTGCAGGCGATATTGGTGTTGGTGGTCGTGAGATTGGTTATCTCTTCGGTCAATATAAGCGCTTGACAGGTCGCTATGATGCTGGTGTGCTCACAGGTAAAGGCCTTGACT
The DNA here is from genome assembly GCA_017934115.1 of Actinomycetaceae bacterium. Classification (GTDB taxonomy): domain Bacteria; phylum Actinomycetota; class Actinomycetes; order Actinomycetales; family Actinomycetaceae; genus RUG11864. Next base: position 22,304 of record JAGBKC010000047.1, on the reverse strand, counting down.
GGGGTGGTTCTCTTGCTCGTACAGAAGCAACTGGTTACGGAACAGTTATTTTTGCTCAGCGTATGCTCGAACAGCACAATGATTCGATTGAGGGAAAGACAGTTCTTGTCTCTGGTTCGGGTAATGTGGCAATTTATGCTGCAGAGCGTGTTGCTCAATTGGGCGGCAAGGCACTATCCATTTCTGATTCTTCTGGTTCTGTTTATGATCCGAATGGTATCGATATCGAATTGCTCAAGCAGATCAAGGAAGTAGAACGCGGTCGCGTTTCTGATTATGCGCAGCGCCGCGGTAATGGTGCTGAGTTCCGTGCAGGTCAAAAAGTGTGGGATATCAAGGCTGATATCGCTCTTCCATGTGCAACTCAAAACGAAATCGACGAGAATGATGCAAAGGCTCTTGTTGCGAATGGAGTTAAGTTGGTTGCCGAAGGCGCAAACATGCCTTCCACGCCTGAAGCTATCGAGGTCTATGAATCTAACGGTGTTCTTTATGCTCCAGGTAAAGCATCGAATGCTGGTGGTGTTGCTACTTCTGCTCTTGAAATGCAGCAGAACTCTGCACGTCAGCAGTGGACTTTCGATGATGTCAAGGGGCGCCTCGATGACATCATGACAAATATCCATAACACCTGCTTAGAGGCTGCAGATAAGTATGGTAAGCCTGGTGATTACGTGCTTGGTGCTAATGCTGCTGGCTTTGTTCAGGTTGCAGATGCAATGATTGCGCAGGGTATTAGCTAAATCTTTGTTTCTTAAAAGGCTGGCTGGTGTGCCAGCCTTTTTTCTTATGTGCTCTCTTTTAGAATGTGTGAGTGGTTAGTACAAGCGTTAATGAAAAAGACTGTATTCGAATTCTTGCATTGATGAAAAAGGAGTTGTGTGACAATTCTTCTCTTGGGGCTGTTCACGTATTAGAGAATGCATGGTCTCAATCCGATATACGTGCATGTGCGCGATTGTGCTTGAGTGAAATAAAAGAGCGTCATCCAGGCAAAACAGTTGAAGTGCGCATTCCTTATTGTGGTGCTATTCAGTGTGTGCAAGGTTCTGCTCATCGACGGGGGACTCCGCCTCATGTAGTAGAAATGAGTGCTGTTACTTTTTTGGCTCTGTGTTTAGGTGAATTACCGTGGGAGCAAGGAATAGAAGAGGGGGTGGTTATGGCGAGTGGAACAAAAGCGGATATCAGTGATTTTTTTCCACTCTTTTCTTCTCATGTTCTTGAAAAAGCTATATAAGTAATGTGTCTATAGGTTATATAACAAGCGAAAATCACAAAGAACACAAATTTTTGTGTAAGTATATAACTAGTAGAAAGGGAGCAACAAGGTGAGTTTTTTAGAAGAAGAAAAGCCAAAAGATGAGTGTGGTGTTTTTGGTGTGTATGCTCCTGGTGAGGATGTTGCTCAAATAACTTACTACGGTTTGTATTCTTTGCAGCATCGCGGACAAGAATCAGCTGGTATTGCGGCGCGGCATCATCGAGGTATCTTTGTGTATAAAGATATGGGTCTTGTTTCGCAGGTTTTTAATGATCAGAATTTACGTACTTTGCGTGGTGATATTGCGATCGGTCATGTTCGTTATTCTACAACAGGTGCGTCTACATGGGAAAATGGCCAACCTATGTTGGGTTCTACGGAACATGGAACGGTCGCCATTGCTCATAACGGGAACTTGACAAACACAAGTGCTCTGATGGAAGAAGTCGTTGCTCGCTCTGGTGAGGATCTTCGAGGAGAGCTGGGGCATGGTTCTTCAACTGATACTGCTGTTATGACAGCGCTTTTTCATCTTGAAAAAGGGCATAAAACTTTTGAAGAATGTCTGTATAGTATTTTGCCAAAATTAGAAGGGGCATTTTCGCTTGTCTTAATGGATGAGGGTAAAATGTATGCCGCGCGTGATAGGCAAGGGTTTCGCCCTTTAGTGTTAGGTAAAATTGATGCTGGCTGGGTCGTAGCTTCTGAAACTGCTGCTTTAGACATTGTGGGAGCTCAGTTTATTCGCGAAGTTGAACCGGGTGAAATGCTTGTTATTGATGGAGATGGTGTACGCTCGCGTATGTGGGGCGAAGAAAAGCGCGCTGGGTGTATTTTTGAATAGGTGTATTTGGCGCGCCCCGATACAGTGATTTCTGGTCGTTCGATCAATGCTTCCCGCCTTGAAATGGGGCGTATTTTAGCTCGTGAATTCCCCGTTGATGCTGATTTAGTTATTGCAACTCCAGATTCTGGGACTCCTGCTGCCATTGGATATGCTCAGGGTAGTGGAATCCCTTATGGTCAGGGTTTGGTGAAAAATGCATATGTCGGCCGTACTTTCATTCAGCCAACGCAGTTGGCACGCCAGCGTGGTATTCGCTTGAAATTAAATCCTTTACCAGAAGTCATTAAAGATAAACGCCTTGTAGTTGTTGATGATTCGATCGTGCGCGGTAACACGCAGCGTGCGCTTGTGAAAATGTTACGTGATGCTGGGGCCAAAGAGGTCCATATTCGTATTTCTTCGCCGCCTGTGAAATGGCCGTGTTTTTTTGGTATTGATTTCGCTACGCGCAGTGAGCTTATTGCGAATCAAAAAACTGTTGATGAAATTTGCGAATCGATTGGTGCTGATTCTTTGGGCTATATTTCGATAGATGGAATGGTAGAGGCTACGCGTCAAAATTCTCATGAGTTGTGCGCTGCGTGCTTTGATGGTAAGTATCCGGTTGATATTCGTATGGCGGCACGTCATGCGGGCTCAGATTTAGAGTTAAATTAAGGAAGGTTCAAAATGGCTGAACAACAGGGAAATTCCTATGCGCGTTCTGGCGTTGACGTGGAGGCAGGAGACCGTGCTGTTGACTTGATGCGTGAATCTGTTGCTCGCACAATGAATTCTGGCGTTATTGGCGGTGTGGGCGGTTTTGCCGGCATGGTAGATGTCTCGCTTTTGAAAGAGTATGAGAGGCCACTTTTAGCAACCTCAACTGATGGCGTTGGTACAAAAATAGCTATTGCTCAAGCTATGGATGTTCACAATACTATTGGGCAAGATCTCGTTGGTATGGTCGTTGACGATATCGTGGTGGTGGGTGCGCGCCCGGTATTGATGACAGATTATATTGCCTGTGGTCATGTTGTTCCTTCGCGCATTGCTGATATTGTCAGTGGTGTTGCGCGCGCATGTGAGTCGATCAATGTACCGCTATTGGGAGGCGAAACAGCTGAACATCCCGGCCTTATGGGTGAAGATGATTATGATATAGCTGGCGCTGCAACAGGTGTTGTGGAGGCATCGAAAGTGCTTGGTCCTCATAAAGTGCAAGCTGGTGATGTTCTCATTGGAATGGAATCTTCTGGTGTGCATTCAAACGGGTTTTCTTTGGTGCGCCATATTGTTTCTCATGCACAATGGGAACTTGAGCGATATGTTCCGGAATTTTCTTCTACTTTAGGTGAAGAATTATTGACTCCTACGCGTTTGTATACGAATGTGTGCTTACGATTAGCTGAGCTTGCTGGTGTACATGCTTTTTCGCATATTACTGGTGGTGGTCTTGGGGCGAACGTTGCTCGTGTTATTCCCCAAGGTTTAGCTGCTCGAGTGAATCGCTCAAGTGTTCATGTGCTTCCTGTTTTTCAGGTTCTTTCATCTTTGGCTTCCTTGCCATGGGAAGATCTTGAAGAGACCTTCAATTTAGGTACAGGAATGGTGGCAATTGTTTCTGCTGATATTGCTGATGATGTGATGCGCATCTGTCAAGAAGAGGGGATGCGTTCGTGGATCTGTGGGGATATTGTTCAAGAGGGCGCTATTGATGTGAAGGATTATTCTTCTGGCACGCCTGTTCGTCGTATTTCTGGCACAAAAGGTGTTGATGGGGGCAGTGTTGTTATGTTAGGTGAATATTCCATGGCATAGAGATCTATTTTTTACGGGGGTTATAAAAATGTAATATTTATATTTTATATCCCCCGCTTTTTTATGTTGATTAGAGAAAAACTATGATATTTATTTATCCAATAAAGGCTACAAAAGCACTGAATAAATACATGTAATAAAGATAACATAGGTACTTTTTCCTATAAAAACTAGAGTTTCACTTATTTGTTATTTTTTTGTTATAAAACTGTTATTTTTTGTATCTTTTTTTGTTATGCTTTTGTCTGAAGATATCTCGTCATTGTGTGCACACTCCTTTAACTAGAGAAAGAGTGGAAATGAAAAAGAAAGTAACGCTTGGCGTTAGTGTGTTTGTTGTGTTGGGGCTTATTGCAACTGCAGTCTTTTGGTGGGTTTCTCAAAAGGAAGCTAATGCTGCAGGTACGCGCCGCGATACTCATGTAACGACTGTTCAGTTGAAAATAACGAATTTGGGTGGTAGCTGTTCAGGTGTATTTGTTGGCCCGGATCTTATCTTGACAGCAAAACACTGTGTGACACGTAGTTATTCAAATTATTACGCTCCTTCTCCTGAGCATCTTCAGGTGGCAGCTCGTAATATTGAAGTTTATGCGTCACATATGAACCGCGGTGGAAAAGTGTTGGGTGTAGCCCAAGTTATTTGGGCGCAACCGGGTGATTGGGCGCGTAACCCTGATGTTGCATTATTGCGCATCAGCGGTTACCGCACCAATAATTATGCTTCTGTGTCGTCTGCAAAGGTGAATGTTGGTGAACGCCTTGAGGTGTGCGGCATGAATGATATGACACGTCAACGTTTTGATGCAAATTATCCGCGTGATTACAACTACTGTGGCGATATTCAGGCTGCAGAGGTGCAATCGTGGGGGAACTACTTCATTATGTCTCGTTCGGTGACTGCGCCTGGCGATTCGGGCGGCCCTTTGTATAATTCCCGTAATCAGGTTGTTGGCTTGGTTGCTGGTGGTAATGTTACAACGCAGTCGAGCGCATCTTTGTATCCGGTCCTTGGACAATTAAAAGCGCGGGGGGTGGTTGTTCGATAATATAAAATAAAAGTGATGATGCAAAAAGTGCATCATCACGGGATAAAACCATAAATGGAATAACATAAATAATAACACATAAAACATGTGGCTCGCCCCCTAAGTGATATTAGGGGGTTTATCTTGTTGATGTGTGAATGTGTGCAGTATTGTGCTCTTATAAATATGGACCTGAGAGAATCGTGAAACACAGAAGAAATACGAAAAAAGCTACTCTACCTAAGAAACATATGTTTAACTTCTCATCATTGGGGATATGTGAGTATGGAAAGTTATATTCCTTCCTTTTAGAATGAGAGATGACAAAAAGGAGGGTATATGGCGCTCATTGTGCAGAAGTTTGGTGGTTCTTCTGTTGCGGATGCTGAAGGTATCAAACGTGTAGCCCGTCGCATTGCGCAAACAAAAAATGATGGTCACGATGTTGTTGTCGTTGTTTCCGCAATGGGAGATACAACGGATGAGCTACTTGACCTTGCCAATGAAGTAACAAGCACACAGCCAGCTAGAGAGATGGACATTCTCTTAACTGCAGGTGAACGAATTTCTATGGCTTTGCTTGCTATGGCTGTTAATGATTTAGGTTGTGAAGCTCGTGCTTATACAGGTCAGCAGGCAGGGCTGAAAACAGATGCTAAATATGGTAAGGCATCTATCGTAGATATCGTTCCTCAACGCATCAAAGAAACGTTGAATGAAGGTGCGATCGCTATTGTTGCTGGTTTTCAAGGTGTTAACGTTGAAAATAATGATGTGACAACACTAGGGCGCGGCGGCAGTGATACGACAGCTGTTGCTTTTGCTGCTGCTTTAGGTGCTGATGTGTGTGAAATTTACACCGATGTGGATGGTGTTTTTAGTGCTGACCCACGCATTGTTTCAAAAGCGCGACAGCTTAAAGTAATGACGTATGAAGAAACTCTCGAACTTGCTGCTCATGGTGCAAAAGTATTGCATTTACGTGCAGTGGAATTTGCTCGTCGTTTTAATGTGCCATTGCATGTTAGATCGTCATTCTCAGATAAGGAAGGTACATGGATCGTGGATGAATCCTCATCAAAGAACCGCGCAATGGAAGCTCCCATCGTAGCAGGAGTGGCGCATGACCGTTCTCAAGGTAAAATTTCCGTCGTTGGAGTTCCTGATATTCCAGGTGTAGCAGCCCATATTTTTTCTGTTGTTGCTGATGCTGATGGTAATATCGACATGATCGTGCAAAATTCGTCTTTGTCTAATCCTGGAATTTCAAATATTTCCTTTACTGTTCCAGTTGAGCAAATGGATGATGTCGTTGCGAATTTAGAGAAAGCTCAAGAAGAGCTTGGGTTTAATAATATCCAAACGCAAAGTCCTATTGGAATTATTTCTATTGTTGGTGAAGGTATGCGTTCGCATACTGGTGTGTCAGCAAAGTTGTTTAATGCCTTAGCTGAAAATTCTATTAATGTTGAAATGATCAGTACATCAGAAATTCGTATTTCTGTTGTTGTTGATCCGCAAAAGCTTGATGATGCTGCTCGTGCGCTCCACACTGCTTTTGAATTAGATGCTGACGGTGAAGCTGTTGTTTATGGAGGTACAGGTCGATGATTACCTTAGCTGTTGTTGGTGCAACAGGCCAAGTTGGCCGTGTTATGCGCACATTGCTTGAAGAGCGCAATGTTAAAGCAGATAAAGTTCGTTTCTTTTCTTCGTCTCGTAGTGCAGGTACTGTCTTGCGATTCCGGGGTGCAGATGTTGTTGTGGAAGATGTAGCATCGGCGGATTTGTCCGGAATTGATGTTGCCGTGTTCTCTGCAGGTGGTGCTGCTTCAAAAGAACATGCACCTCGTTTTGTTGAAGCTGGTGCAGTAGTTATCGATAATTCTTCTGCATGGCGTAAGGATGACGATGTGCCGTTGGTGGTAAGCGAAGTTAATCCCCATGCGCTGAAGAATCGTCCTAAGGGAATTATTGCCAACCCGAATTGCACAACGATGGCAGCTATGCCGGTCTTGAAGGTACTTCATGATGTTTTTGAGCTTCAGCGCCTTATTGTTTCTTCCTATCAGGCTGTTTCTGGTTCTGGTTTGAAGGGTGTTAATGAATTGAAAGATCAGATTGTTGCAGGAGCTTCTCAAAATCTTGGAGGTCTTGTAACTGATGGTTCTTCTGTTGAGTTGCCAGAGCCATCTACATATGTATCGCATATAGCATTTAACGTGGTGCCTTTTGCTGGTAATTTGGTTGATGATGGTTCTGAAGAAACTGATGAAGAGCAGAAGTTGCGTAATGAATCGCGTAAGATCCTTGAAATTCCTGATTTAGCTGTTGCTGGCACATGTGTACGTGTTCCAGTGTTTACAACTCATGGATTGGCTGTGCATGCAGAATTTGCGCGCCCAGTAACCTCTGATCAGGCGCGCGCTTTATTGAAAGGCGCTCCAGGTGTTCAGTTGCAGGATGTTCCGAGTCCAAAGGATATTGCCGGGCACGACGATGTTGTTGTTGGGCGTATCCGTCAAGACGCATCGGTGCCAGATGGTCGTGGTCTCGTGATGTTTATTGCTGGTGATAATTTGCGTAAGGGTGCAGCTTTGAATGCTATTCAGCTCGCTGAACTTGTAATTGATGAATTACAAAGCGAATAAGCATATGATTTATGTGAAATGCCCTAGGTTTCCTAGGGTATTTTTTATAGTGCTTGACACACACACATACACACACGGTAGTTTTATACTTGTTCATATAAGTTATATCGAAAGAGTTGGCAAGCTTATGAAAGAGTATAAACCTGTACATATGGTTGCTGGAGCTGTTGTTGTGTGTAGTTTTATGATTCTTGGTCTTTATATGATGCAGTTTGTCATGGTTGGAAACTTAGCGCAAAAATTTGGTATACCTGCATGGGCTTCTGCAGTTGTGTTGAATGTTGTTCAGGCTGGTGGCTGGGTAACAACTATTGTTACTATTTTAACCTCGATTGGCAGCGGTGGATTGGCTCTTTTAGCTGCTGCTGGAAAAGCTAGTGTAAAAGCATTTTTGAAGAAGATGATAAAAGAAAAAGGACGTAAGGCAACTATCGCATGGTAGTCGCACAAACTAAAGAACACGGAAAATTGTTGACTGAAAACTTTGATGGTGATCAGGCAGCATGTCCATTATTAATATCTTTTGATGAAGCTGTATTACGTCGCTTATGGAGAAAAGATAATGTGTTTCTTTTTCGAGTGATGCAAAAATTTAATATTCGATTTGTTAACGATATTGGATTAGGTAAAAATGTGTATCATTCAATTATTTTTGCACTTTTTGTGAATTTCTTTTCTGCTTTGTTGTCTGCTTATGTTGTGCATAAGTTTGTAAGCGTTTCTATGGTTATGTTCCTAGATTCTTTTTTGTTTCCCTATGGGTATGTGCTTATTTTTATGGTAGTTTCTTTTGTTCTTGGTTTTTCTATTAGAAAAAAGTTAGTAATTTTTCCATTTGTATCTTCGTTTTATAATAATGACAAAAATGATGCACGGCAAAGATTCGCATCTATTTCTTTTAAGTATTTTATGTGTAAAGAAAGTTTTATTTTCTTCTTTCTTTTTGCTCTGTTGTTTTATGTGCATAACATGGATATGGATTTTTTTGTCCTATTTATTGTGTTGATTTGTTCAGTGTTTTTGTCTTTTCGTGCGGGCAGTATTCTTGGAACAAAAGTATTCGTATCTAAAGCTTCAAAAGGTCCAACTTTTTTTCGTTTTATCAGTTCTGTATATGTGAAACTTTTTGCGTTTGTTATCGGATTTTTTATAAGCTTCATTATTGTGCTTTTTTTGCAACATACATGGAGCAGCATTTCTTCTATTCGTGATTTTTTGTCAGATGAAGCATGGCAATATGTTGTGTATGGTGTAAAAAATGATTTTGTTACAATGGTAAAAGAATATGTGTATTTTTCTATTGATGTATCTTATGTGCTGAAATATGTTCTTGTTGTTTTCGTATTGTTTGTAGGTTTAGTGAATAGCATGCATTATGCGGTTGAGTTTAGTGATAAGTTTCTTGTAGAAGATTCAATTATTCTTAAAAAATGGATTTTATTTATTGTGCCACACAATTCTGTATATTCAAAAGTTTTTTTTCGCAAATTGTATGATAATGGATGGATTTTAGGAAGAAAATTTTGGTCAGTCTTTTTTCCTGATTCCGAAAGCCTATTTTTCCTCGGTTTTTTTCTAGGTTTTAGTTTTTTAAGCAATGATGTGTGGTTCCGATCCACTGTTCTTGTTGCTCCATTACTTATGGCGTCACATACACACGTGTCAAATATTTTATATGAGATGTGGAGCATTTTTGATTTTAGGTATGAAAATTCTAAGGTGCATATACTATTTTCTTCCTTTAGTGTGCAAAAATTTATTGTGTTAAATACTGTGCGAAAAACAATTTTGTGCCGTTTGGTAGTTTTGCCTATGCTCATGTACTGTGTTTTGGTTTTCTTCTTTGCTTGTCTTATGGATATGGATATTTGGCAGTTTTTGTTGATTTTTGCGACTGTGTTTGTTTCTTTTCTTTCTGCTCCTCTTTTCCAATTGTTCATGCACCCGATTTTATTGTTGGAACCTATGAAAGAACGAACAAGTGAAGAGGATGATGATAGTTCTATTATGAAAATGCAGGAAAAATTTCAGGGTCTTGTTCGCACATTTGCAATAGTGGTGCCGCTATTTATAATTGTATTTTTTGTGTTAGCTCAGCCATATGTGACGCATATTTTTTTTGTTTTTTTCCTTAGCCTATTGCCTGTCTGGGAATTGATTATTCTTCTTTTGGTTATGTACATTGAAAAAAAATTATTGGGTTATTTTTGGCAAAAAAAGTTTGATTTCAGAATCGGTGCATAAATGGATAGCAAATACTTTTTTATTTTCATGATGTGCTTATCTATTGTGCTCTTTGCGGTGGGAGGAATGTACGGATATGCGCATCCTTTTGTTGTAACAAAAGATGATTTAGATTTAAGTGCTGGCAATGGTACAAGTGTGTGGTCTGTTGTTGCCCATAATTTATGGGTTGGTTTGCAGATGTTTTGTGTTGGTTTATTGAGTTTGTCTGTTGGTGGTTTGTTGCTTATCGGAGTTAATGGAGTTGTTGTGGGGAAATTATTCCACGTTCTTGAGCAAGAAAAAATGTTGACAAGTTTTATTACAGGTATACTTCCGCATGGTTTTATAGAAGTTATAGGATTCTCTTTTTTTGTTAGTGCATCTGCTGTTCCATTGTTGGCGATAATTTCTTATTTCGTCACTAAAATACAGCGAAAATCAGTGAAAACATATTTTTATATGTCTGTTATTTTGTTGTTTTTGGGATGCGCGTGTATCTGTATAGCCGGTTTTTTGGAAGTGTACGTGAGTTTTGTGTAGGTAACAAAATTGAAGGAGGAGTGTAGAAATATGAAATATAATAATAGGAAAATACTAAAAGTTTTAGTGCTGATATGTGTGTGCTTCATGAATGTTTTTAGTGTGTTGACTGTGAATAAGTATATGAAGAAGCAGGGTTTATTGGATGTGCCTAGCTCAATGGCGTTTGAATTGTTTGAAATATTGTTTATTTTTTCTGTTTTTGGTGTGTTGAGTTTATTTTTTTCTTTTGTTATTGGTTTTCTTTTGAGTTTATTTTCTGGTTCTTTTTCTTTTCGTAATCTGTATATTGTTGTTTTTGTTTTTATGAATGTGTCTTTAGTTTTATTAAGCATGTATTTGTTATTTACTGATATTGGTGTTCCGTTTTGGATTTCCTATTATGTAAGTATTATGGATTTTGTGTGTATTCACATTGTATTTGTGTGGAGTTTAATGCATTATGTTGGTGCGTCAAAAAAATTTTCTGTTATTTTAGCTTGTATTTTTCTTGCTTATGATGTATTAACTGCAGTGATAGGAGTTTTATATGTCTAGCTTGATTGTTGACAATGTTTCATATACGTATCCGGGAGAAAATAACTCTGTTATAAGGAATTTTACGTATGAATTTTCAGAGGGTAATATTTATTGGCTTAAAGGTGCAAACGGCATTGGTAAAACCACATTATTAGAACTCATTGGTGGTTTTCGATCCGACTATGAAGGAAGTATTCAGTGGCGAAACCGGAAAATTGATACGGCTGATATAGCTTTTTTGCCTGCTCAAGATGAATTATTTCATGAGTTAAATCTGGAAGAACATATAGCTGTGTTTGCGCAGTTATTTGGGTACGATGGTGAAAGGCATCAGAAGTATTATGAAACCTGTGTATCTTACATGGAACGATTGAATCTTTCTTTTACTGATTCTTTAGTGGAAACATACTCGAAAGGCATGAAAGAAAAATTATTGTTTTCGCTCATAATGGCAAGATTTTCTAGCATATTGTTACTTGATGAGCCTTTAACCGGCGCAGATGAAAAGTCATTAAAAGAAGCAGAGAGCATCATTCGCGAACGTTCTATAGAATCTATATGTATCATTGCTCATCATAATAGAGACTTTATGGAGAGATTGCATTCGAACATAGTTGATATGGATGTTTTGGTTGGTAAGAAGTAGCTGTTATTCCTTTGTGCTATGCGGTTGCGTTAATTTTATAAGTGTATCGATAATGCTGTGCGCAATTCCCATATTGAGGACACGAGGAAGGGATTCGATATCGCTGATATTGTTGGGGGAGTTAGATAGAACCGATAGAAAACCACCAGTTAAAAATGTAATAAGTGTGCGGATATCTTGCATTGTGTGTTCTGGCAATGTGTGGGTATTGTCGAGTATTGTATTCATCCAACGTTGAGCAATGCCTTTGCGTATATGGTTGGTCAATTGCGGTGTTCCTGAGCGTACTATGAGGCTTGCGTGTTCTACGATTTCAAAAAAGTATGGGTTTATTTCAAGAAAATTCGTAATATCAAGCTTGCTCTCAAGGGCAAGTTGATACATTGATTCCACAGGTGCTTTATTAACGAGCCGATCGCACAGTATTTGTGCAAGTTCTTCAATGTTTGAAAAATGATAGTAAAACGTATTGTGGTTGACACGTGCCTGCTTGGCAAGTGCGTTGATAGTTAGTTTATTGTAGTCTTCTGTTTGTTTTAATAGTTCCCAGAATGCATTTTCAATACGTGTTCGTGCATTATTTTTCATGTCTTTTGGTGGACGTGCCATAACCGTATTTTATTAGAAATATATTTTAATTTTCTCTATTTTTCTCAGTATTCATTTTAACTATATTGATTAAAGTTAAAAGAAAGGTGATGAGAATGTTAGAGAAACTTGGAAAAAAGGCATATGCGCTTCCTTTTGTGGCACTTGTTTTCATATCGCTTATTTTGGGAACTATTTTTTATCCCATGACGCATACCCAGATGAAAGATGTTCCTGTTGGTGTGCTTGTTTTAGATGAGGGTGTGCAAACGCCGCAAGGAACAATGAATGCTGGTGAGGAAATCGCAAAAAACTTCTCTTCTGCATCGGATTCTTTTGATGTGTCTGTCTATAAAACAGAAGAAGAATCAAACAATGCCTTAAAGAACAATGAAATTTATGGAATCTTAAAAATACCTGCCGGTTTTACTCAGGCAAAAGCAGTATTGCAACAAAATCCTCAAGCAGATATTGAAGAACCTTCATTTATCTTTGACGTGAATATTGGAAAAAATCAAATGCTTGCCACTCAACTTGCTTCCATAATTCCAGGGCAAATGCAGAAGGTGGGAGTAAATGTTGTTGTTAATCAAGTCAATACTGGAAATGTTACTGGCGGTGGCATTATGGGAGCTATGGTTGTTGCGCAGATCGTCGTCATGCCGTTATTTATGATGTCATTTATGGCATCCATTCTTGTGTCTGTTGCCATTGGTGGACGTATCGGAAAAACGTGGAAAGGTCTCGGTGGACAAAGCATTTTTATCGTGTTAGCATCAGCAATTGTTGCTTTGTTAAGTGTTGCTATCGTTTCATGGTTTGGTGGATTATCTATTCCGGCCTTAACTATTTTTGCCTATAATTGGATCGTTTCTGCCTGTTTGATGTTTGCTTTTGTTGGAGCATTCAATGTTCATAAAGCAGTTGGAATACTAACGGTTGTTATCACTTTTGCCTTTGGTATGATGACGGCAATGCTGCCTCGAGAGCTTATGCCTGCACTATGGCGTAATTGGGTAGTTCCGTGGATTCCGCAATATAATATTGCCGAAGGTGTGCGCTCTATTTTTTACTTTGATAGTGGCGTGTGGGCGAATAATATTGAGGTTCTTTTAGGGTGGGGAGCTATTGGTATTCTTTTGTTGGTTATTGTGGGGTTGATTCATAAAAGAAATAGATATGATGCGTGAAACTAAAAGACTGGAGTTATATGGCTCCAGTCTTTTAGTTTATAGAGTTGTGATAATTTATGCCCATGGATCCAGCAGTACTTTGATGTCGCGGCGTTTGTCCATAGATTTATATGCATCTGCAGCATTTCCAATAGGTAAAGATGATGTGAATACATTTTACTGGGTTGGTTTTACGTTCCTTGATAAGTGTGTTGATGTCTATTCGTTGGAATGGTAGTTTTGATAATATGAGGTGTATTGAAACAAGGGTTGAAGGAGGTGAATATGCGGTATCAGCTTATGAACAAAGATCAGGTCGTTGGTGTGTATGAAGAAAAATATGAACTTGACGAATATACATATGTGCCAGTGGAGTGTAAAGAGGGTAGTTATTTTCCTTATGCGTTTTCTACTATTGATGAGTGGATTGATGGGCGACAAATAGCAAAACATCGAAATTCTATTCAAGCATTAATGCGTCAGCTTGGTTTGGATGATCGTCATAATTTTATTGGAATGGTTCGTTGTCTTTCGTTAACTGATACATTTTGGATGAAACCTGAAGATGAAAATTTAACATGGAATGATGTTTCTTTATATCGTAATCCATTTGATGATATTGTTGCTCGCATTGCTTTTGACGGAACCGGTATGTTTGGCAGGCAGAATTCGCCTACATCACCAGAGTTCGCCACATCGGGTAGTTTTGCAAAATGCTGGGTGCGTGATGGGAATCAAATTTCAATGTTGAAACGCGGTTCTGAAGGTGCTGCAAATGCTGGTTTTGAGCCGTATTCTGAAGTCTTTGCCACTCAAGTTCTTGAAGCTGCAGGTGTGGAGCATGTGCCATATTCTGTTGTTCAATATCATGGAAAGCTTGCCTCGAAATGTCCGCTTTTTACAAACGAAGATGAAGGTTTTGTCGCGGCGTATAGGATGCTTGATGGGCGTGTAACTACCTCTTCTATGTTGAACTTTACTCGCGAGCATGGTTGCGAAGAACAGTTTCGCGAAATGGTTGTTATGGATGCAATCATGTTAAATACTGATCGTCATACGGGAAACTATGGTTTTCTTGTGGATAACGATACTGGTGAAGTAAAAGGTATGGCTCCTTTATTTGATCATAATTTAGCGTGTTTGCCGGCGATGATGGAAACAGATGATTTAGAGGAATACATTTCTTTTGCTGCCGGACCAAAAATCGGACGCACTTTCGAATCTATTGCGCGTGAATTGATGACGAGTGATATTCGTGCGAAATTAGTGTCGTTGCGTGATTTTGAATATGAAAATCCTGGGCAGGGGTGCCCGCAATGGCGTGTGGATATGCTGAATACAGTGAAAGAGCGTCAAATTTCTGCTATTCTTGGCAGCTCTGTTATTCGGTAGATTTGGACACCTCAGTATAAGGTGCTACGTTTTATTTTGTAGAGCGTTTGTTGTTAATTATCGCCTAAATAAGGGTTGCATAACCTAAGTTTATTATGTAATGATTATCTACATAATTATTCCTTTTGCTTATGAAGGTGGTGTGTGCAGATTGCATTCTTCTGTTATTGATAATGTTGATAATGCTATAAAACAGAACAATATTACTGAAGAACCTGATGCTCGTTTTAATGTTGCCACACGTCTTATTATTTATATAACTGTTTTTGTGACAATATATTTTTTGCAAACATCACTTTCTTCGTTGCCGCTTTCAATTTTTTTGATTCTTGTTTTGACCTTATCTCATAAAGATGATATGGCGAAATCATTTTTGATTTTTTATATAGTTCTTTTTGTTATATATCTTCTTATGTTTGTTTTTCATGTACACCTTTTTATTTTTTCTGCGCCGAAAATTCTACAGATTATCGGTATGATGCCTACTTTTCTTGCGCTTGTTATTCTTCTTAGCGCTCCACCTGGTTTGCTTAGTGCATCTTTGGCACGTGTTCATGTCCCTAAAAAAATAATCGTTGGCATGCTTGTAGTTGTTAGGTTTTTTCCTACAGTTGCGATGTTTTGGAGTAAGTGGCGTGATGCGGTGCGTATGCGTTCGCTCTTTTCATTTAGTTCGATGATGCGTAACCCGATGCTGGTAATCGAATATATTGTTGTTCCGTTGATGCTTTCACTGGCAACAAGTGCTGATAAGCTTTCTACGTCGGCAATAGCTCGTGCAGCTGAATCTCCGCACCCGCGAACAAGTTACTACTATAGGCGTGTAGGAATAACAGATATAGCAGCAATTGTTGCAACTGTATCTGTGTGTGTATTGTGTGTATTTCTTTCTCGAACTGGTGTGCTATGAATGCGGTTTTAGTTGGTTAAGTGATGTAGGTACAACAAATGTCTAAAAGTAAGAACATGAATAACAGAAATGTTGCGGTCGAAATAGATAGTCTTTCATTCGCATACGCAGGTGCGCATAAAAGTATTGATGATATAAGTTTCCGTGTTCCACAAGGTGAATGTCATGTATTGATGGGGGCATCTGGAAGTGGTAAAACAACTATCATTCGCTGTATCAATGGTCTTGCTGGCGGGTATTGGGCTGGTGCTTCACAAGGAATAATACGAATAAACGGTATAGATGCACGACAACTTGCCGCATGGGAACGCGCTGAATATGTTGGCTCGGTTTTTCAAGATCCTGCATCACAATTTTTTTCTGCACAACTTGCAGGCGAAATTGCTTTTGGGTGTGAAAATTTAGGATTTTCTCATGAAGATGTTGTCTCTAAAGTGGATACGTTAATACGAAATATGGAACTTGAAAATCTTCGTGGAAGAAAAATTGATACTCTTTCAAGTGGTGAAAAACAAAAAACTGCAATAGCATCTGCACTGGCGCCATCTCCAAAAATACTTGTTATGGATGAGCCATCAGCAAATTTAGATGAAAACGCTGCACGTGAACTTGGGCAAACATTGAAACGTCTTAAAGAACAAGGTGTGACGTTATTGATTGCAGAACATCGAATTGGATACTTAATGGATGTTGCGGATAGTTTTCATTATGTGCATGAAGGGCGAAAAGTGTGTACGATGCGCCCTGATGATGTGCGTAGATTAACGCAATCAGAACGACTGGAAATGGGGATCAGAACCTCTGATATGACAAAGAACATGGAGGAAGTTGTCCAACACAAATCATCTGTCGATGGTGCTAGTGGCCATAATGTAGAGCTAAAAGCTTCTCATGTAACAGTTCGTATAGACAAAGATGATATTGTGTGTGATGCGTCTTTGGACTTATGTTCTGGAAATATTACAGCGATTATCGGAGAAAATGGGGTAGGAAAAACTACTTTTATGCGCGCGCTTGCTGGCCTTGTTAAAACGCAAAGTGGCAGTATATGTATTGATGGAAGAAATGTAAAACCTCGTCATTTACGAAAAAAAGTATGGTATAGCCCAAATGATTTATCGGCACAATTTTTTACTGCTTCTGTTGCCGAAGAAGTAATGCTGCAGGTAATACCTACAGAAGATAACGTTGAAAAAGCGCGTGAATTGTTGAAAAAATTAGGATTATATGAATATAAAGAATCACATCCTTATGCTCTTTCTGGAGGGCAAAAACAACGTCTTGCTGTTGTGTGTGCGTTGATGCAAGAACGAAAAGTCATTATTTTTGATGAACCAACAAGTGGACTTGATGCGATCAATATGTTGCGTCTTTCGGATGCTCTTACACTTGCTGCGCAAAACGGAGCAGCAATTGCTGTGGTGACTCATGATAGTGATTTTATTGAAGCTTGTTGTACTCATGCCTATGTTATGAACAAAAAAGCGAAGTAAAGGAAAATAATGAAAGAAGAAAAAGAAAAACATGAAGCTGCCGCTATGAAAGAAGCAACATTTTCTAGTGTGCTCATGCGGTTTATGGCAACAGTACGTCCGCAACTTATAGTAGGCGTTATTGTGACGGCGATTTCGTCAATTTTCACATTTATGCCATATTATCTATTAGCTGATATAACGATGCATGCAATCGATGAAGGTGTCCCTCAGCTTCAATGGTTGATGCCTCGTCTTATTATTGCTGGTATTTGCGCGATTTTAGGGCGTTTGCTTTTTGGTATAGGTACTGGGATCTGCCATTATGCAGATGCTCAGTTTAGAGTCAATGTGCGTACTATGCTTGCTGAGCATATTTCACGTATGCCTTTAGGGTGGTTTTCTAATCATTCATCTGGGGAAATCAAACAGGCAGCTAACGATGATGTTTTGGGTATGCATCAAATGGTGGGGCACGCGCCAGCTGATTTTACGGCATCTATTATTTCCCCGTTATTAGCGCTGGGGTATCTGTTCGTAGTTGATTGGCGTGTTGCTCTTATTTTGATTGTATATATCATGTGTGCTTTTTCTATTTCGATGTTTTCCATGATGGGTGATTTTGAAACCTTGAACAATAAATATAATGCAAGCCTTGCAGAAGTTTCTAATGCAACAGTTGAAATGGTTGATGGTATTGAAGTTGTGAAAACATATGGAAAACAAAAAGCATCACGTCGTTTCTTAAAGGCGGTTGATGATTATATTGATATTACCTATGTGTGGGCGAAAAAGACAGGAGCTCCATTTTCTATGGCGCAAATGTTGATGAGCCCTGCTGTTATTCTTATTGTGTTTACTCTTATTTTTATTCTTTTTATTCATATGGATTGGATCAGCGTTTCTAGTGCTGCGGCCTTTTTGATTCTTGGTACAGGTGTTCCACAGGCTATTAATAATATTATGGCAAGTGCTGGTTTTGTTCGCAATTCTGCGACATCGGCTGAACATCTTGGTTCTATTATGGATGTTGAACCATTGAAAGAGCCAGATGTTTCACGTGAAATTCCTGAGAATGACATTGATGTTGAAGTTGATAATGTTGTCTTTTCTTATACTGAAGAATCTCGTCCCGCTCTGCAAAATGTGTCTTTGAATATTAAACCAGGAACAGTAACGGCACTGGTTGGTTCTTCGGGTTCAGGTAAAACAACTTTGGCTCGCTTGATTCCGCGTTTTTGGGATGTTGGTAGTGGGGCGATAAAAATTGGCGACATAGATGTTCGTGATGCGCAAAGTCTTGATGTTTTGTCGAAATGCGGAATCGTGTTTCAAGATACACAGCTTTTGCGTAGTTCTATTCATGAAAACATTAGTTTAGCTCGCCCGCATGCCTCGCGTGAAGATGTCATTGAGGCAGCTAAAGCGGCAAATATTCATGAGCGTATTATGGAGTTGCCGAACGGATATGAGAGTGTTATTGGTTCTTCTGGTGTTAATCTTTCTGGTGGTGAAGCGCAACGTATTGCTATTGCGCGCACGATTATGGCTGACGCTCCAATTTTGATTCTTGACGAAGCGACTGCTCATGCAGATCCAGAAAATGAGCGTGTTATTCAAGAAGCATTAGGGCGTCTTGCGCAAGGGCGTACAACGATTGTTATTGCACATCGTTTGAATACGATACGCCACGCACACAATATTGTGGTGCTGGAAAACGGGCACATTTGTGAACAGGGAACACATGAAGAATTAATGGAAAAGAATGGGGCATATGCGCATATGTGGCAATGCCAGAATGTGGAAGAAGGTTAAAAAATGATTTCACGTGAAGCAGATAAACTAACAGGTAGTAGTGCGGGCGTTCATGTGCAGGCGCTTGTTTATGTGTTGATAGGGTTGTTAGAAGGCCTTGTTTATGTGTTGATTTTACCTTTTGTTCGTTCTTTTATTGCTGGCGATATGTCTGCGGCGTTAAAACAAGCACTTATTGCTGGCGCTGTAGCTGTAGTGTATGGCATCCTATATTACGTTTTTGATTCACGCGGATATCTTGTTGGTGTGAAAAAATTATTGGGCCCAGTTCAGCGTCGTATGGGAAATCATATTGCTCGTCTTCCCTTGGGGTGGTTCACAAAAGAACGCGGCGGATATATGAGTAACCTTTTGACGCGCGATTTGCAGATGTTAATGAATCTTCCCGGTATTTTCTTGCGTCAATATGTACATTCAATTGTTACTCCGATCGTTATTGGTGTGGTGTTTTTCTATATTGATTGGCGTTTGGGTATTGGTTTTTTTGCACTTACTCCTTTTCTTGTGGCTGTATTTCAGTGGTCTGGTAAAACTGCTGGTAAATATCATAAAGAAGAAGAAAAAGCTTCTGCTGAAATTGCAAGTAGGTTTATCGAGTTTGCTCAGGCGCAGCCATCCTTACGTGCATCTGGTGTTGTTGGTGCGAATTGGAACGGTATTGATACAGCTTTGAAGAATGACTATAATGCAACGCGCACGACCTTGAATAAAACAACGCGCCCGATTTTTATTCAAACAGTTCTTGTGCAGTTGATTTATCTTGTTGTTCTTGTTATTTCAGCTATTTTGTTTGCTGATGCATCTGTTGAACATTTCGGTATTGCGGAATTCTTTTTTGTTGGAATCATCGCCTTGCGTGCGGTAGACGCGTTGAATATGGTTGGCCAGCAAGGTATGGCTTTGCGTGTTTCGCAAAACGCTATTGATTTATGTAATGAAGTTTTGGCAGATGAACCGTTAAAGCAAAATGAGAATGAGTTAGTGGAAAAATCAGAGGATTCTTCTATTGAATTTGATAATGTGCGCTTTTCTTATGATGATTCACGCACGGTTATTGATGGAGTTTCTTTGAGTGTACCACAAGGTTCATTAACTGCATTAGTGGGGCTAAGCGGTTCGGGCAAAACAACTCTTACGCGTCTCATAGCTCGATTTTGGGATGTACAAGAAGGAAGTGTGCGTATAGGCGGAGTAGATGTTCGCGATATGGATACTGCTGATTTGATGAAACAGATCGCTCTTGTGTTCCAGAATGTTTATTTGTTTGATGGAACGATTGAAGAAAATATCCGTATCGGCAATCCGCAGGCTACTGATGAGCAGGTGCGAAAAGCTGCATGTTTAGCTCGATTGGACGAGGTTGCGGCACGTCTCGAAAATGGTTGGGATACTCCAGTTGGTGAAGGCGGAAAGAGGCTGTCGGGCGGTGAACGCCAGCGTGTTTCTATCGCTCGTGCCTTTTTGAAGGATGCTCCTATTGTGTTGTTTGACGAAGCGACGGCGGCATTGGATGCAGAAAATGAAGCTGCTATTGTTGATGCTATGCATGAGCTTGCGAAAGAACGTACTGTTATTGCGATCGCCCATCGTCTTTCAACGATTGCTGGTGCAGATCAGATTGCTGTTCTTGATGCTGGGCGTCTTGTGCAGCTTGGTAAGCATGATGAACTTATTTCTCAAAAAGGTATTTATGCGTCTTTCTGGGCTGAACGTGAAGCAGCTGCAGGTTGGCATATTAATATGTAAATATTTTATTTATCGTAGTTGAGCATATTTAGTGAAGTGATTTCTGGCGTTATGAGCGTTTGAGATTGCTTCACTTTATTTTTTGGTGATGTGGAGGGGGGGAATTAAGATATGTAACAATTACTATAATTATATGGGTTGCCTAACCTTATATTTTTAATCTAAAATACATATTGTTTTATTTTATACTTCTGAAATAGGGAAATTATGAGCGAAAATGTTAAGCAGCAAAACGCGCAAGCTTCGAAAGGTATCGGGGCAAAAGATCTTATTAACCTTGGTGTATTTGTTGCTATTAACTTTGTCATCGGTATGGCGGTTGGAATGCTTGGCTTCATTCCGATTTTCATTCCACTCCTTATCGTTATATGGCCGCTTATCGGTGGGGTTGCAGTTATGCTCTACTATTCAAAAGTGAGAACTTTTGGTTTAGTTACTCTTTTCGGTTTGCTTTCTGGTTTACTGATGTTCATTGGAGGTATGGGCTTGTGGATCATTGGCACACTCACTCTTTCAGGTCTTATTGCAGATCTCATTTTGAAAGCTGGGGGATATAACGCAGCTAAGAATGGCGTTCTTGCGTTTGCTGTTTTTTCTGTAGGAATCATCGGCAATTATATTCCTATTATTGTTTCACGTGATGAATACATGAAGGGTTTGCGTGATAGTGGTTTCACTCAAGATTACGTGAATGCTTTGAATAGTTTTCTTCCCTCATGGATGCTTATAGTGCTTATTATTGGTGGTTTTGTTGCCGGCCTTGTTGGTGGTTTTATCGGCAAGAAAGTATTGGCAAAAAACTTTAAGCGTGCAGGTCTTGCGTAAAGAAATTTTATAGGTGGCACATAAATTCACGTTATGTGCCACTTTAGGGTACGCGTGTATTTTAAGGAATAGCAATGGCATATACCTTTATGGGTAACAAAGTGAGCGGTGGTCTGCATCTTGATCCTCGCACAAAAATCACTTTACTTATTGCGTTGTCAGTTTTTGTGATGGCGAATGCTGGGGGCAACTGCCTTATTATTTTCTATTTCTTTTTTGCCTTGCTTCCTTTCTTTTTGTTTTTAAGTGTGGGAAGCTATAAGCGTTCGGTTATTTATATTGTTCTTTTGCCGAGTTTATATATTATTTCTATAAAAATATTGCCACTTCTTGCACCGGGAATTATCCAGTATCTCCTTTTAGCTATCTGTGGAATCGTTTTGCGTTTTGTTCCTACAGTGGCAATGGCCCTTTATATTTCTTCAACTATGACAGTCAGTGAATTTATAGCTGGAATGATGAAAATACATATTTCAGAAAAAATCATTATTCCTTTTACAGTAATTTTTCGTTTCATTCCAACTTTTATAGAAGAAATACGTTCTATTTGGAATGCAATGCGTATGCGTGATGTTCGCATCGGCGGTAAAAAGAGTTCTAAAATTCTTGAATATCTTCTTATTCCGTCTATTACTTGTACAGTTCGCATTGCTGATGAACTGAGTGCGGCATCTTTGGCGCGTGGTTTGGGCGGGCCAGTGCGCCGCACAAATATGTGTGTTATTCGCTTGAATATATTTGACTGGATTCTTTTAGGCATTGTTTTAGCTGCGTGTATATGGTGGGCATTGGGGGTATTTGCGCTGTGAACCATCCAATTATTTCGTTGCGTAATGTTCATTATAGATATCCTGATTCTTCAG
>JAGBKC010000008.1 GCA_017934115.1 Actinomycetaceae bacterium | reverse complement strand
TGCGCTTGGCGGCATGGCTGCAGAAGAAGAAGTCTATGGCGTTATCACATCAGGTGCTGATTCCGACTTACAACAAGCCACAAATATCGCACGCCAAATGTTTGGACGATGGGGCATGAGCGAAAAGATCGGCCCTATTCAGGTCTATCCTCTTGAAGGTGACCCGCGCACATCTGGAGCATCAGAACAATTACTGCATGAAGTTGATGTAGAAGTACAAAACTTCATGCGCGAATGCTACGAGGAAGCACGCCGCTTATTGCGTGAACACCATGCACAGCATCAAGCTTTAGTAGATGCATTGCTCGAAAAAGAAACTCTTGATGAAGATGAAGCATATGCCATTGCAGGCATTGAGCGCAGCGAAAAGAGTTCTCATATCTTAGCTGGGAATTTCACTCGTAGTTCTACTACCTCATCATCTATACAGAACGACGAGGAAAACGCCAAAGAAGTAAACGATAAAACCGAAGAAGAATAAAACAGATTTCAACACATGAAGGTGGTATTACCATTTGGGCAATACCACCTTTGTTATGCACTTATAACATTGTATTCTTCAGCTACAAAGTCATTACATATATCAGAATTCATTTAATCTGATTTAATTATTTTTTGATACACTGTTTTCACTAAATATCCGCCCCCTAAGAATACGAACAACATGAACAAATCAATAAAAAAACCGCATCCAAAAACCAGAGACATAATCTTTTAAGAATTCCATAAAAACTATGTAACCAGACACATGGAGAAACAATGATAAGAAACCACCTCTAAAGGCGTACCATATAAAACCAGTAAGTGCAAAAAAATACCACAAACAAAAAACAACATTTTATACCTCTACAAATTTCTTAATAATGATCCACATGAGCCAATACCAGCATAGTCAGCAACCATTTGATAAGCACCATGTATTGACAAAAATCCCATCAGGAACAATCTACAAACAAGCACCTATGAACATAGACATGATGACAACTACAAATATCATCTATTCATAGCCTACTTTCTAACCGCACAATACAACGTGGCACAAAAACCTCATCTAAACACAAAAAGCTCGCAGCCTATTACAGCCACGAGCTAAAAAATCTCTATTTTTTTCTTTTTACATAGCGGACTACATATGCGAAAAGAATACTGACCAGTATAATTCCTGCTTTTATGCCTGTTCTTTCAAGAAAAGAAAATCCAACGTACGTTAAGAAATCTCCCACGAAAGACAAGCCAGAAATTAAAAACAATACCGACAGCGCAAGAGAAAAAAGCGTCACAGATGAAGAACGCACAAAAAACATATTAACCATAACAATAATTAGTATTCCCACGATAAGAAAGAAGTAATACATTAGTTGCCTCTCACAAGGCTCACACAAGAACCAAAACCAGCCAAATCAGCGATTATATCCCAGGACAAAGAAATAGTATCGGCAATCAATATTTGATTCCATGTCAATTTTGCTGGGCGTTTTATAAGTTTTTTGATCCAATTGGGCGATTTATCATAAATAATTCCATATGCTCTTTTTGCTAACAACTTAGCATATTCTTTAGCTCCACCAGCCTGTTTTACCGCGTCAGCAACTTTCTTTATTTTTGTTGCTTTATTTATTTTTGCAACTATCTTAGAAATATAGGCCGCAGCAGCAACTCCACCAGTTGCCATTAAAGCACCAACTTCAATACCGCAAGTTGTTGCGGTTGCTGTCCACCACCACCATGATGGGTCGATGGCGATGGGGTAGGTTGCGCCTTTCGTGTCAACATGCTGGCGGATGGTGCTGCTTGCAGGGATGAGTTCATAATAGGTGGGTAGGTGTTGTTGACCTGTTGCATCCACAGCCCATGGCGCATCCACCGTTGCCACCGTATCCCCTTGATTGTTCACAAGGTCAAGTTTACCATCCGTGCCATAGCGAAGATGATGGTCTACAGGAATATCGAAAGTAAAATCAGCATGGTTGACGTTTTCACTATTAATAACGGTGACGATTTGACCTTCCAGATCACCATCAACATGCGACACAGACGCACCAACGTTACTGCGCGTTACAGCGACACCATCTTCTACCGTTTCAGCTTGTGCACCTGCTGGGGCAAGTGAAAACTCCCCACCCGTCTCCACGTCTTTAATACTTACCTCACCTGTTTCATTCACTTCAGGCAATAAACCCACACCATCAGTGTTTAAGGTTTCCTCAAGTTTCTTTGCAGGAGTGGACGGCTGCTCAACAGCCTCGTCGCTCACATCCAACGAAGGATCAACAAGAGAAGCAAGTTCCTTGCTTGCCTGAGCACTGCCACCGAGCAACTCGGCAACCATATCGCGAGCTGTTGTATCAGTAGCCTCAACATTTTCTAACACCTGCCCGATGTTTTCTAAACGCTCAGTACTCACAACCTGAGAACTATCCGATTTACCACCATAAACAGAACCAGATGCAGAAGCTGATACCATTTGCTCAGGTGATGTTTCATCCGCACTCACTGCACTAGCAACACCAACACCAGAGACAACAAAAGCCAAACCAGTAACACCAGCCAGAACTTTTTTATACTGTAATACCGATAAAATTTTCATATAGTTTCTCCTTTGAACCATTCATAACCATCACTTTTCCGTGCTATGCATCTTCATTACAGTGCAACCACTAAAAAAACACATATACACACAAAGCGTTCTAGCATTCAACTAGACACCACAAACACTAAACATCCAACACACAACATTCATAAACACACTAAATTTGTGGAAAACACTAATCATCCACACCCACAAACACAACACACACATCACATTCACAAAATCAGTCTTGACAAGATAAAAATCTATCTGACACATAAAACACTATTGTCTTACACTAAAGCCACACACAATCAAGCACATGCAAACTTACAAATTTCAATTAAAAAGCAGCGCTGGGCAAAAGTTTTACCCACATTAAACGCGTTTATACCGATACACGCTTAAAAAAGCCCGCAGCACATACCATGCCGCGAGCATAGAAACAAAAAACTTTTACTTAAGCTTTTTCGCTAATTCTTCAGATCCGCGAGCAAGCAAAGTAACATCTGAACCAACAAGAACAAAACGAGCACCAGCATCGATGTAGCGGCGTGCCACATCAATATTAAACGCATTGATACCAACAGGTTTTCCAGCTTTAGCACCTGCTTCAATAACGCGAATAGCTGCAGCTATCACATCTTCATGAGTTTGCTGACCAATAAGCCCCATCGAAGCAGATAAATCACTTGGACCAACAAAAAGCGCATCTACCCCATCAAGAGCCGCAATATCATCAACGTTTTCTACAGCTTCAGCACTTTCAATCTGAAGTGTTAAACTGATCGTTTCTTCTGCTCGAGCAAGATAATCAGGAACACGACCCCAACGAGCAGCGCGAGCAAATGCTGAACCGATACCACGCGTACCTGTACCACCAGGGCGAGGATACCGAGTTGCATCAATAGCAGATTGCGCCTCTTCGACAGTATTGACCATAGGAACAAGCAAGTTTTGCACACCTAAATCAAGGTATTGCTTAATAAAAACATACTCATTTTCAGGCACACGCACCATCGGGGTAACAGGATAAGGGGCTATTGCCTGCAATTGTGTTTGCACAGTTTCTAAACTAAGCGGTGAATGTTCACCATCAATAAGCAACCAGTCAATACCCGAGCCAGCACATATTTCTGCAGCAACACGGCTTCCCGAACATAGCCACATGCCCGTCAAGACATCATCAGTTTGAGATAATTTTTGAGAAAAAGTTTCCGGTAATTCTATTGGAAACGGCATGATATCACTCCTAATTCACCGTAATCACACAACACACTATCACCAGGGTTCACCCACATTGGCCTTGTGAAAGATCCTGCAAGAATAAGTTCGCCAGCTTCAAGGCGTGCACCATGTTGATGAAATTTATTGGCCAACCAAGCAACACCAGTAGCAGGATGGCCTAATACCGCACCGGCCACACCAGATTCTTCAATAGTTTCATTGCGGTAAAGCATTGCACTTACCCATCGAAGATCAACAGCATCAGGAGCAACAGGATTTCCACCCAAAACCATTGCACCATAAGCGGCATTATCGGAAATAGTGTCAACAATAGTGCGCCCTTCAAGTTCAATATGAGAATTCAGAACTTCAAGCGCCGGAACAACATATTCAGTTGCACGCAAGACATCAAACAAAGAACAATGCGGCCCTTCAAGTGGTTCTTTCAAAAGAAAAGCTAATTCTACTTCAATACGAATATTTAAAAACTTTGAGGAATCAATAACTGAACCATTTTCATAGACAGTGTCATCAAACATCACGCCGTAATCTGGCTCAGTAATGCCTGTTGCTTGTTGCATAGCTTTCGAGGTAAGACCAATTTTGCGCCCCACAAGACGCCTGCCAGCAGCAAGTTCACGATCGCGCCATACACCTTGAATAGCGTACGAATCTTCAATCGTTGCCTCCGGATAACGCGCAGTAATACGCGGAATAACTTTGCCAGTACGGTCAGCTTCGGCCAGCTCGGCTGCAATGCTATTTAACGTCTCCTCAGAAAGCATAAGCAATAACTCCTCAATATAAACGGAATATATTCGTCTTTCATTTTACGCACATACATGGGTGATATGACGTAAAGATATTCCACAAAACGTGTTTCCTTTTGCGTTGATGAATAGTTTAATCTCAAGATGTCAAAAAATCTTCGCTTTCTCATTACAAAAAAGGCTTATGCCTTAATTAATAAACTAAAAAGTAAAGATACAAGTATAAAAGTTTCATAACTACTATATGTGACAAAAATGTAGAAAAAAATGACAATAAGAATATTTTATGTATTAAGAAATACAATATCGATCAAGTTCTTTTACAAACAATGTTCATTGATCCATATAGTTAATTCTTCTGCACTACATGAACCATCTGCAACTCGTACAACAATTTCATAAAAAAACATGTGCACGGGGCTTAAAACGACAACCATTCAACCGAAGAAAAGTACCTAAAACAGCTGCACCTGTTCTCTTGTTACCATCCACGAAAGGATGATTATTAATGATACCGTACGCATATTGAGCGGCATTTTCAGCAAGCGTTGGATATAACTCGTATCCATCAAAAGATTGTGCTGGTTGAGCACATGACGAATTAAGCAATCCTTCATCTCTCACACCTGCAGAACCGCCAAATTTCTCAAGTGCAGCATTGTGAATTGCTATTACTTCTTGCACACTTAGGTATTGCACATGGTCATTCATCATCATTGAGCTAATTTCTTAAAAACTTCCGCATACTCATCCATCAAATCAACGGCAATATCCACGATTTCTTCCGTTGAATTTTTAGTACCTTCAGCAGGAGAAATAACAACCCAGGGACGATTATTCTTTAATACCGTAACCGGCTTACCCATATCATTAACTTGCGTAGTTAAGCGCGAAAAATTATTTTTCGCATCAGCTAAACCTATAGTTAAAACAGACATCTTAACTCCTTTCATATAACTATAGCTAAAATTATAGCCACTTTTACTCAATAAAAAAACTTCTAGAACATTTTCTAAACCACATACATCTAGATCATACAGCACACAATATTTATTCCAGAACCTCTTTACTTATCCCTCCATTAATAAAATTTTACAAAATTTCCCATCTACGAATAAATTAACACTTGCCACTAGTTACATACCTCATACACACAATAAGCTTATCCATGATACAATTAGGTCGTTATACCCCCCCCCCCAAATACAAGGAGATAGCATGAGTGAAAACACTTTCCCATCTAATCAAGAATCAGCTTCAAGTCAACAAACGAGTAATCCCTCTGTTAACGTCAATGTAAATACACAACAAGCATCCACTTTACAAGCTAACATCAAAACTATCAACAAGCACGTATTCGTATGGGTATTTGCATGGCTCTTAGGCGGTTTTGGCGCCGACCGTTTCGTACGTGGTCAAATAGGCTTAGGCCTCCTCAAATTATTCTTTGGATGGCTAACACTAGGCATTTGGGCACTAGTCGATTGGATTATCGCCATTATCAAAGCATATAGTTCAACTCCTGGAGATCAAATCACCTTCATAAATGGAAAATATTCTTCATAGTTTTGCATAGCAAAAGCCTTCTCGATACGAGAAGGCTTTCATATTAATATCTCTAAGCAACATTCACATCATTCATCACAACATGCACTTTTTCTCGCACAGAACATCTACACTCAAGATCTCATAACATTTATTTTCTCTTCACGCCTAAGAAGCAAATGAAAATATTCATGTCGGATTAACAGCAAAACCAGAAACACTAAGCCCATCATTCACAATCTCATTGATTTCATTTATTTCATATGTACGTATTTCATCTCCGCTACGAATATCAACGACACGAATATAAGGATTTTCTTGAGAATTAATGTTGTACACCAATTGATAAACTTTCCCGTTCGCGTATGTTTCCATTAACTCATAATCCGGCGATTCACCATCATGAACATAAAGATGCTCATCAAAAGTACTTCCTATATACTCAGTTTTACCTGTCTGCACCTCAACACGAACAATTCGACCATGATTGGCTGTTCCATAAACATAGCTATCTTCATACATCCACGAGAACAACGCATCAAAATCCTTAGAGATTCTCCTTGTTCCATCCTCGTTTTTTATAGGAATGACTCGGCGAGTACCATCGTGAGTATCCCACATATCTAACAATTCATAGTCTACGTTTTCTTTATCGTCAGCTACATTCGCTCTACCTAGATATATTTATCATGAAGACAAAAATATTCAGAAATAAACGGTTGCGGCACGCTCTTACTATCGTCGTCATCTACAGGAAAGCCTGTTTGGCCAACAATGACCGATGTTCCATCCTCATAAAACTCACGTAATTGTTTAGGAGCCGATAAAAAATCTTCAGATGTAAAGTCTTCTTGAGTTACAGCAAGAATTTTTCCGCCACACATAACCGGTTTACTATCAACAGAAAAAGGCAGCTCATACCTTTTTGCTTTTTCCTCATTACCCACAATCATTTCATAGTCATACCCGCCAATTCGATTGCGACTAAACCCCCAATTCCAAAAAGTCATATAAAAATCTGAAGTAACAAAAGAAAAATCATTACCAAGTGATTCCTTAGTTACAGAACGAACAAGAGGTTTTTCTTTGGGACGTAGCAATATATCTGTCTTTTTGTCGGTCAATAATAAACCGTGTTCGTTCCATACGATATCTACACGTTCAACAAAATCATTTTTTACTAAATCTACTTGTCCATTCTTCTTCAAAAAAGCAAAATATCCACTTTGCAGATATCGTGAGACACTATCTGGATCACGACTTAAGGACAACACTGCAACAACTTCGTCAATGTTCACACCATCAATTTCTACACTATGTTGACGCGACCATTCATTACCCACAAGACCACAAGCCGATAAAGCACTACAACACAAAGATGCAATAAGTGTTATCCATAAGCGTTTCACGTCTCTCCTCCACTTTATTAGTAACGATATTTATATGTATACGTCAAAGTAGATTTTACATGCACCACCCCCCCTAAAAAGAATGAAAGCATATAAAGCAAAAAATGATAAGTTTCGCGCAATAAAAAGCAAAGTTCACAATAAAAAAGGAGCGGACATTCCGCTCCTTTTCATCACGCTTTTTAATACCAGCCTGTTTTCTTCGAATGCGCCAAAGCATTACATGGCGTTCCATAGCGCCCGCTGATATAACCCAAACCCCATTTAATTTGTGTCGCCGGGTTAGTGCGCCAATCTGCGCCAGCAGAAGCCATCTTGCTACCTGGCAAAGCCTGAGGAATACCATAAGCTCCCGAAGATTTATTTTGCGCCTTATAGTTCCAACGACTTTCCTTATTCCACAACGTTACCAAGCAGGTAAATTGATCTTCACCCCATCCGCGCTCAAGAACCATCTGATGTGCGATTTCCTGAGCACTACCAGCCGGAACAGTAGGCAAGGAACTCGTAGAAGAAGAGGCAGAACTCGACGAAGATGGAGAACTTGAAGATTTTTCACCCGTTCCTACCTTAACGACTTTATCTACACGAGCCTCAATACTGGTTGACGCCACAAGAGAGCGAAGAACTTCCTTACCCCCTTCATAGGTAACAGCATAAGAGTTACGCACTTTACCATCTTTACCTTCAGTTACAACTTTTTCTTCACCTTTAGGTAAACTTGGGTCTTCTTCTTTTTTTGTTTCGAACTTATCGACTTCTTCTTTTGTTTCCGTCTTTGTTTCTACACGCGTCACAACAATTGTTTGGCCATCAGACACACGATCAGTCAAAGCCAGGGAAATCTGGTCGTCCGCATCATAAGTAACGCCAGCTTCAGCTAAAACTTCAGCCACTTCATTTGATGTGGTAGTGAAGCTCTGTTCTTGACCATCAACATTCAAAAAAACTGTACGCTTTAAGCCATCAAGAGAAAGCCCGTCTTTTTCTGCAGATGCAAGCGCAGCATACCCCTCACTACCGTGAATAGTGGAATGAACAGTACCGCCCAAAGCAACAAAACCTGACGCAGCAGCAGCTACTGCGGCAATGCTCACGCGCTTTTTCTTTGAATCAGAAACATGAGAATGGTAGCCATTTTTATGAACACCTTCCATTGTGGAAGAATATGGCAAAGTATAAAGAGTGCCCATCTGTACATCTTGTGGCTGTTCAGGAGTAAGAGCTGTAGGCACAGGGCGCAAAGCAGCTGCTTGAGCTAAACGTTCTGCACGGCGTGCTGCAACACGAGAACCCGCAACCGGTGAGGCGATAGCTTCAGTTGCCTGCACATCAAAAGCTAGACGAAGTTCGCTGTTTTCTTGACTATGTCTACCCAAGAGATTCCTCCTGCATCACGCTGGCAAAGTATATGCCAACTATTAAGACTCACATTATTGTAATAAAAATGTTATGTTTCGTCTACTCAGATATCTTTATATAAAAGTATTTTGCTTAAAGACCGTAGACAACATGCGTATTTGCAGAAAGAGTTTCACACCACGTATCAAGAGACACATGTCGAATATCTGACATGGCTCGCGCAGTATAAGCCGCAACATAAGGTGCATTAGGCTGCCCCCGAAACTCTTGAGGAGTCAAATATGGAGCATCAGTTTCAAGCAAGATAAGTTCATCAGGAAGAACAAGAAAAGCTGCACGCAAATCATCGTTTCCTTTATACGTTAACGTACCACTAAAGGAGGCAAACCATCCTTGTTCAGCACACACATGCGCCAATTGCACATCACCAGAAAAACAATGAAAGACCGTTCGTTGCGGCGCCCCTTCAGCCTTGAGAACATCAACAACATCAGCATGGGCATCGCGGTCATGAATTTGCAAGGGAAGGTCTAATTCTTTTGCAAGAGCGATATGTGCCCGAAAGGATTCTTTTTGTGCTTCTTTACCCGCATCGCCTGTGCGGTAATAGTCTAAGCCTGTTTCACCAATAGCCACCACAGATGAATCTCTCGCATGATCTGCCACCACAGCTAAAGCATCATCAAGAGTGTATTGGCGATGATGCTCATCTAATCCATGTTCCATGCCATCAGGAGATTTTTCTGTAATACATTGATGTAGTGGAGCTTCATTAGGATGTATGGCAATAGCTGCCCACAATTTTTGTGAATATGCACGTGCCAGCTCAATATGCCCTGGAATTTCCGGAAGTTCACATCCACACGTGATAGCTCCGCGAATTCCGCATGTTTCCATGCGCGCAAGATGCTCATCAATACTCGGTGGTATTTCTTCGGACGGTCGATGCGAATAATCGCGCTCATCCCCAAAAGCACCAGGAGCGTTCCCCACAGGCAAATGCGTGTGATTATCGATCACAGGGATAGGCAAAGCTTCACACACTGGCGGATACGCCTTACGATTACGTTTTGCCACAATACCTCTTCCCTATTATCACTACTTCTACCGACAACTAGCCCAAACGCGCTAATTCTTCTTCAACTACTGAAGGGTCAAGTTTTTCAAATATCGGCTTTGGTTTACTCACCTTAACACCAACAGGAACGTCACGAGGAGCCCAGGAAGGCACATGAGAATAATCGCCTGTAATAATGGGGTACATCTTATCTGTAGACAGATCATGTACATCCTCTTTTCGTGGCATAGGAGCCAAAGCACCATCACCACCAAAAAGAACATCGATAGCATTCGAAGAATGAGGCAAAAAGACACTCATCATTGTGTTGAGGTCGTAGACAGCTTGAGCCAAAGTATGCAAAATCGTTGCCAAACGCTCGCGGTTTTCCTCACCTTTCAACTTAAAAGGCTCAGTTGTTGAAACATATGCATTGGCCTCACCCACAAGGCGCATAACTTCAGCCAAAGCAGCTCGCTGTTGATGTGAATCTATCAAAGCACCAACCGTTTCAAAACCTGCGCGAACACTGCTAAGCAAGCGAGTATCAATCTCTTCAAAAACAGCAGGAGCAGGAATTTCACCAAAATTCTTTGCAATCATAGCAGCCGTACGGTTTACTAAATTTCCCCATCCAGCTACAAGTTCCGTATTATTACGGCGGACGAATTCCTCCCACGTAAAATCTGAATCAGACGTTTCAGGGCCAGCAATAGAAATAAAATAACGCAAAGCATCAACTTGATAGCGCTCAAGAATATCGCGAACGTAAATCACGATATTCTTAGAAGAAGAAAATTTCTTACCTTCCATTGTTAAAAATTCTGATGCCACCACTTGAGTAGGAATATTCAATTCACCAAGTTCACCCGGCTTGCCACCATTATCACCCTTACCGTTATAAGCAAAAAGCTCTGCAGGCCAAATTTGCGAATGGAACACAATATTATCTTTACCCATAAAGTAGTAAGCAAGAGCATCTTTATTATTCCACCATTGACGCCAATCTTCACGCGTTCCTACACCGGACAATTCGCGACGGCGAGCCCACTCTACCGAAGCAGAAAGATAGCCAATAACAGCATCAAACCACACATACAAGCGTTTTTGAGGTTGATCTTCCCATCCTGGAACAGGAATACCCCACGAAATATCACGACTCATAGCACGCGGACGCACATCATCGAGGAGATGTTTAGAAAAACTAATAACATTAGGACGCCACGCTCCTTCTTTCTCTACTTCATCAAGCCAAGAAGAAAGAGACGAAGCAAGGGCCGGCAAATCAAGAAAATAATGATCAGTCACTTCGAAACGAGGAGTTTGACCAGACACCTTAGATACAGGATCTATCAAATCTTGAGGATCAAGCTGATTTCCGCAATTATCACACTGATCACCGCGAGCGCCATCTGCCCCACACTCTGGGCAGGTGCCTTCAATATAACGGTCAGGCAAAGTATTTCCTGTTTGCGGATCAATAGCAACAGGAGTTTGTTGCACGATCATATATCCATTATCTCGGCACACTTCAAACATGTGCTGCACGACTTCTTCATGCACGCTTGTTGTTGTGCGCGTAAATAAATCATAAGAAAGGCCTAATTTCACTAAGTCATCAACAATAATACGATTGTTGCGATCGGCAAATTCTTCAGGGCTTACACCTTCTTTATCTGCAGCAACAAGAATGGGCGTGCCGTGTTCATCAGTGCCTGACACCATCAAAACATCATCGCCACACATACGTTTGTAGCGCGAAAAAACATCCGAGGGTACACCAAAACCTGCAACATGACCGATATGACGAGGCCCATTAGCATAAGGCCACGCAACAGCTGAAAGAATATGCGTCATACCTCTAGCTTATACTTTTCGCGGCTCATATTGTACTATTCGTGCCTAGTTCACCTTATGGAGTGCGCAAAACTAAAACAGGATTACGCAAAACGGCAGAGGCGAAACTCGGCAATTGCACCACAATAGAAGAAAAAACAATCAAATAATTTACGGAAAGAATAAAGCTAATCTCAAGAATTCCATTTGAATATAATACAAATGCAACCATCAAAGAAACAATCGAGGCAAGTGCAGATGCAAGAGTTGTAATAAAAAAAGTTTGCATCGATAACAAAATAAAAATAGTAGAACGTCGAGCGCCTAAAACACGCCTGCGCCCAAATTCTTCCTTCCTAGAATTCACCATCATAATCGAAAGAAAAATAAGCAAAACAAGCACCACACTTATAGTTACATACATAAGTCTACTTGTATGAATAACTTGAGAACCCATAACATCACTACCAAGTTTTTGCGTAGTTCCATTTTTCTCAATTTGCACAGATTTTTCACCTGATAGTCCAAAAATATTTTTTACATCACGAATAAGACCATCAAGAATATCCACACGAGAAACCGTTACATTTAACGAATCTAATTCCATATGTTTTGCCTGAAATACAATACCAACATCGGGTGCCTGCGAATGCAATGGCTCATAAAAACCAACAACAGCCCATCGCTGCCCAGAAGAATTCTCGACAACGCCACCACTTTCAGCAAATCCAAGACGACGATAAGATTCGCTAGACAAAATAACCTCATGCTCATTGACAGGCATGCGTCCATAAATGAGATGTATGGGTAAATTTTCGCACGGTGTTACAAAAGAGATACCAGCATTTGCCGAATTATTAACAGCAGCATTATGCACATCAAAAGCATCACCATAACCCCATACAGACTCAACGTCATGCAATGAAGAAATACGCTCCACAATATTCGAATTCAACAAAGATGACATATTTTCCCCTGTATTTCTTATAGTGAACGTTCTATATTCTGCTTTATTTAACTCTTGTGATATATCATGCGTCCTTTGCAAAGAAGCGGAAAACTGCAAAAAAATAATCATAGTATCAACAAAAATAATGCAGAAAAATAACACATTATACAGAGGTTGTGAATACATATTTTTCCATGATTTTCGAAAAACATTATTCATACATTCCTCCAATGTTTATACACATATCGCATTGCGCCGTCACTCTATCGTCGTGAGTTACCACCACAACTGCTGCTCCGTTTTCTGCACATTCTTTCAATCGTGACATAACAATTTCCGCAGATTCACTATCCAAATTTCCTGTTGGCTCATCTGCATAAATAACAGAAGGATTCAATAAAAGTGCACGCGCTAAAGCTACACGCTGAGCCTGCCCGCCAGAAAGTTCTTGACATTTTTGTTTAGGATTATCTATACCTAGGCCACTAAGAACTTCATAAGCATAATCTCTATATTTTTTTGTTCTACACCAGCATATATGCACGTTTCTAAAACATTATCTTCGATTGTTTTACGCATATCTAAAGCAAAATTTTGAAAGACAAATCCTGCAGTTTTCGCGCGAAATATTGAACGCTCAGAATCTGACATCTCGTATAGCTTTTCCCCTAAAACTTCCACTATCCCACTTTTAGGGCGCAACATTCCACTTAAAATGTATAAAAGTGTACTTTTACCTGCGCCAGATTTACCCGTTAAAGCTGTAAGAGTTCCACGTTTAACACTAAAGGAGTAGTCATCAAAAATCTTTTGATTTTTGCCATATTCGTAACATATATTCACCGTTTGAATAGCTGAAATATCACTCATTATTATCCTCATAAAGATAAATTTTTATTCCCTCATCTATTCCCTCAACAATCGATAACGAAGAATCCGAAGCAACAACACTAACAAAAATATTTTTTCCTGATTCATCCACAACATACGTTTGCCCTCGAGCATCAGTATTAATAGCCATCACAGGCACAGCAAGTCCTTTTTGTTCTGGAATGTTCTCCACACTCACAAGTACACGAGAACTGTCAGCCCCATTCAAAATCTCTACACACACATCATTATATGACTCACATATGCCTTTACCCTGAATATCAACAATATTTACATACATATTTTCTTCTTCAACTTCATCTGCAGAAGAAGTATGAGATTTTTCTAATTCACCCACATATGCATCAACATCATCAAAATTGTCGATGTGAATCTTATTCCCTGTTTCCAATAAAGAAAGTTGTTCTTCCTTCACAGTTAAAAGCATTTGCAAATCGTTATTACTATAGGAAAAAATTTGATCTTGTGCGCTAATATTAGCTCCAATAGCATATTTTGAATCCATTACTACACGGGCCGGCAATGATGGAACATATACGATATCTCCCGGTTCAA
The DNA here is from genome assembly GCA_017934115.1 of Actinomycetaceae bacterium. GTDB lineage: Bacteria > Actinomycetota > Actinomycetes > Actinomycetales > Actinomycetaceae > RUG11864. The sequence goes on along the minus strand of JAGBKC010000008.1, from coordinate 29,116 downwards.
CAATACCTGTTTGTTCAATACCTAGTTTTTTTTGCCACTTTTTCACCATGGAATACAATGCCGAATCATATACGTCGTTTGTCGAACATTTGCCATGCCCTAGTGAGCACAAAAACTTACGAAGCTGAACAACGTCCTTTCCCGTATCTCCATCTTTCAAAGAACGAAAAAGTGGAATATCACCTTGCGCCACGACAACCGGACGCAGATTTACACTTACAAGAATATCACCAGGCAACACAAAAGAATTCACATTATCAATACTCGTAATAAGTCCATCAACACCTATAGCGTTCGATGTCGTATAGTGTGATTTTACAGACGCTTGCAAGCGAATAGAAGAACCAATAGATTCATTTTTTACTGTCCATAATGTTGCTGATTTTTCTGTTTCAGAACTTTGAACACTACTAACAGTTGATTTCCCTGCTAAAAAAGCTAGCATCAATAAAATAATTATAGAAACAACAGCAAGAAAACGCAGAAAATACTTTTTCATAACCCTACTCTTCATTCGTTATGTCCCTCAAATCTTCTTCAGAACTTCCTGCTTCCTTATAACATTTCTTCAAATGCTCCTTAGATGGCCATACAGTTTCTTCTGTAATGTTAGGAATATAAGGCGCTTGATATTTATCTTCATTTTTTTGTATATTTCAAAACTCACCCATGGATCTTGTGAATACCCTAATCGTTGAAAACAATCATAAGCTTTTGTGTCGTACTCATACGACTCTTTTATATCCTCTTCCGTACGTTCAGAATCAGATTCTTGTATACCTTGGGCAATAAGTTTTTGGTCACATGCTTTTTCTTTTTCTTGATATTCCTTCGACAAGTCGTCACTTGCTGACCAATGCAAACTATTTCCATCACGTTCTACCGGTATACCAGCTTCTTTCATGCATTTTTCGCGTTGATCGGTGATATACGAATCCGAATAGGTTGGTTTTTCACTTGCTTTATTTTCTGCACCTGTACGCGCACATCCTGTCAAAAAAACAGAAAGAACACATACGCACACAAAGATTTTTTTCATTACTCTTTACCTCCTTGGCATTACTCAACATAAAGTAAGGAAAAAGTTCCTTCAAAACTACACGGCGATTCAGTTGGCAGCTCAGCATACAAAAAGTCATACCCACCAACACAGGTATGCTTTCGTCTATCTTTTTCTGCTTCTATAGCGGCAATTTTATCTTTATCTTTTTGTCGATTTTCTACTTTATATGCCGCATACACGGAAAATAGAACGCTTGAAGGAATCTCATCAATAGTGTAAGTATCTAAAACAGTATCTAACAAACGAAAAAGCATTTTCCTTTCATTCAAAAAATTTTTCTGCTCAGGATCTGCTTCATGTATAAGTAAAAGCATTTTTGCAGATATAAATACGGCTTCCCCGCCGCCTTTTTCCCATTCTTCAAGAGCTTCATTACTTAATCCGGGAAAAGGAGAATTTATATCAAGATAATGAATATAAGGATATATTTTCACATATGTAGCTGCCGCAGAAGCACTTGAAAAAGGCTCATCAAATATCTCACCACTAAGTTCAAGCACATTCAATAAAGAACTATAAGCATCTTTCACATCACTAGTGTCTATCTTTTCACCCAATAATGACAGTGCAGCCAAAGCAGGTAAACGCGTTTCTTCATTGTTCTGTATATCAGCCGCGCGCAAACGAATAACTAACTCTTCTTTAATCCTAGAATCAATAATTTCTTGACCATACTTTTTCTCGAACTGTAAAAGATTAAAAGTAGTTTCAACAGTTCCATTAAAAATAGGTGACCCTAAAACTCTACCTGTTTCTAATAATTGATGTTTATTAAATTGTTCTTTTAATATTTTTTTACCTTCTTCATCACTATACGCGTGAAAAACTTTATATAACCTCGCCTTAACGAGATCATTAGCTAGCTCTTGAGACATAACCGCATTACGTAAATTTTTATCTATATCCTTGGATTCGCGCTCATCAAGTCTCATAACATAAGGAATATGTTCTAGCAACGAAAAACTGCACGTTGAATAATTAAAATTCCCCTTCTCTTCTTGATTGTTCCATTGCGCATATAAGTACGAAGCAAGTCGTTTTTCTAAACAATCATCTGATTCACGAGAATTACCTACAATTGAGACATGTTCATCATTCACATGCAATGGAATGGCGATATCACGCGATAATTCATTTAATAAATACATTGAAATGATAGGTTCTTCTTCGCCAGATACTTTATTCCATAAATCTTCTATATTTTTTAAATTGCTTTTTATAACTTCATCAGAAAAAAGTTGGAATTCTTTTATTACATAATAGGCTGCGTATTCACCTGTCGATTCAACAAGTTCTCCATATGTGTCAGCAAAAGAATGATTCCATGCAGTTTTTTCATTATCACCTTGAAAGACCTTGTACATAATTTCTGCCTCAATAGACTCGGGTAATGTACCCCAAATATCTGGCATAAAAAGTAGACCGTTATCACCTAACAGATGATCATAACGCCATTTTCTATCCATTTGCGATGGAGGCAGATTAGTTTTATCTTCACTTTTAACTTCATCATGTGCACATGAAGACAACCATAAAACACAAGATAAAATCATAAATATACTTAATATTTTTTTCATAATATCTACCTCCTTCACAAAGCTAACAATTACCAGCTATTTCCACTATTAAGCCTAATAAGCCCACTCGTAAGAACAGAATAATTAAAAACTCTCCATGTCGACCATCCTGGGCGAACAACGCCACTATGATATAAATATTTCCCACTACCCGTGCGACTTGTAGCCGAAGTTAAATGATGGGAAACACCATTTCCCCACTTCCAAAATTTAAATGCTGCACCATAGGTAGTTCCGCGCACATTCGTAGTTAATGTAAAAGCCTTTTTTACAGACGTGGAACCCGAACCATTCCAAGAGCAAGAACGAAAATAAGTAGTACACGAATACGCATTTGCTTTATAAACAACACCTGAAACAATAACTGTATTTGAAGAAGAAAAGGCATGTGCAGGTTGCGAGGAACCGAAAATAAGTGCCATTGCCACAACAAAAGCAGTAAAAAACACTCTTACTCTACGAGAGAGAGAGAGATCTTCATAAGAAACCTTTCAACAATTTTCATTAATATCAATGTAGCCAGAGTAACTACGTTCCTCATCATATACACACATCAGGATGTCATGCAAGCAAAAATAAAAATACTTCTTTTGACCCACACGCTTATTTCATACATTAAACTTGGAGAAAAGCATGGAAGCTAAGGAGTTGGCATGGAGGAAACGCAGCAAGCACTCATTATTGTGGATGTGCAACCCGACTTTTGCGAAGATGGAGCTTTGGCTGTTGAAGGCGGCAATGCATGCGCCGAACGCATCGCTAACTTTGTAACAGAACATGAGAATGAATACGACCTCATCATCACTACCCAGGATTGGCACATCAACCCTGAGGGACATTTTTCAGCTCAACCCGACTATATTGATACATGGCCTCAGCATTGCCTCGCTGATACTCCAGGGGCCGATTTACACGAAGCGATCGCTAGCTTACCTATAGATTTTTCCGTTAAAAAAGGCGAATATACAGCAGCATATTCGGGATTTGAAGGAAAAGATATACAAGACCACAGTTTAGAAGATTTACTACGCGAATCCAATATCCACTATGTTGATGTTGTAGGAATCGCCGAATCTCACTGCGTGAAGGAAACTGCTTTAGATAGCTTGAATGCAGGTTTTCAGACACGTGTTATCAGTGATTTGACTGTACCTGTCAGCGAAGAACTTGGCCGTGAAGCACGCAAAGAAATGGATGAAGCAGGTATTGACTACGTTGAATCGTGTGATGCATTTGGTTTTTATGAAGAAGATGAAGACGAAGAATTACCAGATTTCTTCGAATCTTCACCTGAAAATGACGATATAGAAGATGACTTTTTTGACGATAATGAAGACACTGACTTTGACGCCACAGATAACAACAGCGAATACGATCTAGACAGTCTCGAAGATCTTGATGATTTGTTTGACGATTTTGATGACCTCGATTTTGATGATGAAGATATTGATTTTTCAGATGATGCAGACGAATCAGATTTCGATTTTTCAGATATCGCCTAACAAACAAAAGCTCTACAAACAAAAATTAAGGGGCTAACAACATACCATATCCTGTTACGTCATGAGCAAATAAATAACTAATACTTCGGGTTAAAATACTTCGGGTTAACTGCCATAGAAGAAGGCGATATTTCATGAAAAATTACATTCAAACCAGAATACATGACTTTTTCTATTTCTTTTCCTGTTCGAATATCTAAAACTCGTACATACGGCTCTTCTTTATATTCTTTATCTCTCACAAGCTGATATGCATAATCTCCTTGAAAAGTAGAAATAACATCATGCCGATATTCACCAAGCCTAGCAAGAGGCTCAAGAGGCTCATTTAAATTCTCAACTATGCCATTATCAGTATCGATTTTTAATAGTGAACCCAATTCTGAATACGCATACATCGCACCATTTTCTAGGAAGATCGGCAGTACCTCGGTGTATACAGTGCCATCTACCAAGTTCTGTGAGGCGTCACGAAGTAAAGTAAGATGATAGCTTTCATTTTTGACATTCCACCTTTCTAAGCCAAAATACAATTCAGACCCATCCAGATTTTCCACACCCGAAATATTCATTATTGATTCTTCACTATCACATATATGAGCAGAACCTATACTGTTAGACAGGTATTGCACACCATTTATCACAGGATGGCTAACGTCGACTATCTTATGAAGACTATTATCACCAAGAAGCTCATACATCCCATACCTGTTGTGCGGATCTCTCGCATCTTCTTCTTTTTTATCTCCATAAACATGCATAAACACGCGATTATCACACACAGCTGGAGAACCGCCGATAAAGAAAGGAATAATAGTGCGCACACTCTTCTCTTTATCACCTTTGATCATTTCAAAAAAATAGCCATCCGCATCCTCAGAATAACCCCAATTATAGAATGAATAAAAATGATCATCATGAAAAATAACTGAATCCCTTATCAATCCTTCTTTTTCAATCTCATGAATAATAGGTTTGTGTTTTTCATCAAGCCAATACTCACGTTTAAGATCCGCTAAAAATAAACCATTTTCATTCCATAACGGTTCATCGTACTGAATATATGAAATCTCAACGACAGAATATGAACCATCTTTTTTCAAAAAAGCTCATAACAATGAGCCCTGCCATTGTTAGCATCTTTATAACTCATTGTTAATGGAAGCACCGCCAACACATCTTTAAGATCAATGTTTTCTAATGCAACTATGACCTCTTTGAATTGAGAACTTCTGGCAACATTGGCACACCCCATCAATCCAAGAGACACACATAAAACCACAAAAGCACGCCACACACGTTTCACGTCTTACTTCCTTACAAGTTTCCGATTGCACGTTAACATGCATAAATATTTGTTTTATCTCCTGAATGGTTCTTCTACTAAAAAAGGGCGACGTATAGTCACCCTTTTCAAAGCTAAAAAGATTTTATTTATTCTCTTCTTTTTTCTCTTCAGAAGTAGCATTTGAAGAATCAGAAGATTCTGAATTATTCTTATCGACTTCTTCTTGCATTTCTTTATTTATCTTTTCAGAACATTCACGTTGAGCAGCCTCAAACTTTTCATGATCTTCCTTCACGATTGTTGCAGAACCACCAACAGCTACTTCAGCAATTGCACTGCGCGAATCTGAAGATAGATCATCATAGACCTTATCGACAACACATTGAGCATACTTTTCAGTGCGTGCTTTCATATCTCCTTCAACAGCAGACTGACCTTGCATATTCACAACACCCTGACGCACAGCATCTTTAGAGGCACCGGAACATCCAGTTAAACCAAAAGCTAAAACAGGCAACAATGCCACAGTAGCTAGCTTCTTCATTCTATTCCTTTCACTTATGCGTGTCTTATTTATACCACACTATTCCACGCCGTGCGCATACGCCTTTTCAAGTTCAGGTGAGTACTTTTCGGAACACACGCCGTCGACTTTTTTCATTGTATCAGTATCTTCTAATGCAATTCCTACATTATTGCTGCCCTTTTGCGCCCCAGCTATGGCATTGCGTGTTGAAATAGAAAGATCGTTATAAGCAAGGTCAACAACACATTGGGCATACTTCTCTATTACTTGTTTAACTTCATCGCTGTCTTTTTCACCCGTCTGCATGTTAATGTATCCTTGCTTCACTTCTTCAGGGGACGCCCCTTTAAGAGAATCACATGAGCTAAGAGAAAATGCAGCACTCGCACACATGAACAAAGCAAAAATTTTTCGCACCATTGTTTTCCTCACTTCTTCATTTTGACTTATTTAAACAGCATCCATACGAGAACGTTCATACCACGTAATGGCATATTGCGGGTCATAAGCAGATGAACACAAACTACACGAATACTTACCTTTAGGGCGTCGGTGCCGTTCTATTTCATGACCATGCGGGCAGATTCCTATGTATTTTCCTGGCACACTGACTCCCTCTGAACACGAACGCGGCTCAACCCCCATTCGCATAGCCTGCGCTTTCCACACATCATCATGGTGATGACCTGGCCCTACAAGCGCATGGGCAATTTCGTGAAGCACCGTTTGGCGTACCTGAGATTTTTCGTTGAGCAATGTCAAAGGAGCAGAAAGACTAATGATTTCATCAGTAAAATTTGTTTTTCCATAACGTCTTTTTGCACGATCAAAAGAAAAACTCCACGAATCCAGCTCGTAGCGATCCATAAGAGAAAGAGCCATCTTTTCTGCTTCTTGCAAATCCACGTATCGCCTTACTTTTACGCGTTGGTTTCGTTCTTCTTTTCTTCTTGTATCTGCCGATACGCACTGCGCTTTCCCTCAATATAAACGCGTTTACGCACAATATGTACAGCAACACCCGTAATAAAAAGGAAAAAACCGAATATAACGAAACGCCCAGAACCCCAATCAAGACCAAGATGATGAACTATATTGGCAAGCAAGGTACTTTTTGAACTGAAATGATAGTCAAGGCTTTTCACAATAGTATTACGGGCAATCACGGGAACAAAAAGGCCGAAAAAGCCAAAAAACATAGTAATGATACCCGCAAGCTGCACACCAAGCGTCGACGCAGTTGCCATCCACCATATGAAAGCAACAACTACAAATGCACCAATAAGTTCACCAATAGCCGCAATATTAAGATTCCCAGTTACCCATGGGTTTCCCTCCACTAAGCCTAAACGTATAGAGGAATCCGAAAGGAGATACCATGCAATCGGAGTAATAATAATAGTTGCAATGGTGACGAGTATATGAGCTATCCATCTCTTTTTTGGTTTTTGAGGTTGAGATTCAATAAGTTCTTCTGCCTCATCCCACATTGTCTCAATAGTTGCCACTTCAACAGGAGCAGCAGGAGAAACTGCAGATGCTGTGATCACATCACCTAAGCTGATGCCTTTATCATTAACAGATGTGCGCTTCAATGCTTCTTTTTCTTGAGATTCTTCTGAATTTGACGCTGGGGCTTCTGCAGGGGTTGTTGTTTCACTCGATGCAAATACATCTCCTACCTGTGCAGGTTGCACTTCTACATCTGCCTCTTCAAAAGAAAGAGTGCCAACAATAATTTCTTCTTGTTCGTTTCCTTCGTCTTTCAAAGGATCTAGCACATCGTCATCAAAAGGACGTTTCGATGTTGAACTATATGGATCTGTAGCCATATGCACGCTCCTCACTCTTCACCCTACACATTAGCTGCTTTTGACCTCAAAACTTGGTAGGCGTAAAGTGTGGCGTGCATATTGCCACCTCTTCCACAGTTATTTCACAGTAGATTGATAATCAAAAAGAATTTTGTCGCATGATTCTTCAGCTTTTTTCCATGTTTGCTTATCTGCATCATCGCTCAAAGAATCTTTTTTACCATCAGCAACAGCCTGTTTGCCCGAATCACTCAAACCAGAAATCAAGTGACCAGACATGCAGGTATAGTAACTTTCCTGAGCTTTTTTCCACTCATCTTGCTGTGAAGCATCAACTTCAAAATCAAAAAGATCTTTTGTTGATTCAGCATTGTGGACAATTTTTTCCACGCCAGCCTTAATTTGATCTTCTGATATGTTAGCTCCATCTTTACTGCATGATGATAATGAAACAGCAAGAACACCAGCTGCCAGAATAGTCATAGTTTTTTTCATGATGGCCTTCCTCGATGCGTATCTTTACCTTGCATTGTATATTTTTTTCTTAGGTAGATATAGGACCGCTGGCACGCACGTCAAATAATGCCATTAGTTTTTTAACAAAAAGTGGCGTTATTTCTGCATAAGTATTGTGAAGAAGCATGTTTTATTCACTTCTTCTTCTTACAACATTCTCCGTTGAGAGATGCTTTTAGATTATGAGTCATGAAGTCACCTAATACAACAACCGGTAGCTCTAATAACGTTATACAGACGAGTTCACCGCATGAAAAATCACCCACCATTTCCCTTATGTCCTCTCATGACGCCATTACCCAACACATCAAACACATGGCCGAACTTGCAGGAGTTCACGTCCATAGTGCACAATCGCAAGCCGTGCATGCTAGCTCCATCATGCGTATTGACGATACACACACAAGCGAACCTGTTGTACGCATTACTTTTCATCCAGCATATGCCCCATATTTCGAGACGGAAAAAGACACCTTTCATATTGAAGACGATGCTCACACACTTCTTGACATGATGATTTCCGTTGGCAGTATCAACCGCGGTTCCATCATTGGAGTCATCAATACACATGGCGGTGTCGGTGCCTCAACTATCGCTTTTTGCCTTGCACAGCGATACGCACAAGAACACACAACTGCTCTTATAGATTTAGATCCCACATCATCAGGCATTGATGCATGGAACGAATTCCAGGGCATTACAGGTTTACGCTGGCCTGATATTCACGAAGAATCAGGAACTCTTGTACCAGGACGCCTCACACAAGCACTTCCACAGAAAAGCAATTTACGGTTACTAAGCGCCGATCAACGTGGAAGTGTCGATTTAACCAGTTCACAAGCATATCGAGCCATTTCTGCTCTTTCTCAAAATAATGAAATAACAATTCTCGACATTCCACGCCACAGCATCAAAGAACATGATGACATTCTTCAATGGTGCGACATCCTTCTTATTGTTACCGAGAGCAACAAGAAAGGTGCACGACAATTAGCCGCCATCATCAGTGACGATCTTGGAGAATGTCGTCTTGTTGCTGTTGCCAACAAGGCAAAAAGCGGAACACAAGTAGCAGCATTTACACAAGACATCAATGACAATACCCTCACAACAATCGATGTTTTACCCGTTCGTTCATCAAAGATGTTCAACAAAGACATCCAGCAGGGAATGCCGCCAAACACATACAAGCGTTCAGGAATGAACAAAGACATCAATGCCCTTTTTTCTCAATGTAAAGAACTTCTATCATGAACATTCAACACAAACCATTAATAAGCGCTGGGCGTACGAAAAACAGCAGAACATGTCAATCAGGCAACACCAACACATCACATACGGTCAAACAAAAAAATTATTCTTCACATATTCAACAAGCGAGACACAGTCTTGCTCAAGGAAACGATTTTCATGATGCCCTTACCACACTCAACCCTTATGCCATAGGAGTACACGATGTGCTTAGCACAGGCGGCCAATTACAATCAATGCTCAATGGTTTAGGACCAACCCTACATACACTCATCAACGATTCATCCATTACTGATATCCTCATCAATGGAAATAAAGGAGTATGGATCGATCGCGGCAAAGGACTTGAACGAGATAAAGAAAGTTCGCAGCATTTTACCAGCAAAGACGATGTGCGTGCCCTTGCTGTTCGCCTTGCAGCCGCATGTGGCCAACGCCTTGACGATTCTAGCCCTATTGTCGATGGAACTTTTCCAGGAGGACTTCGCCTTCATGCCGTATTACCCCCTTTATGCAGCGAAGGTGCTCTCATCTCACTTCGAACACAGCGAAGTATCGTTATGAACATAGAAGATTTAGAAAAACATCATCTTTTTTCTCCTGCACTTCGTCCGCTTTTAGAAGCTCTCATTCATAAAAAAGCAAATGTCATTATTTCAGGAGCTACAGGTAGTGGAAAAACAACACTTTTAGCTGCGCTTTTAGCGCTTGTACCAGAAAATGAGCGCATTTTAGTGATTGAAGAATCAGCCGAGCTTCGCCCACGCCATGAACACATAGTTCATTTACAAGTACGTCATGCAAATGTGCAAGGCGTAGGAGAAATATCCATGAGTGAATTGGTCAGAGCTGCAATGCGCATGCGACCAGACCGTATTGTTTTAGGAGAATGCCGCGGAGCTGAAGTACGTGATGTTCTATCAGCACTTAATACAGGACACGAAGGTGGGTGGGCAACTATTCATGCAAATTCTGCCCTTGATGTTCCTGCGCGCCTTGTAGCCTTGGGAGCATTAGCGGATATGGCTGAACACGTTGTGGCAGCACAAGCTACGTCAGCTTTAGATGCCGTTATTCATGTAGAACGCTCTCATGAAAAGCGTTTCATTCGTCAAATCGCAATTCTTGAAAGAAAGAATTCAGAACTCACCGCAACTGCAGCAATAGAATGCAACGAGAATGGCACATTTCATTATGGACCAGCGTGGCCTATATTGGCCCAACGCTTAGGTTTTTCAGAAGATGAATTAGAGGAACAAACCTCACAGAAGAAATTTCCCAAGGAGGAGCAATGCTAATTTTCATCTCCATTTTTTCCACCTTCCTTCTTGGTTTTCTCTTTTTTCCACACAAAAAACCCTTTGAAAGACCATCTCTGTTTTCTTCAACAACGCACACACAGAAAAAAAAGAAGAAAAAAATTCGAAAGAAAAACAAAGAAAGTAAAGTTGATTTAGGCCTTATTGTTTCTGAAGTATCAACGCGTTTACAATCAGGAGCATCTACCGAAAATGCATGGAAACGCACTCTTGAACGTACTCAACTGCCTTTGAGCAATGAAAACACAGATAACGATGGCGTACCTCCTGCCCTTCGATACGCATGGGCACATAAAAAAGTTTTGGGAGACAAAGAAATGCATGCCGCCATACCAGCAGCTATTGCTGTATGCCGATTGGGCAGTTCATCTGGAGCTCCACTCGCCAATGTTCTTGATGCATGCGCTCAAGGAATCAGCGAGAGCGCAGATGCTCATGGGGCGCGAAGAGCAGCACTTGCCGGCCCTGTGGCAAGCGCTCGAACCATAGCTCTTTTACCACTTATTGGATTATTTTTAGGATCACTTCTTGGTGCACATCCTATTGATTTTCTCTTTGGCACGCTTTTTGGAAACATTTGTCTTTTTCTCAGCTTTGCCTTTGAAATCACAGGGATTATATGGGTATATCGCCTCAAAAAACACGCTGAATTTTCTTACTAAGGAGCCTTTCATGTTTTTTCTGCTGTTCGCTTTCACACTTCTTCTCATTGCTTTTATACATGTCCCGGTGCCACGTTTTCAGCGCGCTCTTAAGGAAAAAATTCAAGCACTCCACCATACCGATTCTGCTTTTATTATGGATCTTATGCGGGCATCCATTTCCACAGGTGCGTCACTCCCAAAAGCACTGCACGCCGTTGACAATGCTTTAGCAGAAGAAAAAACACCATCGCACTTAGATATTGTTGGAAAAATGCTCATTTTTGGAGCTTCGTGGAAAGAAGCATGGGCAGTTGCTCCACGCCGTTTCATTCCTCTACGCGACGCTTTAGAACCCGCATGGAACGATGGATCAGCCCCACTCCCTCTTCTCAAGCGGGCCGCTCAATCTCTTCGATCTCAACGCGCACGTCAATCACGCGAAGCAGCCAGTAAATTAGGAGCAAAACTTGTGCTCCCACTAGGTTTTTGCTTTCTTCCTGCCTTCATTATTTTAGGCGTCATTCCCGTCATAGCAGCTACTGGCCTACGTTTGTTTCAATAAAATTCTGCGACGAACTAGCTCTTTTCTTTCTATCACACACAAAAACAATAATTCCCACCCCCATGATGATAAAACCGGGAAGAGCCATCAATCCGAAACTCACATTAAAACCATGCATACTTGCCATGTCTCCCGTTAAATCACTTTCCCTAGCAACAAGATCCATAATGCCAATAAATACAGCAGAACCAGTTGCCGTTGAAAGACTTCGTAACGAAGCAACAATAGCAGTTGCATCTGGTGTTTGACTCTTCTGCACTGCAGAAATTGCCCACGTGACGAGCGTACTCATGAGAGATGCTTGAGCAGCGCCTCGCACCATATTCACAACTGCCACTAACCACAATGATGTCGATAGATCCGAAAAATACATCAATCCCGTACTGATAGCCAAAAAGAATCCGCCACTTATCAAAAGAATATGCACTCCTACACGATCATACAGCCTACCTAATAACGGCGACAAAATCGTCATCATAATGGCACCAGGCATTAAAACAAAAGCAGATATCGTTGCACTTTCATGACGAATATTTTGCACATACAGCGGAAGCATCAAAGAAGATCCATACATCACGATGTGGTACATCACCACTGTAAAGGCAGCTAAAACAAACATGACATTCTTGTGAAAAAGTTTCATGTTAAGTAAAGGAGATTCAATAGTTACTTGACGATGAACAAAAAAGACACCAGAAATAAATCCAATAAGAAATACGCCACCTACCTGCCAGCTAACAATATCCCATTTACCGCCATTTCCAAACCCTAAAACAATTCCACCAAAGGCAAAAACACTCAATACAAACGACAAAACATCAAAATGATAATAATGTACATCCAAAATATCAGTAAATACATATATGGCCATGACAAGCGAAAAAAGCATAGCTCCAATGGTGATATAGAAAAACACTCGCCAGCTGCTTATATCAATAAGAACTCCCGTCACAGTTGGCGCAATAATAGGAGCTGCTCCCATCGCAAAGGCATACCACCCCATGGCAGTGCCACGTTTACCCTCAGGATATAGATACAAAATAAGCATTTGTCCCAAAGATTTCAAGATTCCACCACCGATAGCCTGTAAAATACGTGATGTCATCATGATCGCAAATGTAGGTGCAAAAACATTACCTCCAAGCCCTAAAGTAAATAGAACAAGCGCAGCGATATACAAGCGTTTCGTTGGCACTCTCTTTGCAAAAAACGCAGTTAACGGCATCATAATAGCCATCGTCAAAATGTATCCACTCGTAAGCCAGCGCGCAGTAGTGACGTGGATATGCATGTCATCCATGATGGCAGGCAAAGCTGTAGCTAAGGAAGTTGCGAGTGCAGATGTAGCAAAAGTAGTAATAATAATATTCAGAAAAATGCTTTTCCGGTTTTTTATCTTCGTATTATCATTTTTGCTATTTGACATGTCTCACGCATTCATAAGAGATAATGCAATTGCAGACGTAAAAGCACCCACTAAGGCACAACCCCAAAATTCAAGAGCAGCCCACCACGGCGCTCTCTCCATAACGCCACGTCTCACAGGCAGAGGGCGAAGTTTTTTCTTCAATAATTTTGGATTTTTTTCTAAGTTTTTCATCAATTCGACCTGTGCACCTGTTGGATTACCAGATAGGTTTTGCACGTCTCCCATTCCACATTCTCGCTGTTCAAGGTACAACAAAGTATCTGGCTCAGGAACAAGAGGAATACCGCCATCATCACTTTCAATAGCAATGACCGCCGAGAAATCTTTTTTTTCTTTTTTTGCGCATTTTTGAATGGAAACACGTGAAAAAAAAGATTCGTCATTCTCAAAAAAATCAACATCGCTATAAACATTATCTTCTGCAGGTCGGCACACAACAGGAACAAGAATTCCCGTGATTTTTTTACCTCGTTTTACTAATCTGCTTTCCTCAGTTTCACGTGTACCAATCACTTTAGCAACGACAGGAATAGTCTTTTCATGTGCATCTTTTTTTATCCATGGCAGTAAAAAAACACCCCCATACACAACAAGTAAAAGAACCATATATATAGGAGTACGGAGAGTAAGAGGCGAATTCATCACCATTAAACCAAGAATAACTCCACCAATACTGCCAATAAAAATTGACGTTCCTATGCGTCTCATATGATCAATCGGCCTGTTTGCCGCAATGGCCGCCTGAGATAAAATATTATAAACGTGCTCACCTTCTGCCATTTCATCAATACTAGCACTCAAGAAGTTTTACGTCATAACATACCTTTAGTGCCCGTGAACATTTTCAGCATCAATATTTACTATGCGAACATATAGTCTACTGGGGTTCGCAGGTAATGCAAAACCCTCACTTCAAGTAAGACATAGTCTGGTTTAAAACCGAGGATTAACCGCCAAAGAAGACGGAGAAAGCCCCATCATTCCCTCTGTTAATCCCGGATATTCAATTCTTTGCAGCTCTTTACCTGTATAAACATCTACTACACGCATATACGTATCTTCTTCACTTTGCAAATCATCAACAAATTGGTACACCTTTCCATGCAAATAATCTGAACGAACCTGATAACGATAATTACCTTCGTTATCGCTTTTTTGCAGTGGTTCATTTATAAACGTTATTGTTCCTGTTGATATATCAATTTTTGCTATGCGCCCTTGTTGAACTAGCTGTGCATAAAGCGTATTTCCATCAGCGAAAATAACTTCTAGATCATCACTTCCAAGATTTTCGGTAAAAGCAAATTGTTTTTCATTTTCATCCATAAGTGGAAGAACAGTGTATTCTTTGTTGTGAATATCCCATATTCCAAGAAATAATTTCGTTGGAGCAAGCTCATTTTCGCCATTATATTGATCTTCAGACTTATTTGCATCGTAAGCAATTTCCAATAAATGAGTATCGTTCCAACATACAATTTCCTGATTAATTCCTAATATTTTTGACTTTTCATTATCAATCACATAGTCTGCATCAAAGAGTTTTACATAACTACCATTTTCAGAAAAACTATACAAAGCACGCGCTTCATCACCAAGAGATTTTTTTCGTCCTACTGCCAGTATTTGATTACCACATACAGACGCTTCACTATCCATCATCAAAGGGAGAACACTGCGAGTTGCCTTATGCACATTCTGCACAATCATTTCATAGCTATATCCTGTATCTTCATTCATATCACCATCATCAAAACCCCAATTATAGAAAGAAAAAAGTTTATTTTCATACAAAACTCTGCTTTCTAGAAGAAGACCTTCTTTTTTCATATCATGCACAACAGGAGTTTTCCCATATTCAAAAATATATTCATGCTTAAGATCCGAAAGATACAAAGTATCGTCACTCCAAAAAGGTGTTGAATACTCAATAAAATCATGCTTAAAAAGATTCCACGTTCCATTAGACGCAAGAAGAACTGTATAACAACTTTTCGTCCCCATAAAGGAGTCCTTGTATTTCATACATATTGGCAGGGCACCCACATAGTTCTCTACCTTCACTTCTTCTGCAGAAAGCATATGTTCTTTTACATCTTTACTTATATTGGAGCATCCCGAAAGAGCTAAAACCAAAGAAACTAGTAAGGCAATTAAAGCAACTGCAAGCGTTTCATATATCTTTACCTCACTGTTTTATATGTGTATGTCTATTTAGATTTTTTAATATCACGAGGATATACTCCATGACCACCATCACCATCAAGATCAATACCTGTTGCAGTCTTATACGCCGCCCACACAAGCTGAGAGCAGTTCATCTTACCATTAGCCGTTTTATTGAATGCAAAGCCTTTCAAATTATATGCACGCCCTACATAAGTTTTTGCACGATTAGCAGCTTTATTGCGGTTAGCTTGAATTAACGAAGCTTTTTCAAAAGTTTGCGCCCAGAAACAAAGATACGTGCAATAACGGGATACGTATATTGATTTGTCGTAGCAAAAAGCTGCATCCACTTACTACGCGCCACCGCCAATCGATAAATGTCCTCATAGGAACGTAAATAATTGAGAAAACTCTCGATTTCTTCCCACACATCAGCCGATGTAGGCATCGAGAAGAGGGTTTTCATATAGCCAATACTGTCATCAATGATCCATGCAAGATTCACATGTGCAGCAGTTCCCCATCGAACATCACGCTCTGCAAAATGTTCTATCATTTTTTGGGTTACAGCAAGCCAGTCACCGCGGTTTTTGATCAAACTTTCCACACTCATTGATTGACCATCGCGCCCCAAGCGATAGCAGTACACAGGAGTATGCATAATATGCACTGTTTGCACCAAATGAAGAGGCATATTAATAAACTCGGTATCAGTATACAAGCGATGATGTGTCAACTGCAGGCCACTCTCACACAAAATACGAGTAGCATATGTCATTGAGTGCATGGAAATACGCCACGGAATGCGCGCTTCATTGAATTTATGAACACCTTCAGCAACCGGCTCAGCTTGATCGTTTTTCTTCGTTTGTCCATCAGCATAACAATTCAGATAAGGCGTCACACATAAATCCACATCAGAAGTTTCAAGCACATCAACCAATTGTGTAAGCCCATCAAAATCAAACCAGTCGTCACCATCAAGCAACTTAAAATACTTACCCTGCGCTTCACGTAATGACGCATTGACCGTAGAGCCATAACCACCATTTTCTTTACGAATCAAGCGGAATGTTTCTGGATATTTTTCTACATATGGTTCAACGAGAGAAACAGTAGAATCGGTGGCACCATCGTCAACAACGATTACATCCAAAAGGTCGCGTTTTTCAATAAGGCACGAATCAAGAGCTTGTTCAATATATTGAGCAACATTATATGCAGCGATAGAAATCGTTAAAAGTTTTTCTGACATGAGCCTTACCTGTTCTTACATGCTTGTATATATTTTTCTTAAGTCTAACACACACAGTACGCATAGCCCATGCTATAGAAGATCACTTTTGTTTAAGAGCCTTCACGATATTCTTGGCTCGTTTTATGTATGGATGCACTTTCAACAAAATTGCTACACACCAAAACTGCCCGGATTGGCAAGATCTCAAAAGATACGAAAATTGACTCGAAACTTCATACTGCTTGGCATCGATATGTGAAAACCAAAAATAAAAATCTTCCTTAGAAATATCAAGCAAAAAATCACGCAAACGCATAACACTCATCTGCCTCGATAAAACACGTATAATCGTCACAAACATATGAAAAACCTTCAAAGCAACATCGCTCTTATATGCCCCATGCTCAATAAGGTAATTATAGTAATAAGACATATCAACAAGATTTTGCCTTTGCTTTTGCTCATCCACGTCTTTAACTATCGACGAAGAATTATTCATATAGATATACCAGCATTCATTCACAACAGTCAGTGAAGAAACTTTTTGCAAGGTCATAAAATTATAAAGAGAATCTTCTGAATACTTACACTCATGCGCAAAACGAACATCACCAAGAACAGAACGCCGATACACACGAGGAGCAACAGTATATGCATCGAGTTTTTCAATACCGCTACCTTTAATGATTTCGCCAGCAATCGCACTGCGGACAGCCATCTTAAAATCATCACCTGCAAAATGACGTTTTTTCCACGGAATTTTATCTATTTTCGATCGATCTATCGTTCCATCAAGCTGCTCTCGAACAAGATACCCATACACGATATCCACACCAGTGTTTTCTAATTCATCAATAGCGTGCGAAAAAAAGATAGGTTCGACCGTATCATCTGAATCAACAAACGTATAGTATCTGCCGCGCGCTTCATCTAAGGCAGTATTTCGTGCTGCTGAACATCCACCATTGTCTTGATGAATAATACGGATACGCCCATCACGCATACCAAGATCATCTAAATAATCGGCGTATTTTTTCTCAGAACCATCATCGACAATGATCCACTCGAAGTCTTTGTACTCTTGATTGAGCACAGATGAGACACATGCAGTAAAAAACCGCAGGTCTGTATTATAAAAAGGGGTAATAACGCTCAACATCGGAGATCTTGAATCTTCATGTTTTTCCACATGGACCCCTTTCATGAGCACATATACATTATTTTTCTATCATACATTGAAAGTGGAGAGATGTTTGAAGATGTAACGCCAACATAATTACGTCCTTCAACGCAACTGACGCATAACACCAAAAGAAATACCGAAAGTCAGAACATCACTCCCATAAACCGCTACCTACCCCACCAGATAATAAAGACTTAAGGACGTATTTCTCACACAAAAACCACAAAAAAAAAAAAAACGATACGTGTTTTATATAATTTTCACGTGAAGGAAATATACATGAAAATAATAAGCTCTATTCATGATTTTTTTACACGCATATCGAATACCGAATCAAACAATATCAGCACTCAAAATAATGAAGCGCACCTTTCACGTTTCTCTATCTCTCCCACTCTAAAGAGCAAAACACCACTGCGTCGACTTTTACTTGCATACACAGTTTCCTTCGCAGCAATAGCACCATTGATATTCTTGACATTTTGGAAACGTAGCATTTCATTGATTGAACATGGCGACGCTTGGAGGCAGCACACACAAGCTCTTGCATATACTGGTATTTATCTTCGAGATCTAGCTCATTCATGGCTGCATGGAAATTTTTCGCTTCCAACTTTTTCCACCAGCTTCGGTTATGGCTCTGATGTATTTACAACACTGCAGTACTACACGATTGGTGACCCTCTCACACTGTTGTCAATTTTTGTCTCACCAGAACACACCGAAGGTCTGTACGCTTTTTTACTTATTCTCCGTTTTTATTTAGCCGGATTATCCTTCGCACTCACAATACGTTATCTCAGAAACACAAACCTTACCGGCATCATTCTTGGTTCACTCGCCTATGCATTTTCCGGATGGATGCTTGCAGCCCCTTTGATGCATCCCTATTTTGCCAACCCCCTTATTTATTTTCCACTCGTTATTTTAGGAATAGAAAAGGCAATACGTGAGAAAAAATATGTTCTTTTACTAGGCGCAATTACCATGAGCGCTATTGTAAACTTTTATTTCTTTTTCATGATCGCACTCTTAACAGTCACATATGTCATCGTACGGCTTACAGCTTTGGGAATACAACATTCATGGAAAGAAAGTGGACACTATCTTCTTAGAATCACCGCAACATCCATTCTCAGTCTACTACTTGCAGCTGTTTTCCTTCTACCTATTGTCATTAGTTTTCTTAGCTCTTCCCGAACACAAATGCCAGTCGATATGTCATTTTTGTACCACAATGGCTACTACAAGAAAGTCTATCTTGAGTTTGTTAGCCTTTCGACATCACCG
Source organism: Actinomycetaceae bacterium (assembly GCA_017934115.1). GTDB lineage: Bacteria > Actinomycetota > Actinomycetes > Actinomycetales > Actinomycetaceae > RUG11864. The sequence goes on along the minus strand of JAGBKC010000008.1, from coordinate 9,746 downwards.
GCCGGAAAATATGCCTATGTATACGTTTCGCCCCTTGCTTTATTAGCAACTTTATGGCTTTTTGTGCGCCGTCGTGCACACTGGATCGAACGAGTATTACTTTTTATAGCAGGAATATTTTTTACTTTTCCTTTCTTCGGAAGCCTCTTTAACGGAATGAGCTATCCAACTAATCGGTGGTCATGGGTATGGGCTTTTCTTGCCGCTTATCTTATCTGTGTATTCTGGGACGAAGTCTGGACTGCCCCACGCACTGAAATCAGAAATCTAGCAATTCTGAGCGGCGGATATATACTCATCGCCTCTGTTATACTTCACCAAAACCATTGGCTTAAAACATTCGATGTGTCAACAGGTTTTTCCTTTTTGATTGCATGTATAGCGCTTCTTTTCTACTACAAAAGTGGCGGATCGCAATTAGCAGCAAAAACATTATTAACACTCACAACCATTAGTGCTGTTGTGCTTACAAGTTACTGGAGATACGAACAGGCCGATAAAACATTCATTCAACACGGTTTATGGAAAGAAAACCTGACTTCAAGCGATGCCTCTGTTGTTTCTCGCCACGCCAACATCCACAATAACAAGCTCGCTCGATTTGAAACTTACCCTATAGAATATGCACAAAGCAACACATCGATATTACATGGAGTCAGCTCTTCGGGATTTTACTGGAGTATCGACTCAACAAACGCGCGTGAATTTTATGACTCCCTAGGAATAAACTCAAGGCTAACATATATGCGCGACGGCGTAGACGCTCGCAGTTACCTCAATGCATTCCTCGGCATTCACTACCGCATTGATGACATTGAAAAGGTCCGGTTAAGTGGAGATAAATTAATCGACACCTACACAGACCCATATCTTAAACGCGATCTTGGCGTTTTTGAAAACGCAACAAAATTACCACTAGGTTTTACATATTCTTCCATCACATCACATGAAGACTTTGAAAAACTTTCATTAACCGAACGAGAAGAGTTACTTCTCCACTCAGCAGTCATGAATAATAACAACACAAAACTTACCTATCATAAGCCGCATTTTGGCGCACACAAAATTCCTTATTCACTTGAACCAACAACCGATTCAATACACATTTCCGATTCCTCAATCGAAACAAAAAAAAAGAACCAAGAATTCATACTTCACCTTAATTCTCCTAGCGTGGGAGAAACTCATGTTGAATTCAAAGGTATGGACGTTACACACATAGCCAACAAAAAAGGACATCAAAACTTTAAGGCATCTTTTAACTGCAAAGAAAAAGATCTTGATCCAGTTACATTAACGTATCTTACTCGACATGCCCATTGGTTTGAAAATCGTAAAAACTATCTCCTTAACTCTGGCGTATGCGAAAAGGGGATCGATTCAATTCGAATATCAATCGAAAATGCTGGCAAAATGAACTTTGATAGTTTAGAAGTATGGAATCAACCATTAGAAGGGTTTGAAGAAGCTGTCACACATTTATCTTCAGAATCACTGGAAAATATAGATTTTCATGATCTTGGCTTATCACGCACAACAAATGAAATCACTGGCGATATCACAGTATCAGAACGCAAAATACTAGCGCTCACGATTCCAAAAACAAACGGATGGACAGCATATATCGATGGAAAAGAGCAAGAGATCCTCGACGCTAACCTCATGTGGATGGGGCTCGAACTTGCACCAGGCCACCACGATATTCGACTTGTGTACCACACACCAGGCCTTCAACTTGGCGCAGCCATATCAGGCACTACAGCTTTAGGATTGACAATATACTGGATCATTCGACGCAAAAGAACTGCGCTCCACGCTAAAAAACTAAGTAAAACAAACAACAAAGCAATCTCGTTATCATGAAAAGCGATACGATAACACTATGCCTTCTTCACATACACAACGCGAGCGCACTTCACAGCAACGCACAAGCAGTTCCCGCGCTCATCGCCCTTTTAGTGAAGAAGAAAAAAAGAAGCGCGAAAATCTTGTACCAAAAATTCTCTACCCTCAACATCTTCCCGTAAGCGAACGCGTAAACGACATCGCACAAGCAATACACAAACATCAAGTAGTGATTATTGCCGGCGAAACAGGCAGTGGAAAAACAACTCAATTACCGAAAATCTGCCTTGAAATCGGGCGCGGTATAAACGGATTGATTGGCCACACTCAACCTAGGCGCATCGCTGCACGCTCTGTTGCCGAGCGCATCAGCAACGAATTAGGCACACCTCTTGGTGAAACCGTTGGCTACCAAGTACGTTTTACTGATACAACCAGCGAAAAAAGCCTTATTAAGCTCATGACAGACGGCATTCTTTTAGCAGAAATTCGCAGCGACCCTCTCTTAAGCCACTACGACACGCTCATTATCGACGAAGCACACGAACGCAGCCTCAATATTGATTTTCTCTTAGGATATCTCGGAACGCTACTTCCCAAACGCCCCGATTTGAAACTCATCATCACATCGGCCACTATCGATACTGAACGTTTTGCGAAACATTTTTCTAGGCTTCTTAACACAGAAGTGCCCATTATCGAAGTATCGGGGCGCACCTACCCTGTTGAAATACGATATCGACCACTTGAAAGATACATAGAAGAAGGAGAACACACAAAAACAACCAACATCGATTACATTACAGGCATCAGTGACGCTGTAGAAGAACTTATACATGAAGGCACTGGCGACATTCTTGTTTTTCTGGCAAGTGAGGCAGAAATTCACGAAACGCGACATGTGCTTGAAGGCATCTATACAGCTTCGCACGCACCTATTGAGATTATTCCTCTATACGCACGCCTAAGCGCGAACGAACAACATCGTATTTTCGCCCACCACACAACACGCAGGATTATTCTCTCGACCAATATTGCCGAAACATCTCTTACAGTGCCAGGAATCCATTACGTTATTGACGCAGGAACAGCACGTATTTCTCGGTATTCACAACGCACAAAAGTGCAACGTCTTCCCATTGAAAAAATTAGCCAAGCAAGTGCCATGCAACGAAGTGGGCGCTGCGGACGTATCAGTGAAGGAATTGCCATTCGCCTGTATTCTGAAGAAGATTTTTTGACGCGTGAGGAATTTACAACACCTGAAATCAAGCGCACATCTTTGGCATCTGTCATTTTGAATATGCTCTTTTTAGGTTTGGGCAATATCGATACATTCCCTTTTTTAGAAAGACCAGAACATAAAGCAATATCTGCAGGAATACAGCTACTAACAGAAATTGGCGCCCTGAAAAAACGCGGTTCTCACCTTAAACTCACGCACATTGGCCGGACACTTGCCCGCCTGCCTATCGACCCGCGTTTTGGCCGCATGATGATAGAAGCACAAAAACATAACTGCACCGGAGAAATCGTTGTACTCGTTGGCGCACTCTCCATTCAAGACATCCGCGAGCGCCCCCTTGAAAGCAAAGACGAAGCAGACGTCATGCATGCACGCTTCACGTCAAACAACAGTTCAGATTTTCTTTCTCTTTTAATGTTGTGGACATATATGCGCACGCAGCAAAGCAATCTTTCGAATTCTGCTTTTCGCCGTATGTGCAAACGAGAATTTCTCAACTACAATCGCTGGCATGAATGGCGTGATATCGTTGGGCAACTTCGCTCGCTTCTGCGCGATCTGAACATCCATGTTCGCCCACTTCCACATCCACAACTCAATGACATCAGTGAAACGCCAAAGAATAATACTGATACATCCAGTTACATTATCGATGCTCTTCACACAGATGACACACATACGAAAAAAGCAGATGATATTCACCGCAGTCTTTTGGCAGGCCTCCTTTCGCAACTGGGGCACTTCAACGAAAAAACACATGACTATGTAGGTGCACGCAATTCACATTTCCGCATTTGGCCAGGCTCTACACTGAAAAATCGCACACCTTCATGGATCATGTGCGCAGAACTTGTGGAGACATCAGCATCCTACGGGCGAACTGTCTGCCCCATTGAACCTGAATGGGCAGAAGAATTGGGCACTCATCTGACAAAAAAATCATATAGCGAGCCCTACTGGTCGAGCCGCATGGGATCTGCATTGTGCAAAGAGCGAGTGACTCTCTACGGGCTTCCGCTTGTCCACGATCGCCCTGTTTTGCTTACTCGAGTAAATACACCACAAGCGCGCGAACTTGCTCGAGAATTATTCATCCGCCATGCCCTCGTTGAAAATCAATGGAAAGCACACTACTCTTTTATGGAGGTTAATGCCGAAGGCCTCACGCGAGCACATGCAGAAGAACAAAAACAGCGGCGTTATGGCATTGTTCCCGATAACGCTCGCATAGAAGCATTCTTCGCTACGCGAATTCCTGCAAACATCACCAGCGAGGCACACTTTCATTCGTGGTGGAAAAATGAACAACATATCCACCCTCACCTACTTGATTTTACCGACGAATTTTTATTTGACAATTATTCGCCACTACCTAATGATTTTCCAAACATATGGATTACCAGCAACAATATAAGCATCCCTTTAACATACTCTTACGACACCGACAGCATGCATGACGGCATTACCGCCCATATTCCATCTGCAACACTCAAAGACATTCCTTCAGCGTGCTCATTTGATTGGCTTGTTCCTGGAATGCGCTATGAACTCATCTACAGTTACATTCGCGCACTTCCCAAGCGGATACGTAAACATTTAGTTCCTGCTCCAGATGTTGCTCGGCAGATCTGCAAGGTTCTTGAAAGCTACGATTATCCATCGTTTTACAACACACAAGAACGCGAACACAACGCAGTAAAAGCGCGTGCCATTACCGATGATGCGCGCGTACCTCAAGAAGCCTTAGAAAAAGCAACATCTTTAGAAGATTTGGCGATGCTGATGCGCCAAGAAACCTCTTCCACATATACAGAAAGTTCTTCGCCTGCACAACAAAAGAAATATAAGAAAAAAACAGCCACAGATTCACCACTTTCTCCTATAGACACCAATAAGAAAAACGAAGAAAAAAGCGAAAGTTTTACCAGCACAGAACCATGCTACGGCGGTCATCGACCACCATTAAAAGAGGTATTCGAACGTGCCGTAGCTGATGTTGCCGGCATCATCTTGACCGATCAAGATTGGAAAGATACCCATCTCCCATCGCACGCATCGATGCATCTGAGCTTGGAAAATCAACAAGGCACACCTCTCCATGTTGCACACACCTTAGAGGAACTGCACTCCTACGTCACAAAGGAAGAAAAAAAATCACATACATTAGCTAAGAAAGCTGTTCAACAAGCTTTTGTAAAAAAAGAAACACCTACAGAAAATACTGGCACTCCTCAATCCACACCTCCCATCATCACATATCAACAAGAACGTTTGTGTGCAGCTAAGGTTGCAGAAAAATTACGCCTTTCGACTCAACGCATTACAACACGGTGGGATGCACAGACATCCATGTATTTGAGCGCAAGCCCTTATACGTCAACAGAAAAGCTCGTCAGTCACATTCAACACCATGCAGCATGGCGTATCCTTCAGAAACATCTGCAAGAAAACGATCTCCACTCTTCACTACCGGAAATAATTGAAGTGGCACAATGGGGGCGAGATTCTTTTGAAGATGAAGTCAAAAAAGTAAGCGATATGTGCGCTGATATCTTACGCACGTATACTGAAGTGGAAAAGAAACTCAACCAGAATAGCTCATTGAGTCTTTTGGCTGTTACTGCCGACATCAAAACTCATATCGCGTCACTTGTTAACGACACCTTCTTAACAGATATTACACCTCAGCACCTCGAACGCATAAAAGTGTATCTTCAAGCAGATATTCACCGCATCGAAAAGGCTGCTCATAATCCACATGCAGATGAAGCACCAACATGGAATGTCCATCAAGCACGTGCATTATATGATTGTGTTTCACGCGAAACTCTTACGTCCACGCACATGCGGACATACGAGGATATACGCTGGATGATCGAAGAATTCTATATTTCCCAGTATGCACAAATACTTAAAACAACAACAAAGGTAAGTCTGAAGCGCATTGAAAAAGCGTTACGTCCCCTCATCAAAGGAAACGAACCATGAGAGCACTACTGCAAAGAGTACGTGAAGCATCTGTAGATGTTGAAAACGCACGTGTTGCACATATCAATGAAGGTCTATGTGCGTTTATTGGAATCACACATGATGACACGCGTGAGAACGTAGAAAAAATGGCAAAAAAAATCGCAACTATGCGCGTTTTACGCAGCCTCGATGGAAATGATGAGAAACGCATGAGCAGTATCGCCAAGAAAACGCCACTTCTTCTTGTTTCACAGTTCACCCTCTATGGCAGCACTAAAAAAGGAACACGCCCCTCTTGGAATCTAGCAGCACCAGGAAAGATAGCAGAACCTCTTTTCAATGAACTTGTTGCATGTTTGCATGAAAAATATGAGCTCGAGGTACACACGGGGGTTTTCGGTGCAATGATGGACGTACACATCACCAATGATGGCCCCTTCACCCTTCTCATCGAGACGTGACATTCCTCCGTATTATGTGATCTACTTTTTCAGACCATATATTTTAGCCAGCAAAGGAACACGCTGCACAATCAGAACAGCAATCGTCACAATCAAAAGTTTCATCATTATTATGACACAAGCACCTATTAGCGATGGATACAGATCCATGTACGAAAGTTTCGAGATAACCTTGCTCCATGGAAATACACTTACTTCTATGGCATGAGCACATAAAATCACAAGCGAATAGGTTCCAGCTTTTTCAAGCAGCGAAGAAACGACAGGAATACGCGCTATCCATATAGATATCCACAAAACAACAAGAGTTCCTGTAATGCCCCCAAGAACGTCCGCAGGTTCGCACACAAAATAATTCGAGGCAAAATAATTTTTTCCGTGGTCAACATAAACAACAACCACCCACACAATAAAAGATAGAGCAAAAGGAATGAGCTGTACTTTATGAGGATCAAACCAGTTATGCTTTCGTATCACGTATCCCACATGAATAAAGAGCAAAGACGTCATTGCTGACTGTATCGACCAAGGCAACCATAAAAGTGGAGCTGTTACAACACCTGCAACAAAAAGCAGAAGAGAAACTATCCATGCATATTTTTTATCGGCAATAAATGTATAAAAAACTTGAGCAAAAAATAATGCCAACAAAAACCATATGGGGCCTATATAGGTAATGCCGAAAAAATAACTTGAATGCGTACCTGATCCAAATGCTACTTTTAATATCCAATCAATAAATACATGAGGTGTTTTCGATAAATCACCTAATGCGGCTTCTTTTACCGACGCTAAAACAGCAATGATAATGCCTGTGACAATATAAGGAACGATAAGCTGATGAAACCTTTTTTTTGCCATATTCATAGCAGTGGTGGGGCGAAAAAAATATCCAGCTACAAGGAAAAACAGGGGCATGTGAAAAGAAAAAATAACCCAATGCAACGGATGAGAAGAAGAAAAATATGACATGTGACCAGTGATGACAGCAAGTATGCCAATGCCTTTTGCAATATCAAAAGTAGGAATACGTTTCTTTTGCTGAGCGGTTGTGTTCACATGAGCCTCCTTGTGCATAATATTCACCATACTACAATGTGCACATCTCTTCGACACTACTACTCGTAGACAACAAATGACATAACATCAATAACAAGAGCCCACGCCATCAAAACAACACACACTTAAAGAAGATACTCAAGAACATCAGCTAAACCATCATCTTCAACACGGGCACATACGCCATTAGCTTTCTCTTTCACAGCATCACGAGCGCCCCCCATAGCAACCCCCATGCCAGCCCATTCGAGCATCTCAATATCATTCAAACCATCACCAACAGCTAAACAAAAATCTGAGGCAATACCTAAACCGCGACGAATATCTTCTAGTGCTTGCCCTTTAGAAACACCACGCGGCGAAATATCAAGCCAAGCAGAATACCCAATAGCATACTCAACAGTATGCAACCCCAAAGATGTAACGACTTCCTGCAATTCATCTGCCGACATATCAAAAGGACGAATCGTCAGGCGCGTTGCGTCTGGCAAAAATAATTTCTCTACAGGAACAACTTCATATGGACCAGCCAATTCACCAGATGGAAAAGACTTACTCACCAATCTCGGCTCATCGATTCGTTCAACAGCAATATACGATTCCGGTAAAGCAGAGTTCAATAAGGCTAATTCTCGTGAAATGTCGAAGGTATGAACTGAAAGAATGCGGTATGGAAGCCCAAAACCATCATCAAACATGCGAACACCTTGGCGCGCCTCCCGCTCTGTTTCATCACCAATAGCTCCCATTTTTCCCGTCGAGCCAAGATACATATCCGAAGCCATTCCACTTCCCATAATTCGCCAGGAATCTACCGAGGCAGATGTAGCCTCATCACCCAAAGCAACCGTGATTGCACCATTTGAACACACAGCAAAACCCGAAGTGATTCCACATTTTTGCGCAGCAACCTGCAAAGCATAAACACCACGACCTGAAGCCAACACAATACGCGAACCAAGATCTTGATGCATCCGCAAAGCATCAAAAACTCTTGGAGAAATAGTGGTGTCATGTCGCAAAATAGTACCGTCAATATCAAGAGCGATAAAAAGATCGTTTCCTGCTCGCGGAAGATTTTTCATCTCCATAGCTTCATTCCACAACGGAAATGATTGTTTTTGCATCTCACACCCCTACATTAAGTTACGCTCACACCATTGTATAAAGAATATACGCGCAACACAAAACTCTGCACACTATCGCATACACCCGTCACACCTATTGACAAAGCGCAAGTAAAAAGAGGTAAAGAAAGAGTGCACATCTTTACCTCTTATATTAAAAAGAACCGCTTACCTATTTAACTGGCTCAATTATTTCACGTCCGCCAAGGTAAGGACGCATAGCCCTCGGAACATACACAGAACCATCTTTTTGCTGATGATTTTCAAGGAAAGCAACAAGCCAGCGAGTTGTTGCCAGAGTTCCGTTTAACGTTGACACCGAACGCGTTCCATTATCACTACGTTCACGAATATTAAGGCGGCGTGCCTGGTAAGTAGTGCAATTAGACGTTGAGGTAACTTCCATGAAACGATTTTGCGTAGGCAGCCATGCTTCACAATCAAACTTTTGAGCTGCAGATGAACCTAAATCTCCGGCCGCTGTATTGATAACGCGATAAGGAAGTTCTACCTTTGCCAGCATTTCTTCTTCCCATCCCAAAAGGCGGCGATGCTCATCATATGCTTGCTCTTGTGGGCAGTAACTAAACATTTCCACCTTATTGAACTGGTGAACACGAATAATGCCGCGTGTATCTTTTCCATATGAACCAGCCTCACGCCTATAGCAAGATGACCAACCGCAATAGCGCACAGGTCCATCCGAAAGATCAATGATTTCGTCCTTATGATATCCAGCAAGAGCAACCTCTGATGTGCCAACCAAGTATTGGTCATCAGCAGGTAAATAATAGATTTCATCTGAATGAGCACCAAGAAAACCTGTACCAGCCATAATATCTGGATTCACAAGTGTGGGCGTATTCATTAAAGTAAAACCGTTCGACTCTGCCAAATCAGCAGCCATCGTCAATAACGCTAATTCAAGGCGAGCGCCGATGCCTTTCAAATAATAGAAACGCGAACCAGAAACTTTCGTTCCACGCGCCATATCAAGAGCACCAATACCCTCCGCAACATCCAGATGGTCGCGCGGCG
>JAGBKC010000007.1 GCA_017934115.1 Actinomycetaceae bacterium | reverse complement strand
GTTGCTGCTAGTACAACAAGCATCCCAGGCAATCCAAAAGCACTTGCATGTATGTAGGAAATTGCATGTGAGCTTACAATGGTGTCTTCTTGAAAGATTTTCAAGATGAAAGGTGCGTAGATGTAAAGCGGAATGGCTAGAAAAGTACCTAAGAATAAAGCAAGATATATACCATCAATGCCTTTTGAATACGCTTCTTTATCTTTTTTTGCTCCAAAGAGGCGACCTGTTGTAGCTGTTGTTCCATATGCCAAAAATATTAAAATTCCCACCAAGGTGGTAATGATAGTGGATGCAGATGATAAAGCTGCAAGTTCATGTGTACTTTTATTGCCGATAAGTGCAGTATCTGTTGCTACGAGAAGCGGCTCTGCCATGAGTGTTGCTAAAATGGGTAATGCGAGCCGCCGTAGTTCAATATCAACTTTTTTGATATCGCGCGCGTTTTTTTCCATAGTGATGCTGTTTACTGGGCTTGTGCATCAGCTGCAGCGCGTAGAGCGTTGGGAATGGCGTCGCAGATAATATCGAGTTCTTTCTCCTTATGCGCAGATGATAAGAACCATGCTTCGAAAACCGATGGTGGCAAATAGACGTGTGAGTTGAACATCTGCCAGAATAGAGGCGTGTATCTGAAAGTATCGCAAGTTTTCGCTTCCTTGTAATTTGTTACAGGCTTATCACTGAAGAAGAGGGAGAAAAGCGAACCGGCTTGACCAATGTGTAACGGAAGGCCAATCTTTTCACTTTCTTCCTTGATATACGTGCATAATTGCGAGGATGTGAGTGCAATGTGGCGATATACGTCATCTGTGGCGTTGCGTAGTGTTGTAAGCCCAGCAATCGTAGAAAGCGGATTTCCTGAAAGAGTTCCTGCTTGGTATACAGGGCCAAGAGGTGCAAGAAAATCCATGATTTCACTCCTTCCCCCTAAAGCAGCCAGCGGCATACCGCCACCAACAACTTTTCCAAAACAGAAAAGATCAGGTGTGTAATCTTCTTGTTGAGGAATTCCTGGCATGTTCTCTTCGTAAGCTACGCGTGCCTCATTGCTACGTGTATGTAACCCCCACCATCCAGCAGGCGACACACGAAAACCTGTCAGAACTTCATCCATAATCATAAGAGCGCCGTAAGTTGTGCACAGCTGACGAATGGATGTATAAAATCCTGGAAGAGGAGCAATAACGCCCATATTTGCAGCTGCGCCTTCAACGATGACGCCAGCAATATCGTCGCCTCGTTTTTCGAAACATTCTGTCAGAGCTTCAGTGTCGTTGTAAGGCAAAACAATTGTTTGTCCGGCAATATCTTCGGGAACGCCGGCCGAGGAGGGAAGGGCGCCTGTGGCGATTCCGCTGCCTGCTTCTCCGAGTAATCCATCTGAGTGGCCATGGTAGCAACCAGAGAATTTAATGAGAATGTTTCGTTTGGTGTAACCGCGCGCTAAGCGAATGGCTGTCATTGTTGCTTCTGTTCCTGTTGATACAAATCGTACTTTTTCGCATACAGGTACGCGCCTGCGAATCTCTTCTGCCAGGAGTGTTTCTGTTTGCGTGGGAGCTCCACACGAAAGTCCATTATCTGCTGCATATTTAACCTTGCTGATGACCTCTTCGTGTGCATGACCAAGGATGAGAGGTCCCCATGAACAGACCATGTCAATGCGCTGGGTATTATCTTCGTCGATGATCCATGCGCCTTTGCCGCTTTTGATAAATGCTGGTGTTCCTCCAACAGCACCAAAAGCTCGTACAGGCGAGTTGACGCCTCCTGGGATAACGTTTGCTGCTTGATGGAAAAGTAATGAGTTATGAGATTGTGATGTAGCAGATGGATCTTTGATCTGTGTGTGCATAGGGGTCCTTTTCTATTGTTTTTGTCTTTATCTTAAAAACTGCACGGGAACTATAGGTTGTTCTAAGAGGCTTTTCTTGTTATTTGTGTCATAGTTGTCTATTTGGTGTATTCTATGTGGCAAAAGAAAAGTTATTTTCTGTTGTTGTTGTTGATGATGATGTTAGAGCATTTTTTACTTTAAGTGGTAGTTATGAAATATGAAAATATTTATAGGTATGAATATCGAAAAAATATCTCTATTTTTTATTCTTTCTTGGTCTCGCTTTACCTAGGAGATGAAATATTATGCAGTAAATGAAAAATGATATTTCCTTTTTTGTGTGGTGAAAGTGCTAACATGTAGCCATGACTGAACATGTAGCTTTATGGGGTGGACGTTTCGCAGGGGCACCTGCTGATGCTTTGACAGAACTTTCTCGTTCAACACATTTTGATTGGCGATTAGCGCATTATGATATTGCAGGTTCGCGTGCACATGCGCGAGCACTCCATGGAGCAGGTCTGTTAACTGATGATGAACTTCAGGTTATGATAGAAAGCCTTAAAAAACTTGATGACGATGTAGCAACAGGTGTTTTTTCTCCTCGCCCAGATGATGAGGATGTGCACACGGCATTAGAGCGCGGTTTGATGGAGCGTGCAGGCGATCATATTGGCGGAAAGCTTCGCGCAGGACGTTCTCGTAACGACCAAATCGCCACTTTGATTCGCATGTATTTACGTGACGAAGCGCGAATTATTGGTTCAAAATTACTCGATGTTGTCGAGGCATTGCTTGAACAGGCGAAGAAGGCTGGCCATGCTATCATGCCTGGGCGTACACATCTTCAACATGCACAACCTGTTCTTGTGGCGCATCAACTGATGGCACATGTATGGCCAATGGTACGTGATATTGAGCGATTGATTGATTGGGATACACGTGCCGCTTTTTCTCCTTATGGTTCAGGGGCGCTCGCAGGTAATACTTTGGGTCTTGACCCTGAAGCTGTTGCAAAAGATTTAGGTTTTTCGGCAGTAACAGAAAACTCTATTGATGGAACAGCTGCTCGTGATATTGCTGCAGAATTCTCTTTTATTATGGCTCAAATAGGTGTTGACTTATCGCGCATCAGTGAAGAAATCATTATATGGAACACCAAAGAATTTGATTTTGTTACCCTTGATGACGCTTTTTCGACCGGTTCATCAATTATGCCTCAAAAGAAAAATCCTGATGTTGCTGAACTTGCTCGTGGTAAGGCTGGGCGCCTTATTGGCGATTTAGCGGGGCTTTTAGCTACATTAAAAGGGTTGCCATTGGCATATGACCGTGACCTTCAAGAAGATAAAGAACCAATTTTTGATCAAATCGATACTTTGGATGTTCTTCTCCCTGCTGTTTCCGGCATGATTGCAACAATGAAACTTCATTATGATCGTATGGCCGAGCTTGCACCTCAAGGTTTTTCGCTTGCAACAGATATTGCTGAATGGCTTGTGAAAGAAGGTGTGCCTTTTAGACAGGCGCATGAAATTTCTGGTGCTTGTGTTCAAGTGTGCGAACAGCGCGGTATTGAATTGGCTGATTTATCAGATGAAGATTTTGCTTCCATCGATGAGCGTCTGCGCCCAGATGTGCGTAGTGTTCTCAGTGTTGAAGGCTCTGTAGCTTCGCGCAAGGGGAAGGGTGGTACTGCTCCTGTGCGCGTAGATGAACAAATAAAAGAGGCGCAAGTAAAACTTCGTGAGCAGCGCAGCTTTACGAATTCTCGTATTGTGTCTCGTTGAGATTAGGAGGTTAGTATGAACGATGTACTTCAGCTTAATAATGGTATAGATATTCCTGTTCTTGGTTTAGGTACATGGCTTATTGATAATGATGTTGTTGACCGTTCGGTGATGGATGCTCTTGAATTGGGGTATCGTCATGTTGATACGGCGCAGGCTTATGGTAATGAAGAAGGTGTGGGCAATGGTTGTCGTGCATCTGGACTTCGACGTGAAGATGTTTTTGTTGTGTCAAAAGTTGCTGCAGAACATAAAACCTATGAATCTGCTGCTGCTGGTATTGATGAAACTTTGTTGAAGATGAATCTAGATTATCTTGACATGATGATCATTCATTCTCCGCAACCATGGGCAGATGTCAATATTGAAGAAGATCGCTATAAAGAAGGAAATGTTGCTGCTTATACGGCTTTAGAAGACGCTGTGAAAGCTGGCAAATTGAGAGCTCTTGGTGTATCGAATTTTTTGGTTGACGATATTCAGAATATTATTGATCATTGTTCTCTTGTTCCGGCGGTTAATCAGGTGTTGTGTCATGTTGGTAATACTCCTTTTGAATTGATTGAGTATTGCAAGAAGAATGATATCCAGGTGGAGGCGTATTCTCCTGTGGCGCATGGTGAAATTTTGAATCATCAGCCTGTTGTTGATATGGCAAAAAAATATGGTGTTTCTGTTGCTCGGTTATGTATTCGTTATTGTGTGCAATTAGGGCTTATTGTTTTGCCAAAAAGTGCTTCTCGTGATCATATTCAAGAAAATGCGCAATTGAATTTTGATATTTCTTCTGACGATATGGAATTTTTGAAAGGTATTCGTTTTGCTGATTATGGAGACGCATCGTTTTTTCCTGTTTATGGTGGAAAACTTCGATAGTTGATGAATGTCACGAAAGCGCTCTTAGAGGAGGGCGCTTTTTTATTGCGTGGAAAGTGTAGAGAGGTAATCTTATAGTTAATATTTTTTTCACGTTTGTTTTTGAATGAGAGAATGTGAGTCATTGGGTGTTTTATGTGTCTTTTTCTTATGTGTTAATAATATCATATGACGTAAGTAATGTTATATGTAATAATTGGCTTAGATATTTTTCATTTCTTTTTATATGAGGACATGTGTAAGTGTAAGAGAAGTGAACGTGTTGAAATCATGCAAGATGCAGCAAAGTTGCTGTTTTGTGTGGGGTAGGAGCAAAGAAAATATGCGTGCAAAAAATGTGACACTCGTTCTTATTGGTGTTGTGTCTTTGATGTTGAGTGGGTGTTCTGGTTCATCTGAAAGTGCTGCTAGTCCTTCGGAGTTCCAAAGCAATGTAACACAACCAGATAATGTTGATTATGAGGAATATTCTGATTTGGCAGTAGCTGGCTATAAACTTGGTGAAATTCCTGATATTCCTTTACCTCGCGCATATGGCATCAATATGGCTGAATCTGTAAGTGCAAAAGTGACTGTAGAAACAACGAAGGATTTACGCTCTCTACCAGGTGTGACTGTAATGCCGGTGAAGATGGAAAATGGTACATATTCTACTTTTGGTATGAGTGCAGAACTTTTTCCTGACGGATCTTCGCGCTACCAAAGTGGAAGTGAATTGATAGAAAACAATGGTGATGGTACAGGCACATATACAGATGGAGTGGTAACTATTGTGAAAAATGCTGATGGGAGTGGAACATATAAAAAGGGTTTAACGCAATTGAATGTTAATAGTGATGGGGGCGGAACATATGTATCTGCTCCTTATGAATCATTAACGGTGCATTCGGACGGAAGTGGTGAATATTCTGGGCTTACATCTTCTTTGAAAACTTCTCCATCTGGCAGTGAGTATCGTGGCTTGCAGCAAAAAACCATTACTCTCAATGGTGATGGCAGCGGTAAATATGTGGATTTAAAAGTAACCATTGTCAATGATGGTAATGGGAAAGCGACGGTCACTGATAACCGTTCGTACGGAAGTCGAAAGGTAACGGTTGATGCAGATCCATTGCCGAAGTGGAAAAAAATGGATTTATTGCAAGCTGTTCCTGCTATTCCATCTGTTGAGATCAATGCTTTCATTATTACTTTAGATGCAGCTGTTTTATTTGATACGGGTAAGTACGATATTCGTGATGATGCAAAAGAGACTTTAGAATCTTTAGCAAAAGTCATTAAAGATGGAGATGTGAAAGAATTTGAAATTGATGGTCATGCGGATTCTGATGGTGATGAACAGTCAAATCAAGTGTTATCGGAAAATCGTGCAAATGCAACAAAGAAGTATTTAGAGAGTCTTGGTGTGGCAGCGAATATTACTGCAAAGGGTTTTGGCGAAACTCAACCTGTTGCAAGTAATGAAACAGCAGAAGGTAAACAACAAAATCGTCGTATTGAAGTTATTATTCCTGTGCAGTAAAAGTGTTCTTGCGCTTTGCGTATGATCCTTGTGTAGCGGGTTTTGTCATTAGATGCAGTTGTGTGTGCCTAAGGTTTACGTTACTGCTGAAATATTCTTACGTGTTTATTGTGTTCTGCTGTCTTGTATGGTTTTGTTTGAGTTTGCTAGTGGCTGTTATCGTAGAGATCTGTATGTGAAATGCATGCTGTATATGTGTTGACATAATAAGTGAGGGCTTGCTAGGATATTGATGTCCCTCATCTCATCGTGAGTTGGGGGGGGCATTAGTTATTGATTTAAGGAGTATTATGCTCCGTAAAAAAATTCATATTGTTATTATTCCTTTTCTTGCTTTTCTTCTTGTTTTGCTCCCATGCCTGCACATGCTGCTGATTCAAGCTCTCTTAAAGTTGCAGGAGGTAGATTATATTCTCATACATGGCGCGGTACTATTCAGTTGACTATGAGTTTTGCAAAGTGGAATTATCAGGTGGCTGCAAAATATCGCGGTAGTAGTAAAGTGCAATATATAAAAACGCAGTGGGTATGTAGTGCAAGTGTGCGAAATTCTGCTACCGTAAGTGCTGGTATTAGTTCTAAAGGAATCAATGGCTCTTATTCTTCTTCATGGAGAACTGTTAAGCATGGAAGTTACTGGCTAAATACAAAAGGGCAAAAGGAAGCAAGTTATCGTTCAAACTGTGTAGTTAGTCCCTTTAGAGATTATCGCAGTGGAACAATTGCTGTAAAAAATACGGCAATAGTTAAGCTGAAGGGGGATGCTGCACCACGTTCAATTTCTTCTGTCGAATAGATGGTAAGTATGCGTACCGTGAAAATTTTTTGGATATTTTGTTTACTCGTTGCTTCATTAGTAGTGAACTCGTGTACTTCTCATGTTTCTCAAGATGTTCAAGAAACTGTAGGGGTGCGCATACCTGTTCTAAAAGCGAATGAAATTTATGTTTTTAAAAATAATGATCTTATTGCTTATGATGTGATAACTAAAAGGGAAACATCTTTTTTGGATCGTAATAATCAGTATTTCTATTATTTCTTTGATGGTGATTCTGATTTTTATACAGCAGGTGATAGTGACGAATTAGGTTTTGTTGTTTATAGTATTACTAAAAAAGAGATCACAGAAATAAAGAAAATGCATGATAATGAGTATATTTTTCCTCTTGCACGTGACGCAAATTCTTTTTTATACTTTTTTGCTCAAGGAACAACTTCAGATGTGATGAATTATCGGGAAAAAGGCATTATGGATGAAAATGTTATTGTTGTTTACGATGGTTTTACATGGAGGGAGTTAAAAAACACCCGAGTTGATAGGCATAATATTTTAACTGGCAAGCTTATTGGAAAACAGTTGTATTATTCTGTTGCGAATCCTCTTGATGCTGATTCTCAGATTGATTTGTATTGTGTTGATATATCGAATGATATGGCACAGCCACAGCTTGTGCGTGAGAATCTTTTGAGTGACCTTCTTCTTTCTTACAAAGGGCAACTTTTATTAGAGGAGAAAGAAGGAAATATTCGTTATGGTGACCATGTTTTTCCATGCTTGACATCTGATTTTTGTTGGGTTGTTGAATCGAAAGGTTTATTTTTGAGTGTGATGCAAGATGGCACGTTGAAGGTTTTTGATATTGAGACGGGTGATGTGGTTGATAATGTTCCGAGTTTTTTGAGTTTCCGTGTTAAAGATGAAAAGTTAATTGTTTATTGTGATGGTGAGATGAAAGAGTATTGATGATGGAGCGTGTTTCATTTATGTTATTACATGCTTTCTCTATTTTCATTGAAAGGAGTGTGCGTGTTGAAAGACTTTTTGCTGAGAAAATATTTTACTTGAGGAGCAATGATGAAGGGGGAGGACTGTTGTTCTGGTGAGTGTATATATGTGAATGAGATGATCTGTGAGTTTTTATTACGTAACTAAACATGTGCATGTGAGAGAAGGGTAGTGTGAGTGTCAGTAATATTGAAGAGAATGTCGAAAACTTTGGCTGGTAAACCTATTGCGGAAAATATTTCTTTTTCTTTTGAGTGTGGCCAAACATATGTACTGTATGGGTCGACAGGTGTAGGAAAAACATCATTGTTGAATATGATAGCTGGTTATATAACTCCAGATACTGGTTCCGTTAACGTAGTTGAAAAAGTTGGTTATCTTTTTCAAGATGATGTGTTATTTTCAGGAATAACTGCTTTGGATAATGTTCTTATTGCTGGCCAGGCGTGTCCTTATGATGGAAATGATCTTTCTGCTTGGGCGATAGGTGTGTTGGATAAAGTGGGTTTGAAAGAGAAGAAGAATGTTCCGGTTGAATTTTTGTAGGGCGGTGAGCGTCAGCGTGTGCGTTTGGCATGTGTGTTAATGCGAAAACCTGGTGTGATTTTATGTGATGAGCTGACAAGTTCTTTAGATCGTCCAACTTCTCAAATGATTTTGCGTATCTTGCAGGAGGCTTCAGTGGGGAAGACGCTTGTGATTGTTACTCATGATGTGTTTGAAAAGAATTCTTTTCTCGTTTGTTGGGCATAGACATAGAAGAAGGAAGTAGTGCTGTTTCTCTTAGTGTTCAAGGTGTACTTTCTTTGGAAGTTCCTGTTGTTAAGGTAGGTGAGAGTGGCTTTTCAACTGATGATTTCCATGTCGTTAATGTAAATGTGAAGAAAGGTCCTGAAAATACGCCGCTTGATTTCTTTACATCACATGCTCCAAATACCTTGCTTATCCGTGGTGGTGAAGATTTTTACTCGAAGGTCATTACATCTGCTTTTGGTGTTTCTTTTGATGAATATAAAGAGACATCAGCTGATGGTCGTTACGGCATTCCACCTATTGATGCTGCCTATATATATATGTAGAAAATCTTGAAGACGTAGAAAATGTGGGAAAAGTTCTAGAAGCTCAGGGGCATTCAATAACATACGCTTTAGGTGCTTTTGATGATGTAGTTGGCGATGTAAATAAGGCCCTTATTGTTGGCTTTGTGCTTATTGTGCTTTTCTTGCTCATTGGTGGTTTGTTACTTTTTATCAATGCACGTGCTTATATTAGGCTTTCACGAAGAGATATTGGCCTGCTCCTTCATTATGGATATACGAGAAAACATATTACGCGTCTCTATAGACGCAACATTGTGCGCATTTTCCTTTATGCCACATTGTTTCCACTTCTTATTGTGGTGGTATCTTCATATATTTTCTTAACTAAATGGGTCTGGATTGCTATTAATGTGCTGAGTTTGATTGCATTTCTAGTTTTCATGTACCTATTTATTAGCTATGTGGTTATTCGACCAATGATGAAAATGCCTATCCTAAATTTGCTGAAATACGACCAAGAATTTGCGTAGCATTATGAATGTTTCGCAAACTACGGTGTCTATGGGTGATGCTAGATTTCTCATCGCCGATGGTTACTAATAGGCTTGTCCGTTTAGCTGAATGGGCGGGTGCTATACGTTTAGTTACAGAAAGTGGGCCTTATAAATTAGATGATCTGTCTATGTATGATGATTGATGTTAATTATTGATGTGCTTTGTGTTGTAGTGTTTATGTGGTGCTATTTGTGGGATACGTCATATGGTATGTAATGCGCTGCAGTGTGGGGTGTATTTTTATTGCGTTTAATGATAGTGATGAAGTTGTTGTGTTTGTTGTGTATGAAGAGGTTGGCATAAAAGAGGTTTTTCATGTAGGACGATATCATCTGATGTGCTCAGATAGCTTTTCTGCATTTCTGTGAAAACTTCTGAATTCTCAGAGATAAGAGCGAAAACTTAGATAAGAGCAAGCAGTTTTAGTAAAAACTTTGAAGTATAAAAAAGAAAAAGATTGTTATGATGTTTGCTTTTTAATAAAATACAAAAAATTATTGCGGTCTTTGCGAGCGTAGTAATAGCATTGACAGGTATTGGTCTTAAGTGCAATGAGAAATGAGTATCGATATGCAAGAAACTAATATCATGAAAAGAAATGTCCTCATACTTGTTGCTCTTATAGTTGTACTTTTCTTCAGCTAGTTTTCTTCCGATCGCTAATATTATGCAAATGCTATTACGAGGCATGGTGATTTTTCTGTGTCTCATTTCCATAATTTATTTTCTTCGTCCATCATGCTGGCAATATGCAAGAGAAAAAGGAGTTTATTCCTGTTTTATATTTCTCTTTTGTTGCTTGTTGTTCTGCTTAATACTGTGAGTTTTTTGTCTCTATCTGAAACACTGACTGGTATTCTGCGCTTATGTGGAATAGTTCTTGCACTTCTTACTTTCATAGTTATAGTTATTTTTTCTCGACAGAACTAATGATTTATGAAAAAAGAGCATATAAAACGGCTAAAATCTTTGAAAATAAAGAGATTTAGTCGTTCTATTGTGTGTTTTGTCGCTTATTTGCCGCGTAAATATTCTAAAAGACGCTTTTATTTTTGGACGACACTAAAAAGTAGAGGTTTTGAAAATACTTGCTATTGAAGTGATGTGCATGTTTACAAATACGGTAGTCATGTCAATATATAAGAATGCTTATGTTTCATGTGCTGCTGGTTTTGTACATGTTGGATGACTATTTTGGGGTTGTCTTGCTTTTTGTGTGTGGAGATATGTTTTACGTGTGATTTGTGTTTTTTGTGTGTGAGTGTGGTCTCTTGTTGGTGTGTGTTTGTGGTGGTTGTTTGGGGTTTTGTGTGGTTGTGTTTGGTTGTGTTGTGGGGTGGTTGGTGGTGTGTGTGGGTGTGGGTTGGTTGTTTTTT
>JAGBKC010000046.1 GCA_017934115.1 Actinomycetaceae bacterium | reverse complement strand
GGTGTTCAAACTGGTGTGCCTGCACCTTTGCAAAATGTGACTTTGGATATTGAGCAGGGTAGTTGTGTTCTTTTATGTGGTGCATCTGGGTCTGGAAAAACGACTCTCACACGGCTTATCAATGGTCTTATTCCGCATTATTGGGATACAGGCATATTAGAAGGCACTGTAAAAGTCGATGGTGTCGATGTTGTGAGTTCTACATTGTTTGAGATATCAAAGCGTGTTGCTAGTGTTTTTCAAAATCCACGTTCACAATTTTTTAATGTTGATGTTGCAAGCGAAGTGGCTTTTACTTTAGAAAATCATGGAGTAGATGTTGAGCTGATCAAGGAAAAAGTATCTCATGCGGCTCATGTATGCAATGTGAAACATCTGTTAGGGTGTTCTATTTTTGAGCTTTCAGGTGGGCAAAAACAGAAAATAGCATGTGCGTGTGCTCATGCTAGTGATGCCAAAATTTTTCTTTTTGACGAACCGTCAGCTAATCTTGATTATTTATCTATGCGCGATATACATGCGATGATGAAACAGTTAAAAGAATCAGGCGCTACCGTCATTGTGGCTGAACATCGTTTGCATTGGATCACTGATCTTATAGATCGCGCTATTTATATGGAAAATGGTCGTGTGGCAGGTGATTGGAATGGTGAAGAATTTAGGAGTTTTTCGCTTTCTCGTATTGATGAGCTGGGTTTACGTCCACTTACTGCAAAACATTTTTTAGAAAATGCACAATGTTTATCTGTAGAAGAAAACAATACGTTGCGATATACACAGTCTGACGGGAAGAGCTCTCAACAAAGTTGGCGTGTAGAAAATCTTTCTTTTACGTATAAACATAGCATAAGCGGAATTGATATAAAAAAACTGGATATACAGCAAAATAAAATTACTGGAATCATAGGTTCTAATGGTGCAGGTAAAAGTACGTTTTTGCGTTGTATGTGCGGGCTTGAAAAACACAGCAGCGGAATTCTTGTGTCGCCGGATGGTAAAAAATTTACTGGAAGAAAACGCGTGAATCAGAGCTATATGGTTTTTCAAGATGTTAATCATCAACTTTTTACTGAGTATTTACCAGATGAGATTTTGTTGTCAATGCCAATAGAGGATGAGAAAAAAGCTGATGAACTTTTAGAAGTTTTTTCTTTGTCTGAATACCGTCAATCTCACCCTTTAGGGCTATCAGGTGGGCAAAAGCAACGCCTTGCAGTGGCTTCTGCAATAGCTAGTGAGCGTCCTTTGCTTTTGTTTGACGAACCAACAAGTGGTCTTGATTCGTTTCACATGAAAACAGTTGCAGATCAGCTTAGAGATTTAGCGCATCTTCATGATAAAACTGTTCTTTTAGTATCGCACGATGTAGAGCTTTTACTTGCATGTGCAGATAATATTGTGCGTTTAGAAGATGGCACTGTAACTGAAGAATGGGAAATGAATACTGAATCTGCACGTCTTCGCCTTGTGAAAATCTTTTTAGAACAACTTGGCATGGGTATGGAAGGATAATGGACACAACTAATGATAATAATAAGACAGAAAAAGAAAAGAAATCTTCAACTGGATTTTTATATTCCTTTACAAAAAAACATGCACGGGTTTTTATTGCTAGCATTATTTTTGCTGTATGTGCAATTGCTGCAGAAATAACTCCGTACTATTTTCTTGGAAAAATAATAGAGAGTTTATTGAATGATGAACGTCAATGGAATGTGTATCTTACGTATGGAATATATATAGGTATCGCTTGGATAGTAAGATACATTTTTCATGCTGTTTCGACATCGTTATCGCACGTAGCCACTTTTAAAGTATTGGCAGATATGCGCCTTGCTATTACGAAAAAACTTTCAAACATGCCATTAGGCGTTATTTTAGGGCGGACAAGCGGTGAATATAAAAATATCATTATCGAACGAATTGATGCGATAGAACCAACTTTGGCGCATGTTGTTCCAGAACTTGGTTCACGTTTACTGGCTCCTATTGTTGTTTTTGTCTACATGCTTTTTATTGATTGGCGTGTAGCATTGCTGAGCTTGCTTACTATTCCTATAGGGATGATTTTTTTTATAAAAATTACGTCTAATAATGAAGAAATTCAACAAAATGCCATTAATAAAACAAAACATTTGAATTCTGTAGCTGTTGAATATATTGGCGGAATGGATGTTATTAAAATTTTTGGTAAAGCACAAAATTCATATGAAAAATTTGTTAAAGCTGCTCGTGATGCGGCGCAAGTGTATGTTGATTGGATGCGTAGCTATAACACGTATTTTAGTGCGGCTATGTCGATCATGCCATCGGTTCTTTTTTCTGTTTTGCCTGTAGTGAGTCTATTTATGGCCTATGGAAGTTTGAGTGCTCGCGATGCTATTTTGCTTATTGTTATGTCAATGGCAACGGTTTCTCCGCTCATGGAGGCAGCGGGCCGTTTTGATGATGTAACAAAAATGGGCGTTATCGTAGGGGAAGTTTCCGATTTGTTTGATATGCCAGAATTGCGCCGCCCAGTTGCAGGTAGCGATGCAGATAAAACGAAAAAAATCAATGGAAGCGATATAGTTCTCGACAATGTTTCCTTTGCATATGATGAAAATGGCGATCGTGTATTGCATGATGTGTCTATGTGCTTTTCTTCGGGGAGTGTGAACGCGCTTGTTGGGCCTTCTGGTAGCGGAAAATCTACTATTGCAAAACTGATTGCTTCATTTTGGGATGTTGATTCGGGTAGGATCACTTTTGGCGGTGTTGATATAAAAAATATTCCATTAGAAGTATATATGAGCAATATTGCTTATGTTTCTCAAGATAATTATTTATTTAATGAAAGCGTTCTTGATAATATCAAAATGGGAAATCCAGACGCTAGCGACGAAGAAGCAATAGACGCTGCGAAAATAATTGGTTGTCATGATTTTATTATGGGTCTTGATGAAGGTTATAATACGAAAGTTGGCAGTGCTGGGGGTAAACTTTCAGGTGGACAAGCGCAACGTATATGCATAGCTCGTGCAATGTTGAAAAGAGCTCCGGTTATTATTTTAGATGAAGCAACGGCATATGCTGATCCAGAAAATGAATCCCTTGTGCAAGATGCTATAGCTCGTCTGGCTCAAGGTAAAACGCTTATTGTTATTGCCCATAGATTATCGACTATTGAAAAAGCTGATGTGATACATGTTGTTCATGAAGGAAAAATAGTTGCGAGCGGAAATCATGAGCATGTCTTGAAGGAGTCTTCGGTTTATAAGAATATGTGGGATGCGCATGTGGAAGCTACTGGCAGGGGAGTAAACTAATGTTGAGTACATTGAAAGAATTTTTTGATTTTTGTTCTCCGCGTGAACGTCGTCAGTTTTATATTTCTGTGTTTGTTGGCGTTCTAAAAGCAATGTTTACTGCTTTGCGCATACCTGCTATAGCGATTGTTGTTTATGCAATTATTAATGATTCTGTTTCGTGGCGTACAGCTGTGTATTCTCTTTACGTCATGGGTGTGTCTATTGTTGGCATGATTTTTACTCAGCGCTCTATATCCATGCTTCAAACAGAAGGCGGCTTTCGGGCATGCGCACATAAGCGTATTGAAATTGCTGAACATATGCGATATGTGCCAATGGGATATTTTACAGATAATTCTTTAGGGCGAATTACCTCGATTGCAACGAATACATTGGAAAATCTTGCAGATGTAGCTTCTCGCGTTGTTATGCTTGTATTGCAAGGCATTCTTACTGCTGCACTTGTGACGATTGCTATTTTTGTTATGGATATACGCATTGGTGGTATTCTTTGTGGCGGGCTGTTCGTGTTCATATTGCTTAATATGTTGTTGCAAAGAAAGTCGATTTCAGCATCTGATAATAAACATGAACGCGATATCGAACTTGTTGAAGTTGTGATGGAATATGTACGTGGAATAGCTGAAGTAAAAAACTATAGTTTGGCTACGTCGTCTCTTACTCGGTTAGCAGATAAAATTCATTCCAAGAGTGCAGGTGATGCGCGCCTTGAACTTGATGTTATTCCGTTTATTATCATTCAAAGCTTATGGCTGAAACTTTTAGGTGTTGGAATTTCTTTGGTTTCTATTTGGTTCTATATTGATGGCTCACTTTCTCTTTTTATCACGATAATGATGTTGCTTAGTGCATATATGGTTTATGAAAGCCTTGATGCGGTATCAAGTTATTCTTCACTTTTACGTTCTGTTCATCTTGCGGTAGAGCATGTCAATGATGTGTTAAAAATCGAAAAATTGTCGTCTGCTGAGTATGTAAAAGACATGAGTGCTGATGAATTCAAACCAAGCATTTCAGTTGAAAATGTTGATTTTTCCTATGGTAATACGAGAGTTTTGCATGATGTTTCATTGAGTGTTCAGGCAGGGCAGCGCATTGCTCTTGTTGGCCCTTCTGGTAGCGGTAAAACAACTCTTGTGCGTCTTATGGCACGGTTTTGGGACGTTGAATCTGGCAGCGTGAAAGTAAGCGGAAAAGATGTACGCGAATGGAATTTCGATGATTTGATGGAAAAGTTTAGTTTTGTATTTCAACGAGTTTTTCTTTTTGAAGATACGATTGCGAACAATATCCGTTTTGGTGTTCCTGAAGCTAGCGAGGATGATGTTATCGCTGCTGCTAAAGCTGCTCAATGTCATGATTTTATTATGAGCTTGCCTGATGGATATGATACTGTGATTGGCGAGGGAGGCGCGCGATTATCGGGTGGTGAAAAACAGCGCATCTCAATCGCTCGCGCTTTTTTGAAGGACGCACCAATCATTATTCTCGATGAGGCTACTGCTAATGTAGACCCTGAAAATGAACGTGAACTCGTGGCGGCAGTAGAAAATTTAACGTCAGGGAAAACCGTTATTATGATTGCTCATCGCTTATCAACGGTAAAAACAGCTGATTGTATTTATGTGTTTGATGAGGGGTGTCTTGTAGATAGCGGTACGCATAAGGAATTGGCGGAAGCTGATGGAATTTATTCGCGTTTTTTGGATATGCGTGAAAAAGCTCAGTCGTGGACCTTATAATGTTTTTGAAAATGTCATTGTTAATAGTGGATGGAAAGGAAAAATAATGACAGAAGAAAAAAATCAGATAATGCACCAAATGTATGGGGCATCAAAGAAATCGTTAATGTGTCACTTTTTGGTGTATTAACTGGTGTTATGCTTTTCATTGGTGCATTTGCAACCGTGTTCAATGAAGTGTTTTCCATGATTTTTTCAGGTCCTGTGGGTGTTCTTCTTGCTGCTCCGGTGTATGTGATGATGGTGCGCAGAGTTGATCGTTTTGGTGTCACGAGCATTGCTGCTATTTTTATTGGTTTGCTATTTACTTTGATGGGGGGCTATTGGTATGTATTCCCATGGTATGTGGTAGTTGGTGTTGTGGTTGATGTGTTGTGGTTGCGCACTCCTGACATGCGTAGAAAGGCATGGAATATTATTTTTTCATGGGGTGTATTTGGTACATTATATGTTTTTTCAACATTGATCCCTATTTGGGTAGAAGGCGACAAATATTTTGAATCGCAAAAGACTACTCGCGGTGTGAGTGAATCATATGTACAGGCGTATCAGGATTATTGGACGAATTCAACATGGGTAATTATTATTCATCTAGTGGCTTTGTGTGCTTCTGTTCTTGGGGCATGGTTTGGTACTCGTATGATGCGCAAACATTTTGAAAAAGCAAGTGTATTGTAGGTAAATTTTTCATTGTTGTGAGGGTGCACCTATTGGTTGTGCCCCCCATGCAACGTAGTTGATTGATGTGTTTTTTAGATGTTCTGTGTGTTGTTTGTGCTTGTGGCGCATGAATTTTTATGGTGTGATAATAATGTAGAATTTTCCTTACTGACCTTGTGTTTTTCTTTTTCTTTCGTGGTAGTGTGTTGCACGAAATCTAAAGAGGAGTGTGTAGTAAATGGAAGAAAAATTAGGTGAAAAAGTTAGCAGTAAAACTGCTTTTATTGTTCTTAGTGTGTTGTTAGTGGTTGGTGTGGTTGTTGGAGTTATTGTCAAAAATAATGCAGGTTCATCTGCATCTTCTCAATCTTCTGATTCTTCAGTTGCGTATCAAGCTAGCACAAATGAAGAAATAGAAAATAAAATTGATGCACTATCGTACACAATGAAGTTGAACCTTGATTCTGATACGCGTTCTTTGCGTGAAGATGTTGCCATGAATATCCGTAATGGAACGAAGCAGCCAGTAAAAGAGATTGTTCTTCGTGATATGACACCTTCGCTTTTGACATATTTCAAAGAAAACTATGATGAATCTGCTGTGGTAGATAGTCATATCGATAGTATTAAAACGGATGGCGGAGAATTAGCTTATACGGTCGAAGAAGACAGTATTGTTAAAGTGCAGTTAAAAGAAGCGTTATCTCCTGGAGCAACAATAGCTGTGCAAATAAACATGCAAACAAGTATTCCCGAACGCCAAGACCGTTTCGGGTATATCAAGGGTCATGATGGCGATATGTACGCCTTGTCCTTTTGTTTTCCCTACCTGGCTGATAATAAAGACGGTATCTGGGTAACTGCTCCTTATTTTGATGATGGAGAAAATAGAAGTACAGATGTAGCTGATTACGACATTGAATTGACGCATCCTGAAGGTTATGTCGTTATAGCAACGGGAGATGAAAAAACATCGGGAAATATCACGCATATTCAAGCAAAAAATGTGCGTGATATGGCAATTGTTGTGTCGAACATGATGGATAAGGATGTTGTAGAAGCTGAAGGGATCACTGTTAACAATTACTACTTAAATGGCACATATACAGATGAATACCGCAAACTTACGTCTTTAGTTATTAAGGAATCAATCGAAAAATACACGCAAAAAATCGGTAAATATCCTTATGATTCTCTCGATGTTGTGCCTCTTCTTCTTGGCTTTGGTTATGGTGGGATGGAATATCCGGGCCTTGTGATGACGAATGCTTCGAGCTTTTATGAGGGGGCAACCTTGGACGCGTGGAGCCTTAAAGACGGACTTTCGCACGAAATTGGGCATCAATGGTTTTATGCAACAGTGGGTAATGATGAATATACGCAAGGTTGGATCGATGAAGGCTTTACAACCTTTTTAGAAAGGGAAATCTTTGGACTTTATGATGGGCAGGCCCGTAAGTATTTAGTTGAAATAGACGATATGACTCCATCACTAGTGGAATCTCAGAAATCTCGAGATGAATTGCTTGAGAATGCGCGAAATGATTATAAGAATCTTTTCTTGAATGTTCCTCCAACTGAATACCCCGAAGGTCAAGAATATGGTGAAGCGGAATATGAAGCTAGTTATGTTTTTGTTCAAGAGCTGCGTCTAGCTATGGGGGACGAAAAATTCTATGCCTTCTTGAAAGATTTTTATCAGACATATTATTTGAAAGTTGCTACTACTGATGATGTTCTTTCTCTTATCAAAAAGCACGATAATAGTGAGAAAGTACAAGAAATCATTGGCTTCTACTTTAAGTAATGGTAAAAAATAGCGTGAAGAGTAAAACTGACAAGCAACAAAGGATCTTGTGTTTTGGTGATTCTCTGACATGGGGTTTTGCCCCCGTCACTCAAACACGATACACCTATCAAGAAAGGTGGGTAGGGGTTCTGGATTCTTTGTTGCGCTCAGATGGGTATGAGGATATCGAGATCATTGAAGACGGACTCAATGACCGAACGATTGCGCGCGATGATCCAGGTCTGCCTGGGAAAAATGGTTTAGAAGCCTTGTGTGTGCGCTTGGAAAATGATGAACCATACGATGTGATTATTGTATTTTTAGGCGCAAATAATATGAAGAAATATTTTTCGCTTACCTGTGGTGATATTGCCCGGGAAATGACCCAGATGCTTAACGTTCTTTCTCGTTACAGGGATAAATATGCAAATAATGTGGATATTATTGTGATTTCGCCACCGCTTTTGGGAGAACATCAAGTGTCTTCTTATATGGATGAATGGTTTGATTTCTCTGAACTTTCTCTTCTTGCTCGTGAGGTTATAGAAGAGTTTGGCAACTGTGTAAGTTCATATGGATGTTCTTTTGTAGATGTTTCATGTGTAGCATCTGTGAGTAAAGCAGATAATATTCATTTTGATGTAGAAGGGCACAAGGCTTTAGGGAATGCTGTGTATAAAAAATTAATAGAAAGAATGCGCTTTCACTAAAAAAAGCGGAAAACCAATTATCTTAAAGGAGAGCGGGCGACGGGAGTCGAACCCGCCTCTGAAGCTTGGGAAGCTTCCATTCTACCGATGAACTACGCCCGCAGTTGTGTTCGTGCTTCATCATAGTAGCTATCGAGACAATAATGCAGATAAAAAGTGTGAGTTTCGCGCACATTTTCTTCATGTCTTTACAATCGGCATAAGTGCGAAAATTGTTCTTTTATGGCACAATTGTGTGCGTGCTACTTTCTGATCGCGATATTGAAAAACACGTTGATAAGGGTTCTATTGTTTTAGATCCATGGAATCCCGATATGATTCAGCCATCGTCTGTCGATGTGCATTTAGATCGGTTTTTCCGTCTTTTTGATAATCACAAATATTCAGTGATCGATCCATCGCAGCCTCAAGAAGATTTAACGCGCCTTATTGATGTTGGCGCTGATGGTTCTTTCATTCTTCATCCCGGTGAATTTGTTTTGGGGTCAGTTTATGAAGTTGTCACTTTAGGCGATAGTGTCGCAGCGCGTTTAGAAGGGAAAAGCTCTTTAGGGCGCTTGGGGTTACTCACGCACTCGACAGCAGGTTTTATTGATCCTGGTTTTTCTGGTCATGTCACCTTGGAGCTATCGAATACAGCTACGATGCCTATTCGACTTTTTCCGGGTATGAAAATTGGGCAGCTTTGTTTTTTCCAGTTATCTTCACCATCTGTGCATCCTTATGGTGGAAGTGTTACTGGGTCACATTATCAAGGGCAGCGCGGTCCAACCGCATCGCGCAGCTCTGTTGGTTTTCATCGTATTGATGTGGGTAGCGCACCGTTGAAACAGCAATAGAAGAAACATGAAGGAATACTTATGAAAAATAATATTGTCAATAAACTCAGTGGTGCAGGTATTGGGGTTGCTGCCGCTAAAGTTGGAGATATTGCTGTTGGTGGTTTATGGCGAATTTTTATGGGGAAAAAGAAGCCGCAGCGTGATGATTATGATGTCCCTTTGAAAGAAGCGATTGCTTTTGTTGCGATCAGTTCAGCTATTACATCTGTTCTTTCTTACCTGGTTGAGCGAAAAGTATTTCAAGCAATCGACGCGAATAATGCATCGTCAGATATGCAGAAGAAATAAATCTAAGAAGCGCATAAGAGAAGCACAACTTTTATGTGAAATGAAACAAGCATGTATCAAAGAGATGCATCCTTATTTTTTTCGTGTAATGTTGATGAGTGACAGGGGAGCACCGTCAGGGGTGCTGAGAGTGCATTATGCAGACCCTCGAACCTGATCTGGGTAATTCCAGCGAAGGAAGTCGAGTTTTCTCTCCATGTGTCTCACATGCCCTCCTTTGAAAATAGGAGGATAGATGCGTTTTCTTAAACGTTCATCTGTAGTGATTGCAAGTGCTTTGCTTGCTTTGTCTTCTCTTTCTGCATGTTCATCAAATAATGCGCAAAAAGAAAAAGTTCTTTATGTTTTGAATACATCTACTTTTACAATGCCAGGTGAACTTCTTTCGAAATTTGAAGAAGAAACTGGGTACCGCGTGAATCTTCAGCCTGTTGGTGAAGATTCTTCTATTGTCAACACATTGAAGCTTGCTCAGGAGTATCCACAATTTGATGTTGTGTTTGGTTTGAACTCTGTCGATGCTTATACTGCCATCAATGATGGGTCTTTACTTCCATATACATCCAATGTTTATCCAGAATCGGGTAGTGACTATGTGATTAGTGATCAAGTAACAGCTATTGATGTGGGTGATGCCTGCGTTAATGTTGATGATCAGTGGTTTGAAAAAAATAATGTTACGCGTCCGCAGAATTTTGCGGATTTAGCTAAGCCTGAATATGCAAAACTTTTTGTTACCTTGGATCCTACAAAATCAAGCACAGGTATTTCTTTTTTTGCTGCAACGATGGGTATAGACAGTGAAGAAAATGGTTTTGATTTTTGGAAATCAATGTTACAAGGTGGAACGAAGGTATCAAGCGAATGGACGGACGCTTACTACACTGATTACACGGCTGGAAATGAAAAAGGCGAAGGTAAGTACCCATTAGTGGCATCTTTTGATACCTCGCCGGCTTACCATCAGGGCGCGACATCGATCATTGAAGATTCATGTATTGAATATGCTGAATATGCAGCTGTTGTTAAAGGTACGCAAAGTGAAGAATTAGCGGGTAAATTCATTGATTTATTGCTCAGTCAAGATATGCAAAAGACATTCCCAACTGAAATGTATATGTTCCCTGTTGATAGTTCTGTAGAACTACCGCAGGAGTACACAAATTATGCAAAGCGTTCAGAAACAAAAATCAATTTCGATGCAGGTGCTTTTGAAAGTAGCAGGCAGCGACTTCTTGAGCGCTGGCGGGATCTTTACGAACAATACGCATCATAGGTCCAATGCGTATTAAAACAAGTGGAACATGGGCAATAGCAGGGGTGTTTTCTGTTGCCGTTCCACTTGTTTTTTTTCTTTTCTTCTTTGTCTATCCTGTTTTTTCTTTATTGAGTTTTTCTTTTTTAGGTGATGAAGGCCATGGGTGGTCTATTTTTGAGCGTGCACGCACTTTGAAAGTTATTCGACAAAGTTTTTTTATTGCTATAGCTGGTACGGCTTTTTCTCTTCTGTTTGCTATGCCATCGGCTTATATTCTTTATTGTTTGCGTTTTCCAGGGCGAAATTTTATTCGCGCTCTTAGTTCTGTTCCTTTTGTTTTGCCTAGTGTTGTGGTTGGTATAGCTTTTCGCGCTCTTCTTGATGAGGGTGGAGTGCTTGGTTTTCTTGGTCTTGGTCAATCAACAACGGCTGTTGTGATGGCTATAGTTTTCTTTAATTTTTCCGTTGGTATTCGCACTATCGGGCCTTTATGGGCGCGGGTGAATATTCGTCAAAAAGAAGCTGCATATGCTGTAGGTGCGGGGCCTTTACGTACTTTTATATTGATAACTATGCCATTGTTGATGCCTGCTATTTTATCGGCAGCGAGCCTTATTTTTATCTTTTCTTTTTCTGCTTTTGGTGTTGTGCAAACATTGGGAAGGCCTGCTTATGGAACAGTAGAAACAGAAATATGGATTCAGGTGATGACCTTTTCTGATTTTTCTGCTGCAGGGGCTCTTGCATGTTTTCAACTTATTGTGAGTGCGCTCGCTGTAGTGCTTTCCTCGTATTTTTCTCGAAAAACAACAGTGAACTTATCGCTGCGCATTGATCAGGTGCAGAAGGTGACAAAAAGAAATATTTTTCTTGTGATAAGCGTTGTAATTGCTATATTTCTTCTTATTTTCCTTCCTATTTTTGCGCTTGTAATGAGGTCGTTTGACTATAAAGGGCATGTGAGTATCTATTATTATGAGGCACTTTTTGATTCAGCTCGTAATGTTTCTTCGATCATTCCAAGCAATGCCTTAGTGAATTCACTATCAACTGCTCTTTATGCATCTATTATTGCTCTTGTTGTTGCTGTGCCGATTTCTCTTGTGATGGTGCGTGTATCTGCAGTTATGCGCATTTTTGATTCTCTTTTGATGTTGCCGTTAGGGGTTTCTTCTGTAGTTTTGGGCTTTGGTTTTTACATGACTTTTGCTTTAGATATGTGGGGAGAATCTGGCGTGCTTATTCCTATCGTTCAGGCAGTAACTGCTTTGCCGTTGTGTGTGCGTTCGCTTGTTACGGGAATGCGTAATGTTCATAAACGTTTGCGTGAGGCTGCTTTTGCTGTGGGAGCTGGCCCTTGGCGTGTGCTGATGAAAGTGGATGGTCCTTATCTTATGCGCTCTGCGATCACGGCATTTTCTTTTGCTTTTGCTGTTTCTTTAGGAGAATTTGGAGCAACGAATTTTTTGTCGAATGCATATTCGCCAACTCTTCCTGTATTGATCTCGCGATTACTTTCACGCCCTGGTGTCGATAATTATGGGATGGCGATGGCAAGTGCCTGCATTTTGGTACTTGTTACATCATGTGCGATGCTTGTAGGGGAAT
>JAGBKC010000045.1 GCA_017934115.1 Actinomycetaceae bacterium | reverse complement strand
GTCGCCTTTGTTATCTACACATGTATTGCCGTTTTTCAGTATGCCACCTATAAGGTCGACACATGGGGGCTTGCCATCTTCACTCAAGCTGTTGATGGATATGCCCATTTTCATGCGCCAATTGTCGATCTCAAAGGCGCTGATTACAATCTTTTAGGTGATCATTGGCACCCCATTTTGATGCTGCTGGTTCTTCCATATTGGATTTTTCCTTCTCCTTTAACGCTGATTATTGCGGGCATTTTTTTGATGACGCTTTCTGCTGTTCCTCTTATTCGATTCACCAAAGAGCGTTTAGGTAAAAAACCAGCGCTTTTCATCGGTATCGCATATCTTTTTTCTTTCGGCATTTCTAAAGCCGTCATCATGCAATTTCATGAGGTCGCATTCGCGCTCCCCATTTGCATGTATGCCCTTATTGCATGGCTGAATAAAAATAGAAAGATATCTTTTATCTTGATGGGGATGCTTGTTTTTGTCAAGGAAGATCTAGGGGCAACCGTTGCTCTATTTGCACTTATCACTCTTTTTCTCGATGCATACATACCAGGTTCATCGCTTATATCAACCATCAAATCTGTCGTGCACAATATCTGGAAAAAACCAGCTTTTTACCTTTTCATATGGGGAATTGTCTGGTTTTTCTTGACCACACTTGTACTTATTCCCTTCTTCAACACATCAAGTCAGTATGACTACACCTCCATCAAAGAGTTCCCACCACTGAACAGCATAAGCGATTTAGGAGATTTTTTCGCTCGCCGATGGGCATATGCTCTCATGCTTATTTTTATTGTTGCAAGCGCTGGAATATGGGGAATAACAAGCCCATACATCCTTTTAACATTACCCATTTTAGGGTGGCGTTTTATCTCTACACGAGCTATCGATTACGGTATCGATAATCACCACAATTCCACACTCATGCCTTTTGTTTTTGTTGCCCTCCTTGATGTTTTTATGCATATTCGCAAACAATCGGAAAATACCGCTTCTCAACAAACAAAACACAAACTCGTCAAAAAAATCCGTATCGCTTTATATACCTCTACCATTCTTGCACTGATATCTACTTTCATGTTTACAGGAAAAATGGTTGTTATGCGTGCTCCTACATCTACACATGAATACACTATTGTGCAGCAATGGATATACACCCTCACCGATCAAGGGCAAGGACATAATATTCTCACAGATAAAATGGCATCAACGTACACACTGAGAGGCAACAGAGTTTTCGATGTATCATCCTATGACGATTTCACAGATATTGATATTGTTGCTATTTCCCCTTACTCCTATTTTGTTGCACCAATCCAAAACAACGAAGAAACAATTGACCATTGGGCGCAGCGCCATTTTGGCGGTTCGTGGATAACTATCTATGACAACGAAGGATACCGCATTGCTATTAAACAGTAATCTTATACGCACACACATTCACGCCATCAAGAAGGCGCCTTTCCTGTTTTTTCTTATCAGTTTTATCTCTTATACTATTTTTTCTATCTACCAATGGAATACTCTTCTAGTTCCCCATTTTGATTTAGCCATTTTTAGTCAACTGATTGACAGTTATTCCCATTTTCATGCCCCTATTGTTGATATCAAAGGGCCAGATTATAATCTTCTTGGCGATCACTGGCACCCACTGCTTATTATTCTCACACCTCTATACTGGATTGCACCTTCACCACTCACCCTTTTAATTGCTCAAAATTTCTTCTTTGCTCTTTCTGCAATTCCGCTTGTACGTTTTGCCTATGAAAAACTTTCTCGCAAGCAAGCTTTTCTTTTTTCACTTTCGTACGTATGTTCCTTTGGTGTTATCAACGCGATTTTGGGGCAGTTTCATGAGATCGCCTTAGCCATGCCTCTGTTTTCGTGGGGTCTTATTGCGTGGATGCGCACCCGATATTTTCATAGTTCTCTCATTCTTAGCTTTCTCGTTCTTGTTAAAGAAGACCTAGGCGTCACTCTTGCATTCTTTGGTGTTATCACCCTTATCACCCTTCTTTTTCATGAACGAAAGAACAATGCTTCTCTTACGCAGACCATCAAAGACAACACACGTTATGTATATTCTTCGCTCTTCTTTATCGTATGGGGAGGCATCTGGTTTATCCTCACAATGAAGGTCCTTATCCCCTTCTTCAATACCAGCGGACATTATGATTACTCCCAACAAGTATCCGTTTTCCGCGATATTCCTGATTTTTACGCCTTCTTATGGGAGCGATGGCCCCTGTATCTCAGCATTCTTTTTCTTATTGTCACTGCCGGAATTATTGGCGTCAGGAGTCCTTATTTTCTTCTTATTCTCCCCACGCTTTTTGGGCGTTTTTGGGGAGGTTCCACTCCTTATTGGGAAATTTTTTATCGCCACTACAATGCAATTTTGATGCCGATGATTTTTGTTGCTCTTCTTGATGTGCTTATCCGTCATAAGAGTAAAAAATCTCAAAGCACAGGCCTGCACACCTACCTTTACAAAAACAGTCTCAGTTTTTCTCTTGCATGTTCGCTTATTTTGCTACCCATCAGTATCTATGAAGAAGTAGACACACATACACGCGAACATATGGAATCTGCTCAAAAAGCACGTGTATATGCCCAAGGATATAAAGGGAAGAATATTCTGACGGATTATATATTCTTATCG
Organism: Actinomycetaceae bacterium; assembly: GCA_017934115.1. Classification (GTDB taxonomy): domain Bacteria; phylum Actinomycetota; class Actinomycetes; order Actinomycetales; family Actinomycetaceae; genus RUG11864. The sequence continues at coordinate 3,894 of JAGBKC010000045.1, read as the reverse complement.
TATGCTGCTCATGATGATAATCGCGTTTTCTATACCCTTACTCTTGGTGATTACAAGGATATTAACGTCATTATTTCTGATGAGCGTCACTGGATCCTCGATGATGTACGCCAAAAAGAAGGCCATCCTATGAGCATTCAAGAACGCGCTGAAACTTTCATTCCCGGATCACAATGGAAGATTATTTTTTCTGAAAATGGATATCAAGTACTTGAACGCATACAATAGTTGCACTTTGAGCTAGGCATGCGAGAAAATAAATACTTTTTATTTCATATAGCAAGATTCCACGGTAACACACTTACCTTCAGTACAATACTTAGTATTCTTATTAGGTAATTGGTATACAACTCGTGAAGGAGACACCATGACGCAACACACTGCAGGCCCAGCAACCACTCTTGAGCCTGAAACAACATTAAGTGAAAGCCAAAAGGTAGGACGCGGCCTTGCACATATGCTTAAAGGCGGTGTCATCATGGATGTTGTCACCCCAGAACAGGCAAAAATAGCTGAAGATGCCGGTGCGGTTGCTGTTATGGCGCTCGAGCGCGTACCTGCAGATATACGTGCACAAGGTGGTGTTGCGCGTATGAGCGATCCCGACCTGATCGATAGTATCATCGAAGCTGTTTCCATTCCCGTCATGGCGAAGGCACGCATCGGGCACTTTGTTGAGGCACAAATCCTTGAAGAATTAGGTGTCGATTTTATCGATGAATCTGAAGTTCTTTCTCCTGCGGATTACACACACCACATCAATAAACACGATTTCAAAGTTCCTTTTGTATGTGGCGCTACTAATTTAGGTGAAGCTCTTCGTCGTATTGGTGAAGGTGCTTGTATGATTCGCTCTAAAGGTGAAGCCGGCACAGGTGACGTTTCAGAAGCAACAAAGCACATCCGTACAATTTCTGCTGAAATTGCACGTTTGCAATCTTTGTATGCACAAGATAAAGACCAGCTCTATGTTGCCGCTAAGGAGTTAGCTGCTCCTCTTCATCTCGTCCAATACGTTGCTGAGCATGGACATCTCCCCGTTGTCCTCTTCACTGCTGGTGGCGTTGCTACACCTGCTGATGCTGCAATGATGATGCAATTGGGTGCAGATGGCGTTTTCGTCGGATCAGGCATCTTCAAGTCTGGTGATCCTGTCAAGCGCGCCGCCGCCATTGTGAAAGCAACCGCTCAATATAATGATCCTGCCATTATCGCTCATGCGTCTCGTGGTTTAGGTGAAGCAATGGTCGGCATCAATGTTGCCGATTTACCTGCTCCACACCGCTTAGCAGAACGTGGCTGGTAGAGCGATGAAAAATGTTGGCATACTCGCTCTTCAAGGCGGAGTGAGTGAACATGCGTCCATGGTTGAAAGCATGGGCGCACGTCCTGTATGGATACGCCAAATTAAAGATATTGCTCCTGTGGAAAGTGACGGGATCATTCATTTTGAGAATACCTTTTTGGACGCCATTATCTTACCTGGTGGAGAATCAACGACGATGTGGAAACTCCTCAACCTTTTCAATCTCGTTACTCCGCTGCGTACGCTTATATCTTCCGGTATTCCCACACTAGGAACATGTGCCGGAGTCATTACATTAGCTCAAGATATCCTCAATAAACAAAACGGACAAGAATCCTTAGGAGTTCTTGACATCATTGTCGATCGAAATGCTTTCGGTTCACAGATTGCATCCGAAGAAGTAAATCTCGATACGACATGGGGATCCATTAGAGCTTCATTCATACGTGCCCCACGTATTGCTCAGTTAACTGAAAATTCACGCGCTGAGGTTGCTGCAACCTACAAAGGCGAAATTGTCTGTGTCCATCAAAATAATATTATTGGAGCTTCCTTCCATCCAGAATTAACAGGAGATACACTCCTTCATGAGCAACTACTAAAGAAGATATAGCTATAATCGACATATAAAAAGGGCTCTACACAACATCAGAGTCCTCTTTTTTGGCACACTTTATTCTCAACCCTTCTAAAAATATCTATCTTTCGAATAGGCGTATACATAAAAAAGAAAAAGAAGCTCAAATGAACTTCTTTTTCTTTTTAAAACCTTTGAAACGAACTATCCAACTACTCGCAAGTAAATTGGGCTACCATAAATTTTCTTTTCGGAAAGCGGTGTACCTGGACGATGTGCAGCAATATGCATACCATTTCCAGTATAGATACCAACATGACCTGGCCAGTAAACAATGTCACCTGGCTGTGCTTGAGAAGCAGAAACACGTTGGAAACCTGCACGTGCAATACCAGAAGAGGTACGTGGAAGACTTACTCCGAAGTGCTTGAAAACATATCCAACAAAGCCCGAGCAATCAAAACCAGAAGGAGTTGTGCCGCCATAAACATAAGGCACTCCGGTAAATTGACGCGCATAAGCAACAATTGCAGCACCCGAACCAGAAACAACTTGCGGTGCTTCATCTGCACTACGAATAGCAGTAGATGTTGCCTTCTTTGCTTTTGTGGATGTTTGAGTTACTTGAGTAGTTCTTGACTGCTGTGTAGCAGTTTGGCGAGCTGGCGTTTCAGCTGCCTGCACCGGCACTGTATTCTTTAATGTAATTGTAGAAGCCTCATTGGTAACTTCTTGAGCAGCTTCATCTGCAATAACGATTTCTGTTGTGTTTTGTACAGCTTCTGCAGCTTCAGTGAATTGTGCAGCAGAAATGTCTGCTAACGCTGTCTTAGAGCTTGAAGCTTGAGAATTGCCCATCGATGGAACAGCGACACTAAACATCGAACCAACCGCAACAGCTGCAGCAGCAGTGCGGATCTTTGGATTATTAAGAGCGTACAGAGCTGCCTCGCGATTGTAAGCGTGACGTCCAGCCATTCTTATTCTCCTTAAGTTTCGTTTCTACCGTTTATCGCTAAACGATGTTCATCTTGTTGGATACAACTATACTGACTTTTTTCCCATTTGTCACAGTTTTATAACATCAGTTTTTTTTAGTTCTCATAGGCTTTTTCCTGCACAAATCATTTTTACACCTTTTGACCTGCCAAAAAATCATCATTAAACATCACCAAAAGTCCTATTTTTTAACGTGCCTCACATGCTTTTTGTTACTTTTGTCAATATAGTAGGTGACCAGCACCATAACTTTTATTAACTTTACACTCCCTATGCTTCCATTTTTCGTAACACAACATAACAGTTTCGTTATCCAAACAGTCAACAATTACAAAGGCAATAACACACCCAAAGCAAAAATCTTATAAACATTGGCCATTACCATAGAAATATGGAATTCATTTCAGACCCCCAAGTTCTCCTCGAGACTCTCGGACCATACGTATTACCCGGCCTAGCTCTTGTGCTTTTTATTGAATCGGGTGCTCTTTTCCCATTTTTACCAGGCGATTCCCTCATTTTTACAGCAGCACTATTACACACTCAATTTGGTTTTAGTATTACTGCACTCCTTATTGTGGGAATCATATCTGCCTTCTTAGGTGTCCAAGCAGGTTATTGGCTAGGCTCACATTTTGGACGACGCCTTTTTAAAGACGATGCTCGCATCCTCAAAACAGAATATTTACATAGCGCAGAAGATTTTTTCACTAAATATGGCCCACAATCCCTTATTCTTTCGCGTTTTGTCCCTATCGTACGCACATTCGTCCCCTTAGCCGCTGGAACAGCTCGAATGAATTACACAAAATTTCTTATTTATAATGGCATAGCTGCTGTTGCTTGGGTTTCCCTTATGATGATTCTTGGCCTTACCCTAGGTAAAATCGAATATGTTGCTACACATATCGATGTTATCGCTGTCCTCATTGTCTTCATATCTGTACTGCCTATGGTGATCGCCTACATTAAGAAAAAATTTTTTACGCGTGATAATAACTAATAAATATTT
>JAGBKC010000044.1 GCA_017934115.1 Actinomycetaceae bacterium | reverse complement strand
TGGTTCACTGAATATGAATATGTCGATGTGACGCGGAAAATATTAGGCGAAAAGGTTCAAGCGCCTTATACATGGTGGTCGCAACGGGGCCAAGCTTTTGCCAACGATACGGGCTGGAGAATCGATTATCAGCTGGTCAGTGACAATATTGCGCAAAAAGTGCAAGGCATGTATGTTGATCGTGCGCCATCACGTGATGATCGTTTCTCTGATCATGCGCCGCTCGTCGTTGACTATGAAATGTAAAGGAATATGAAATGAGCTTTCATGCAGTTATTCCTGCTGGTGGTGTTGGTTCACGTTTGTGGCCTCTGTCAACGCCTGAGCATCCTAAATTTCTTATTGACCTCTTAGGTCGGGGAAGTACTTTGTTGCAAGATACAGTTGCTCGTTTAAAGCGAAGCACATCTAATATATACGTTATGACAGGCGAGCGTTATGTCGATGCTGTTCATGTGCAATGTCCAGATGTTCATGTTTATGAAGAACCTTATGCTCGCGGAACGATGCCTGCTATCGCTTTGGCTGCCTTTGCTGCTTTAGAAAAGGATAGCGAAGCTATTATTGGTTCTTTTGCTTCTGATCATTTCATTGAACGAGATGATGTTTTTGATGCTGTTGTTGCTGATGCTGTTGCATGTGCGCGCCATGATTATCTAGTCACTATCGGTATTGAAGCTTCCTTGCCATCAACTGCCTACGGATACATCGAGTATGGTGATGAGGTAAAGGTTGAGGGTGTTTCAAAAGTTTACACTGTAGCGTCATTCAAAGAAAAGCCTTCTGCTCAGGTAGCTCAAGAATACCTCAACCAAGGAAACTATTTTTGGAATGCAGGTATTTTCATTGTGAAAGCAAAAAAACTTCTTGATGATTTGCGTAACTTTGACAGAGCTACATACGAAGGTGTAAAGAGTTATTTTTTTGCTCAGTCAGCTGATGAAAAAAAGCAAGCATCCGACGCATGGAAATCAATGGAGGAAACAGTTATTGATATAACTCTTGCAGAACCTTTAGCGTCAAAGGATCAACTGTGTGTTGTGCCAGCTTCTATGGGATGGTCTGACATTGGCGACTATGCATCATTGCACGATATTTCCTCATGTTCTATTCATTCATCGAACGGTAGTGTACCTAAAAAGGTTATCGATATTAATAGTTCGAACACACTTGTCTATACGCAGACAAAACCAGTTGTTTTAGTTGGAGTCAATAACCTTTCAGTTGTAGAAACAGATGAGGCATTTGTTGTTATTTCACACGAACACGCACAAGAAGTCAAAAAAGTGGCTCACCATCTTCCATTAGAAAAGGAGAATCATGCGTAACGGATCTGTCAAACGAACAGCAATGATGAGTGCACTGAAAAAACTTTCTCCAGGTTCTACAGCAGATCAACGGCTTTTGCGCACAAGCCAAGAAACATGGGCAAGTGAAGACCCTTGGCGTGTAGCTCGTATACAAGCGGAATTTGTCGAAGGCTTTGACACGCTTGTTCATATGGATGTTCCTGGAATATCGATTTTTGGGTCTGCGCGTCTGGATGAAACATCACCCTACTATCATGATGCCTACACCATTGCCAATAAGCTCTCTCAAGCCGGATATGGTGTTATTACGGGAGGCGGACCAGGCATTATGGAAGCTGCAAATAAAGGAGCAAAAGATGGTCATGGTTTGTCGCTTGGTTTTGGTATTGAATTGCCATACGAACAAACAATGAATCCTTTTGTAGATGTTCCTCTTTATTTTCGGTATTTTTTCGTACGTAAAGTTATGTTTCTCAAATATTCAACGGGCTTTGTGGTGATGCCTGGTGGTTTTGGTACTCTCGATGAACTTTTTGAAGCAGTCTGTTTAGTGCAAACAGGTAAAGTAGAAAAATTTCCTATCGTTCTTTTTGGTGTGGAGTTTTGGTCTGGTCTTAAACAATGGATTGAAGAGCGTCTCTTATCTGAAGGGCTCATTAGCGAAGGAGATGAAAATCTTCTTATATTGACTGATTCTGTCGACGAGGTCATCAATACTATTCAATCGTGTGCGATCAAACCACATGATTTCCAAGATAAATAGTGTAACATCCTATTTTTGCAATACTTTTAACTGTGCTGTAATATGGTAGCAACGGTTTAGTTGCGAAAGGATGATGTAATGGTTGCAATGAAACCTCGTACTGGCGATGGTAAAATGGAAGTCGAAAAAGAATTACGTTCTATTATTGTGCGTATACCTGTTGAAGGTGGCGGTCGTCTCGTTCTTGAATTTAACGACGAAGAAATATCTCAATTACGTCAAGCAATAGAAAATATGCAAAATTCATAAAACTTTAAAACATACAAATCAAAAAGTGAGTGCGGAAAAATCCGTACTCACTTTTTATATGTCAAAAGCATACCGTCTCCTGTAGGCAGCAAGGATGTGACAAGATCATTTCGTTCAAGTAAATGGTCAATCAACTGGCGCATCAACACGACATTGTCCTCACGGCGTGCAGGGTCAGCAACAATACCGCCTAATAAAGCCCGCGCAATGATCATGATCCCGCCTGGGCGCAAAATTCTTAACGACTCTTCAACATCGTGAACGATAGCTTCAGGAGCACCATCAATAAGGACAAGATCATATTTATCTGAAGCTAGACGTGGAAGAAAGGTTGTTGATTCTTCAGCTATGAGACGATAGCGCGCAGATTTGATGTTTGCGTGTTTAAAAAGTGCACGCGTTCTTTCAACCATGATGGGATTAGAATCGATAGACGTCAAATGAAGATGAGGATTTGCTTGCAACATCGTGAGTGCAGATACGCCACTTCCGGTGCCAATCTCAACAGCTTCAGCAGTACCATGGCTAGCAATGACCCATGTTAAAAAGTTACAGCTAGCTTTAGACAAACCTCTGATTCCGTTCTCTTTTCCAAGGTGGCGCACAATAGAAGCGAGCTCGGATTCGGGGCTTTTTTCTTCAGGGTAATGCCACGCTAAGAGAAGATTAGAAGTAGCTTCCATAGTTATTAATCCTAACGTTATTTCTATGTATGAAGTGGAAGATTCTTACCCACTAAAGATTGAGAACGCTGATGTAATTGTTTAGCAATATTATCGAAAACGTGTTGAGCTGGTGTTTGAGTGTCTTGTACTGTTAGTGGTGTTCCGCTATCTCCGCCTTCGCGTATGTCAGTTTCAATAGGTATATTACCTAACACTGGGACATTGTAGCCGAGATGAATGGATAATTCGTGAGAGACAATTCCACCTCCGCCCTGGCCAAATAAATAATTCTTTGAACCATCAGGCATAATATAGTGGCTCATATTTTCTATTACTCCGATGACCCGTTGGCCAGTTTGTTCAGCCAGTTGGCCCGCACGTGCAGCGACTTCGGATGCAGCTTGCTGGGGAGTAGTGACAATAAGAACTTCAGATTTAGGGATAAGCTGAGCACAGGAGAGAGCGATATCGCCTGTGCCTGGTGGTAAATCAAGGAGAAGTACATCAAGGTCACCCCAGTAAACATCAGAGAAAAACTGCTCTAAGGCGCGATGTAGCATAGGTCCGCGCCAAACAACAGGAGTGTTATCTGGAACAAACATGCCAATAGAAATGACTTTAACGCCATGGGCAATGGGGGGAATAATCATATTATTGAGAGCTGTTGCGGGGTCGTTGACGCCAAGAATGCGAGGAATGGAAAAGCCGTAGATATCGGCATCTACAACGCCTACTTTCATGCCCTTCTTCGCTAGGGTAACTGCAAGGTTAGCTGTAACAGTTGATTTCCCAACGCCTCCTTTGCCGGATGTAACAGCAATAACGCGTGTTAAGTTGTTTGGAAGAGTGAAAGGGATCGTTCGCGAGGGGCCTTGAAGTTTTTCTTTGAGTGCTTCACGTTGTTCGTCATTCATAGCTCCCATAGTGACATTGACATTTTTTACACCGTCAAGTGCTTCGAGTGCTTGAATTGCATCGTTTTTTATCGTGTTTTGCATTGGGCAACCAGCAACAGTGAGCAAAATGGTTACATGGACCGTTCCATCATTTTCGATAGTTATTGAATCGACCATATTAAGATCAGTAATAGGACGGCCAATTTCTGGGTCAATCACTGAGCTGAGAGCTTGACGTACATCGTTTTCACTAGTCATAACTCCCTATGATACTACGAGGTTGTGACCTTATATATACATTAGTGAGCATATTTGACTTTGATTTTTAGTACACTATGTAGCGAAAAGCAATTCCATTATTGCTGGTGACATGTGTTTTATAGCTTTTAATGATGTGAGGTGTTGTGTGTAGTGAATACACTAAGTGAGGCAAAAACAAAGCATAGGAGAATACGGGGGCTCGATGGTTTGCGAGCTCTGGCTGCTTTTTTAGTTCTTGGCTATCATTTTTTTCCTGACGTTGTTGGTGTGGGGTTTATTGGTGTTGATATCTTTTTCGTTCTTTCTGGTTTTCTTATTACTGCGTTACTGATAAACGAATATCAGTCGAAGGGATTCGTTAATGTGCGATCCTTTTGGATGAGACGTTTTAGGCGCCTTTTACCTGCTGTTATTATTGCTGTAACAGGTTCTATTCTTCTAGCACGCGTTTTTGCTCCTGATGCTGGTGTTCAAAGTGGGTGGCAATTTTTTGGTGCAGTAACAGGGACGTATAATTGGTTTGAAATCGGACATCATTCATCCTATTTTGATGATACGTTGCCGAAGTTACTGACTAATATGTGGTCTTTATCTGTTGAACAGCAGTTTTATTATATATGGCCTTTTTTGTTTTTGGCTATTATGTTTTTTCCTCAAACAAAAATTCGAGTGGGTACTGCAATTTTATTAGCAATTCTTTCTGTAGGGGAAAGTGCCTTATTTATTGCTCATTCTCTTGATGATGTTACGCGTGCATATGTAGGTACAGATACGCATTTCTTTGGTCTTGTTTTAGGTGCTGCACTTGCTTTTAGTGTTCCTAACGTTATGAAGACGCCTGAGAATATCTATGTTTCTGAATCAGGCTTAGAGCCAACTATCCCTATTCGTGATGATGAATCAAAGCAAACTGTTAAAAGCATTATCCCATATATTGGTGTCCTTGCTTTAGTTGTATTGTTTGTTGGTGTATTTGTTATACCAGAAACTACTTTCATGTATCCGTGGGGGATGTTTATTGCTTCTGTTTTGACAGTTATTGTCATACGCTCTCTTTTGCTTGATATGGAAGGTAATCCTTTCACGCATGTGATGTGGTCGTTCCTTGAATCTCGTGTAATGAAATGGTTTGGTGAGCGATCATATGGAATTTATTTATGGCACTGGCCGCTATATGTGATCTGCCATTATCGCTTTGTTGATTGGTCAGCAGGAACAACCGCTTTTGTGGTGAGCGTTTCAACTGTTATTATCGCTCATCTTTCATATACATACATCGAAACACCTATTCGAAAGCAGGGATTTTTAGGAATTCTCCATTGGAATTTCCATCCACGTCGTTTTGTTATTCGCTTTGCTTCATTGCTCACAGTAGTGGGAGTTGCGATTTTTTCTCTTGCATGGAGTATTGATACTGCTCCTGTGCAAACAATGGCGCAAATACAGGCAGAAGAGGGTGAAAAAGCTGTTGTCGAATCAAAAAAGAAAGCTTTAGAAGAAGCGAAGAAGCAGCAAGAAGAAAAAGGAACATCTAAAGAAGATAATTCTTTAGGTGAAGATATCGATGGTGGGAATGTTACTAACTTTAGTGAGCCTATCGGTCGCAATATTATTGCTGTGGGTGATTCTTTAGGAGAAGGTGCTGCTCCGCATTTAACAAAATCTCTCGATGGTATTTATGTTGATGCAAAACAAAATCGCCGTTTTTCTCAAGCATTGGAGATTTTGAAAGAAGCTGAAACATCTGGTTTGATGCGAGATTATGTTGTGTTGATGATTGGCACGAATGGCGGTATTACGAAAAAAAATATTGATTCTCTTTTGGAACAAATTGGCCCTCAACGTCGAGTTGTTCTTGTAACGCTTCATTTGCCAGAAAAAGAACGATATAACTATACTGGTCCTTCAAATCAAGCAATTCTTGAAGCTGAAAAAGCGCATCCAAATCAAATTCGCGTTGCGCGTTGGGATCAAAAGTATTCTTATCTCGGTGCAGATGGCATTCATCCATCGGGTAGTGGGTACAAAGTATATACTGACGAAATTATTCGTGCGCTACACTCGTTTTAAACGATTTGAAGGAGTAATGTGAGTTTATCCCGAAAATATATAATAAGTTTTTCGCTTTCTTTTGTTCTTTTTGCAGGTGTTGGCCTTGCGGTCGGTAATACACTGGAGAAGAGTGATTATAGCTATGCCGATATCTCACATGTTAATGTTCAAGATGAATCCGGTGCAGTTGGAAGTAATACAGAAGTTAAAATTAACGAAAATATTCACAGCACACCAACTGCGTCACTTAATATAAACGTGGATGAAGGAAGCGAAACAGCTGATGATGGTCTTAATTTAACTCCGCGCCCTGGTTTACAAGGCGATAATCTGACGATCATTGGAGATTCTCTTATTGTTGGTGCTACAAATGGATTGCAAAACACTTTTCCTGGAGTCTATATTGACGGTAAAATAGGCCGTCATATGTCTGAAGTTCATAGTATTATTCAAAAGATTTATTCCATGGGGGAATTGCGCGATTATGTTGTTATAGGTTTAGCAACTAATGGTCCAGTGACACGCGACGATATATCAAAAATTATGAGGATTGCGGAAGATAGAAACGTTGTTTTTGTTACGGGGTATGGGCCGCGCAGGTGGATTCCAGAATCTAATAATGTACTACGTGCTGCTGCACAAGAATACTCAAATATTCGTTTAGCTCAATGGGATACAGTTGCGAATGCATCACTTGTATCTTCTGATGGTATACATCCTGTTCAAAAAGGAACAGAAGAATATACTCAAGAAGTTATACGAGCATTACGTTCGTTTTAATCGTTATTATCTTCTTGTATATCTTCAAGCTCTTTTTGGAGTTCTGCAATGCGGGCATCGCGCTGAGCTAAACGATCTTCACGATCTTTATCATATTCTTCGAGTGCTGAACGCAATTCGCTACGCACGTAATCGCGTGTAGCTACTTCATTAAGTGCAGCACGTAAACCTGCAATTTCACGAATAAGATATTCGGTATCCGCCAAATTCCTTTCAGCACGTTTGCGGTCTTGTTCTGCTAAAACACGATCGCGATCATCTTGACGATTTTGTGCGAGAAGAATAAGGGGAGCTGAATACGATGCTTGAGTAGAAAAAGCAAGATTCAGTAAGATAAAGGGGTAAGGATCCCACGCTAAGTTTTTAGTAAGAGTAGCTAAAATAAGATTAGCCATGATCCATACAATCACAAAAATGCTCATGTAAAGAAGAAATTTTGGAGAGCCCATAAAACGAGCTGTTGCCTCAGCAAAACGCCCAAAACCGTCTCCGTCTTTATGGCGGCGAATTCGAAGGCGTGAATTGCTGGTATGTTCTAATGGTTTATCAAAATCAGCCATGTTGAGCCTCCATTACTTCGTCAATGACATCTACTTCTGTATCTCGCCAATCTTCAGGTAAGAGATGGTCAAGCACATCGTCGACAGATATGGCTCCTAAAAGCGCTTCGTCAGCATCCACAACAGGAAGAGCAGTTAAATCATATGTTGCAAGTAGGCGAGTTACCATGCCAATTCCACTATTAGGTAAAACAGATTCAACATCTGAGTCAATGATAGCTCCAATCATTGTTGATGGAGGTTCACGCAAAAGACGTTGAATATGAGCAACGCCAATAAATTTTCCTGTTGGTGTTTCTAGTGGAGGGCGACATACAAAAATGATGGCAGCAAGTGCAGGTGGAATATCTGCTCGACGAGCAGCTGCAAGCGCTTCGGCAACAGTCGCATCAGGAGCGAGAACGATAGGTTCAGTAGTCATCATACCGCCCGCTGTGCGATCTTCATATTTGAGGAGCCTGCGAATATCTTTTGCTTCTTCAGGCTCCATCATGTCAAGAAGGTGTGCAGCGTGAGTAGTAGGAAGTTCGGCTACAAGGTCGGCTGCATCATCAGGAGCCATTTCATCAAGAACAGCAGCTGCGCGTCGATTGTCCAACATGCTCACGATTTCTACGGAATCTTCTTCGCTCAACTCTTCTAAAAGGTCAGCTAGGTGATTATCGCTCATGCCTTGAGCAACTGCCTGTTTTCTGTCTTCAGGAAGGTCGCGGAAAACTTCAGCCACATCAGCAGGTTTCATGATGGAAAGCTGTGATACAAGAGAATCGGCTCCTTGTGAATAGATTGCAGTTTCAAGTCCTCTTGTTTTTTGAATAGGAAGAGCAAGTGAGCGTTTTTTATTTTTGTTTTTTGTTTCTATGTTGACATAAAGAGTGGTAAGTCGCCATTCTCGTCCACGCACCCGCTCAAATGCTGCATCGATAACTTGTGCTTTTTCATTGGTGTCTTTGATAGTGATTGTTCTTCCAAGTATTTGTGATGTAACAAGTGTTTCGCTTGATCGTTGTGAAAAACGCCGGAAGTTGACAAGTCCTGTGATTATTACTTGACCTCGTGCGATGGATGTGACGCGTGTGAGCGGAATGAAAATACGTCTTTTACCAACAACTTCAACGACAAGACCAACAGCAATCGGATTGCCTTTAAGGCGAAAAAGCACAACAACATCATGCACATATCCTATTCGGTCACCTATGGGGTCAAAAACAGGTGTTCCCGCTAGCCTTGCAACATATATAAGTGACGACATGTGCACCTCCTAAAGTATGTGTTTGTTTACTATACGTGTGTAAACATTATTTTTATTATAAACAGGTGTTCTCGGTTTCTATTTTTTCTTTTGCTCGTGTTGTTGCCAAGCTGATTGAACCCATTGTTCAACATCTGCCACTGTGCGCGGTATATCTTCACTTAACCGTACGGCGCCCGTTTTTGTTATAAGGATATCATCTTCGATACGTATACCAATACCTCGATAATCTTTCGGTACGTAGAGGTCATCCTCGCGAAAATACAAACCAGGTTCAATGGTGAAAATCATTCCTGGTTCTAAAAGAGCGTCCATATACATTTCTTTACTTGCAAGTGCACAATCATGTACATCAATTCCAAGATGGTGTGATGTTCCGTGCGGCATCCACCGTCGATGCCACTGGTTGTTTAGAAGGTCGGGAGTGAGTATCTCCCATTCTTCGAGTTTATTTTTAATAACCTGAATGGCACTTTGGTGTAGATCTTTGAAGCGTGCTCCTTTGCGCTGTGCTACTTCGAATGCTGTATCTGCAGCTTTGAGAACAGCTTCGTAAATGAGACGCTGTGCTTGTGTAAAAACACCGTTAACGGGGAGAGTTCGTGTGACATCAGATGTGTAGAGGGAATCGACTTCGACACCAGCATCTATGAGTATAAGATCTCCAGGATGGACAGGACCATTGTTATCAATAAAGTGGAGTGTATTTGCATGGTTGCCGCTCGCAGCAATTGTTTCATAACCAAGACCATTACCTTCAACGCGCGCGTGGTAAAAAAACGAGCTTTCGATAATGCGTTCACCTCGTGGATGGTTAGTTGCTTGTGGAATATTTGCAACGATTTTGTTAAAACCTTTGTGTGTTGCTTCAATAGATTTTTTCATTTCATTTATTTCGTATTCGTCTTTGATGAGACGCATCGATGATAATTTAGCTTCAAAATCGTGATGGTAAGTGGAGTTATGTGAGAGTTCATCTGTGCCATATATAGTGGAGATAATGTCATCAAGTGATGTGTCAACAGATGGTAGGGTGCGGAGAGTTTTTCCTTGTTTTTGATATCTCGTGATGTTTTCGTCTAACAATGCAAGGGGAAGAGTGGGAATACCAGTCAGTATGTTCATTTCTTCTAATGTAGGACGTGAGCCTACCCAAAATTCTCCGTACTGTGTGTCTTTGTAAAATTCTTCTGATGAACGTGGTGCTTGTGGTGTAAAAAAAAGAGTAGATGAATGTTGTCCGTTTTCTTCAGTTGCTATCATGAGAACGCTGTTAGGTTCTTCTTCGGCTTGCAGGCCTGTGAAGTAAATAAATGCACTGTGTGCACGAAATCGATATGTGGTGTCGTTTGATCGTGTTTTGTGTTGTCCTGCTGGTATAAGAAGTAAGCTATCGGGGTAAAGTTGAGCGAGTTTTTTGCGGCGCATGCGCGTATAGGGCGCACAAGAGCGTTGGTGGGGAAGTGGTGGACGTTCCCCCCAATGCTGAGCCATGAAAGAAGAAAAATCGTGTGATGTATCTTGAGGTAAATGTGCTGGTTGTTTTGTTACTTCTGTGGTGTTTGATGTCATTGTTCTATGATATTTCATTTTTCATTATTTCTGACTATATTTATGTAAAAGAATCTGTGGATAAGAAATATATATCCACACAAAAAATTATGCTTTTTGTGGTTTATTTTTTTCAAGAACAATAACAAACATGACACAGATCTTCGACAATCCTTACACGTACGAAACACATACCTTAGGAGTATGGGGAGAAAAATTAGCTCAAGAGAAACTCAAAGATAAAAAATACAGCATACTTGATACGAATTGGCGAATTAACCGCGGAGAAATAGATATTATTGCTCATGATATAACTTCTCAAACTTTAGCTTTTATTGAGGTAAAAACACGTAAAGAAACTTCTTTTGTGAATCCGTATGATGCAGTTGATATGCGTAAATACATGCGAATACGTAAACTTGCATGTGCGTGGATTCATGACAATAAGGTTCATGCTCCACATATCCGAATTGATCTTATTGCCATTACTGTGTTAAAAAATGGTGCTTATCACTTCGAACATTGTGAAGGTGTGATATGAAAACTGCATATTCTCATGCTATTTCTGTTGTTGGTATTGAAGGACATTTAGTTCGCATTGAAGTTGCACTGCTGCCAGGGTTACCTCATTTTAATATTGTAGGTTTACCAGACACAACGGTCTCTGAATCAAAAGAACGTATACGTGCTGCATTCTTTTCTGCAGGGATTCCTTTTCCATCAATGCGTGTTACCGTTAATTTATCTCCAGCTGATACACCAAAAACAGGATCAGGATTTGATTTAGGTATTGCTATAGCCATTATGAGTGCACTCACTAACAAGCCGATAGATGATACGCATATATTTATCGGAGAACTAGGTCTGGATGGATCAGTTCGTCCAGTTAAAGGGGTTTTAGCTGCTGCTCTTGTTGCTCATAAAAATAATGGAAAGCTGTATGTTCCTGAACAATCCCGTCAAGAGGCTGAACTTGCGTGTGACAAGGTCCAAGGGGTAGTACACATAGGCAATATAGCAACTCAATTTGGTATGGAAGCACACGTACCAGAAAACATGTCATATATATTCAAGAAGGATATACGCATATCAGATAGGTATACATATGACATGAGTGATGTGAAAGGGCAATATGAAGCTAAAAAAGCACTTGAAATTGCTGCGGCAGGAGGGCACAACATTCTTATGGTTGGTGCTCCAGGTGTTGGAAAATCTATGCTTGCTCAACGTATGCCTACTATTTTGCCGAAATTAACAACAGAAGAAGCTATAGAAAACGCTGTTATTTCCTCTATACAGGGAAAATTTAGTGGTGAGCTCAGTTATGAAGCTCCTTATGTTGCTCCCCACCATAGTGCTTCAAGTGTCGCTCTTGTTGGAGGCGGATCTCAACCTCGTCCAGGTGCTATATCTCAAGCTCATAACGGCATACTTTTTCTTGATGAATTGCCGGAGTTTCAATCATCCGTCCTACAATCTTTACGTCAGCCTATGGAGAATGGGTATATAGAAATACATCGTGCGCGAATGAGTGTGCGTTATCCTGCAGCTTTCCAATTTGTTGGGGCTGCTAATCCTTGTAGATGTGGAAAATATCTAGAAAATCCGCAAGCGTGCACATGTAAAACTCATGATAGGGTGGCTTATTTTCAAAAAATTGGAGGGCCACTTCTTGATCGTCTTGATGTGCATATGGTGTTACGGCGTATGAGAAGGTCAGATATGTTACATGCTCATACAGGTGAATCAAGTTCATCTATACGGCATAGAGTTGTAGAGGCGCGCGAACGCCAAAAACACCGATTGAAAAAAGAAAGATGGAATAAGAATTCTGATGTATCAAGCAGCTGGCTTTCCTCACATACTCATGTACCAGATTCTATTAATGACACTTTTGAAGAATATCTTTCTTTGGGGGTGATGAGTATGAGAGCAATAAATAAAATTTTACGTCTGTCATGGACATTAGCTGATTTGCAGGCAAAAAACAAACCAACAGCAGATGAAATGAATCAGGCACTTATGTTTCGATTTTCTACCATTGATATGAGGTGAAATGGATATTCGTGATTTTGTAGTAAATGAAAAAGACGCCGCTCTTATATGGTGCTCTATAACTGAAGGGCAAGATACTACAGCGGTGCAACTTATTAAACAATCTGGTTCGTATATGCAGGCATTAGAAATGCTTCTTGGCTATATTGACAATGAATCTCTTAATGACGAAGAAAACAAGCAAGAAAATAATATTTTGTTAGAACATGTATCACATAAAATCACTACTTCGGTAAAAAGATGGATCCATCGCTTGAATGTTCCATATCTAAGCGATATTCGCACAAATATGGAACGATATCACCTTGATTTTATATGCTGGCATGATGATATCTGGCCAGAAAAACTCAATAGGTTAGGCGATGAAATGCCACTAGGATTATGGATTAAAGGGAATAAAAAATTATTAGAAAAAAGTGCTGTTTCTATTGTTGGATCGCGTGACTGTAGTGAATATGGTAAACGCATTACTGCAGATTTTTCATATGAATTATCTCAAAAAGGACATGTTATTGTTTCTGGTGGGGCACATGGTATAGATACCTATGCGCATTCTTATGCCTTTTCAAAAACACAAGCATTGACAATTGTTGTTTTTGCTGGTGGATTGGGAAAATACTATCCAGCAAAAAATACAACAATGTTTGACAAAATTTTACGTTCAGGAGGACTTTTTGTCAGTGAATCCCCACCATTAAGTCCTCCTTTAAAACATAGATTTCTTTCACGCAACCGTATTATTTCTGCTTTAAGTGATGTTACTGTTGTTGTAGAAGCTCCTTTTCGTTCTGGTGCTATTTCAACAGGTCATCACACACTTAGTATTGGTGGAATGCTTGCAGTTATTCCCGGAAGTATTTTTTCTCCACATAGCAGTGGTTGTCATCGTCTCCTACGTGATGGAGGTGTATGTGTCACAAGTGTGAGTGATGTAGAAGAGTTATTACCTGAACATACACTGTTTGATGTAGATAGCAGAAAAGATGCGCGTTTTACTCAAAATGTGCAGTCTGTCTTTGATATGCTTCCTGAAATAGAAAAGCGAGTTTATGACTGTTTATCTCCAACATATCATCGTTCTCTTGTTGACGTAGCGCAAAGGGGCGGGATGGAACCAGAAGAAGTGTGGAGATCGCTAAGTAATCTTATGGGTAAAGGACTTGTGCAACATGAGCGCGGAGAATGGATATTAGTCTAAAAAAATGAAACAATAACGTGCATGACTGAGCGATGCGTAGGTAAAACTATGAAGAAAGATATTCTCTATAAATATGAGAAAAACTTACGTATTCGTCATGCTTATACTGACAATACACTCAATGCTTATCTAGGGGAAGCACATAATTTATTAGAATTTTTATCTCCCGGAGCCTCTC
>JAGBKC010000043.1 GCA_017934115.1 Actinomycetaceae bacterium | reverse complement strand
GTTAAAGAATTTCAATTTTCGGCATCTCCCGATCGCATCGCAACCATCTTACTCAGCAAAGAACTCGCAGACAAACGCATGAGTATGCTCAAAATCAGCGATTATACACATACATGTTCCGATACGGATGCACACACTGAAGCAAAAATGTCTTCCGACAAACTTCCAAGTATTGCACAAAAAGTGGTCAAGAATGGCGTTCACATCAGCATCGACACAAAGCGCGAAGGCAATACCATTTCTTATGCTTTCGATGCGCACGGCCTACCCGTAAAGCTTTCCTTACACGAAGAATTGAGCGGCTCTGACACCACCTCACTTTCTCTAAAAGCACACTTCTCTATCAATGTTCCACTTGTGGGAGCCTCCATTGAAAAGAAGGCCGCTCCTTATGTAGACAAAGTTCTGGCTCAAGACATTGCATTCATTAAAGAACTTATCTAAAGCACACTAATAATTCACAAGCTAGCAGGTGGAGATCATTTCATCTCCACCTGCTAGCTTTTATAAACCTACACGTCAATGTTGACAATAGACACAAACGAGTGATACCCCCCCAAAAAAAAAAAAAAAAACAGAAATGCGGGTGGTGAACAGTGATACACTTACTGCCCTGCATTAACCTCAGCAGGCGAATTACCAGGAGTTACATCTCGCGCTGAGGTCAATAAATCTGATGCCGGTTCATTGTATGTCACCGAAATAAGCTGATTCCCAATAAAAGTCAAGGTTGTGACCGAACACAAAGAACATTCACGCCTACGCGGATCATGAACAAGAGAACGCCCTTCAAGAAAAGAACGCATGAGCCAAATAGGAAGCTGATGAGAAACAATAACCCCCTCGCCACCGCGCACATTATGCAGTAATTCGCGCACAACTGACGAAAAACGTTCAACCACCTCTTTATATGACTCTCCCCATGAGGGCCTCAAAGGATTGCGATACCATACCCAAAACTTTGGATGGGCAAAAATAAGACGATTTTTATTAACGTTGATACCTTCAAATTTATTATCGGCCTCAATAAGCCGAACATCCTCATGAATATCAATATCACACATGCGCGAAAGAGGCTCAGCTGTTTCACGAGCACGCTCTAAAGGAGAAGAAATAATAGCGCGAATGTCTCTTCCTGAAAAATAATGAGCCACCTTATGGGCCATGGCATTACCCAGTTCGGTTAGGTGAAAATCCGGCATTCTCCCATACAAAACACCTGTTGGATTATCCACTTCTCCATGGCGAACTAAATGTATTTTTGTCACATCATCCATGTTGTACTCCCTTGTATGCAACAGAATATAAAAAAAGGACCCATCAAGGCCCTTTTGCACGCCCTATTTCTTATTACGGCGCTGATGGCGCGTTTTTCGAAGAAGTTTACGATGCTTTTTCTTCGACATGCGCTTACGACGTTTTTTGATGACGGAACCCACAGGTTACCTCCATATAATCTCGACTTCTAACGTATTCATACTACACCTTACACAATAGACGCGTGATAAGTGTGATACTTTGCTAAAAACTCTCCCTTTGAGTTTAAGCTCTGCGAAGCTCTTGGATGGAACTATCTTGATACGACACCAAAGATTCAAGAGCACTTGCAGGCACTCTATACGAACCACCCACACGAATAGCAGGCAATTCACCAGCATGCACCATACGATACACAGTCATCCGTGAAACACGGATAAGATCAGCTACTTCCGCAACGGTGTAAAACTGCGGACGCTCTCCAGCTGGATTAGCCATCTCCGTTCCTTTTCTCTTGAACCTGTTGTCAATAGTGACTGTTTTCTTTAACTACTAGAGTACAACAATTTACCCAAAATTCACACATTTATCAAAAATACACATATGTCACATGCACAAATCTATTCACACAAAGACACAAACGTAGTAGCCTAAAAGCAAGCACACAAAGGGGGTGACACCATGTCAGCAGTTTCCCATCATCAACAAGAAAACAAAAAAGTATCTTTATTTCACATACTCACAGAACATGCAGGTAAATATATAACTCACATGAGCCAACATTCGCCTGCACGCCTTACTCTCATTGTTTTTGCACTTATTATCTGTTTTTTTACAGCACTTCTCATGATGCCAATCATGCACGCAGGCACCAACAAGATTTCTCTCACAGACGCTTTCTTCACTGCAACATCAGCAATTTGCGTTACAGGGCTTACCACCGTCAACACCGCAACAAACTGGAGTTTTTTCGGCCATATTGTCATTATGTTTGCCATGATGATTGGTGGCCTGGGCATAATGACACTCGCATCTTTTCTTGGCACACGCATTTCACGACACACAAAACTTTCACAACGCCTCATTTTGGCACAAGAAACAAAAAGCACACTTGGCGAAGTAGGCCTTCTTATCAAAACAGTTCTTCTCGTTTCACTTATCGGCCAATTCATCATTTTTCTTTTACTTCTTCCTTTTTTTCACAACAAAGGCGATGCTCTCATAAGCGCAGTATGGCACGCACTTTTTACCTCAGTTTCCATTTTTAATAATGCTGGTTTCACTATTCTTCCTGAAGGTTTCACACCTTATATCGACTCTTTTGCCTTTAGTATTCCTCTTATACTTGGAACATTTATAGGTGCGTTGGGTTTTCCTGTCATCCTTGACGTAGCACGGAATAAAATACGCAGAAGAAAATGGAATCTCACCACACATCTCACGCTCATTTTCTACCCCGCACTTTTCATCCTAGGGGCCGTTGTTCTTTTGGGATTCGAATGGACTAATCCGCTCACTCTTGGCGCCTCAAGCATCATCGAAAAATTAAATGCCACATTCGTTTTATCTGCAGACGCGAGAAGTTCAGGTATATCTACTATCGACATATCTAATCTCCATCAATCATCACTTCTTTTCCTTGATGCCCTCATGTTTATCGGCGGCGGAAGCGCATCCACAGCAGGTGGAATCAAAGTCACCACTTTTGCTGTCATCATTATCGCTCTTATTGCAGAGGCACGTGGAAATAATGATTCCGAATTTTTAGGTAAACGTCTACCTACCAGCACCTTACGACTCGCTATCTCTGTTGTTATTTTAGGTGCTGTTACCATCGGTATTGGCACACTGGCCCTTCTTCATATCACTGGTCTTGAACTTTCCACTATCCTTTTTGAAGTCATTTCTGCCTTTTCCACATGCGGATTAAGTACAGGCATCACCGCAACGCTTCCTTTGAGCGGAAAATGGGTGCTTATTATGCTGATGTTCATCGGGCGCACAGGCACCATCACACTTGCTGCTGCATTGGCATTGCGAACACGCAAACGGGCCATCAGATTCCCCGAAGAACGCCCTATTATCGGCTAGGCTTAGACCCATAAGAGAAAGGTGTCATCATGGCTAGTTCAGTTGACAATATCCCAGAAGGCTCCGTACTTGTTGTAGGCCTTGGACGTTTTGGCACCGCACTTGCCAGCACTCTCGATAAACTTGACCGCGATATTCTCATTCTTGAAAACAACCCTGCTCTTGTCGAAAAATTTTCTCACCGTTTTCATGTTATTCAAGCCGATGCAACAAACATCGAAGCACTTGCACAAGCTGGAGCTGCTGAATTTTCGTCTGCCGTTGTTTCTGTTGGATCTAATATCGAAAGTTCCGTACTTATCACTGCAAATCTAAGCGAATTTAACATTCCGCAAATTTGGGCCAAAGCTATTTCACGTTCTCACGGCCGTATTTTGCGGAAAATTGGTGCACACCATGTTGTTTTCCCTGAATATGACGCAGGTTCCCGCGTTGCCCATATGGTTTTCGGTAAGATGCTCGATTATATCGACATGGAAGACGGATTCTCTGTCGTAAAGATGAAACCGCCGCGTTCCATCCAAGGGTTCACACTCGATGAAGTAAAGTTGCAAGAACGTTATGGCGTGCGCGTTATCGGCATTAAAAGCCCCAACAGGCCTTTTGAATATGCACACAGCGGTAGCCATATCGCACCCGATGATATTCTTATTGTTTCAGGAGATGGGACAGAACTAGAAAATTTTGCGCGTGCACGATAACTTCTACGCAACAAGCATACAGTCTATAAATGTGTAGGCATCCACGCGCCCTCACACCTCAGAGGTAGCAACTATTTTACACCTCAGCGGCTTCTGAAGTTTCCGTCGGTTCTTCTTCACCCTTAAATACAAAACGCACAAAAAAACTTAAAGCAATCACAACAACAGCTATTGAAAGACCTAACCACAAAAGATCAAGGCCGTGCCCCCCTTTAAGTACGGTACCCAAAAAATAAACACCCAGCATCACTACAATAACCGAAACGAGCCTTTCTTTCAGATCATCAAAATCATGAAATTCCAGCCATTTAGGCATCGGTATCCTATCGGTAATAAACAATGAAAAGATACCAAGAGCCATGATAAATAAAGCAATAGCTAAAAGATATAAATCAGTAAATTCAACATATTCCACAGCTAATTGCGTTAAATGCACTCCACCATGAAAACCCTCAACTGTCACTTTTACTGCCTCAGCTGATGTAACAAAGACAATAACCGCACTAATTACAAACAAACCCAAAGCAGGAATCAAGGCAAGCAATCGCGACCAGCTGATGAAAAATAAACCACGTGCACCGCGAGCACTTTGCGCAAGTGCATCTGTAGAAAATTCTGTAGGAACAAGCTGCTGAAACGCTTCCGAGAAGCTTTCATGGTTTTCTGTATTTCTGCCCATCATTGCCTTCCTTTTCTTATGCCATAGTGTACATACGAAAAAGAAACCTGAAAAAGACTTTATAGAACACAATTATTTTTGTAATTCACAACACCGTTTCTCCACTTTCGTTTTCATCTTAAGCATGGCAATATATATGCTGTTGTTGAATAAACAATGCCACCTTAGCTCAGTTGGTAGAGCAGCTGCCTTGTAAACAGCAGGTCAACGGTTCGAGTCCGTTAGGTGGCTCTCTTTTTTTGTCCATTATCACTATAAACACCAATCGATCGGCGATGCACCTTGGTTTTCTAACAATTCATTTACCCGCGAAAATGGTCGCGTCCCAAAAAATCCTCGGCGTGCCGATAATGGCGAAGGATGAGCACTCATCACGCATGGAACGTTCGCGAACAAAGGAGCAAGACTTTGGGCATTCCTTCCCCACAACACTCCAACAAGAGGAACATTTCTTTTCACTAGTGCTTTTATCACACCATCCGTAAATGATTCCCATCCTTTACCATGATGCGAATTTGCCTCACCACTACGCACAGTTAAAACACGGTTGAGCAGCATAACACCTTGTTCACTCCATGAAGACAGATCTCCATGTGCGGGTTCCAAGCAACCTATATCATCTGTCAATTCAGTAAAAATGTTCTTCAATGAACGCGGCAAGGGGGTAACATCAGGAGAAACAGAAAAACTCAACCCCATAGCATGCCCGGGCGTAGGATAAGGATCTTGGCCAACTATCAGCACTTTTACAGAAAAAAAGGGAAGAGAAAAAGCTCGAAATATGTCTACATCGGATGGAAGATAACTATGCCCCGCTTCTTTTTCACATCCTAAAAAATGCTCTATCTTTTTGATATCCTCCTCATGTGAGG
Source organism: Actinomycetaceae bacterium (assembly GCA_017934115.1). GTDB lineage: Bacteria > Actinomycetota > Actinomycetes > Actinomycetales > Actinomycetaceae > RUG11864. Next base: position 8,053 of record JAGBKC010000043.1, on the reverse strand, counting down.
AAAACACCGAATGCCAACTTTGGTCTACCACCCTCATATCCACGCTCATAAGAATAGAAAATTTTTTCATATAAGGGAAGAACACATGCTTAGTGATAACGAACGAAAAGTGAAAGAAATTGAAGAAAACTGGTGGGCCAATGGGGGAAACAAAAATCATATGATTCGCGATGCTGGTTTTTCTCCCACGCACTATTACATTTTGCTCAACAACGTCATCAATGATCTTGATACAGAAATCGAAAATCCAGATTTTGTTCGTCGCCTTCGACGCTTGCAACAACAACGCCATGATGAGCGCTTTATCGCTCGTAGGTGAATTAGTACATCTCCACTCAAGGATTTCATAAGGCACATCGAGATATGGTAGCCTTAGACATGTTTATCGCATCGCTTCGTCAAGAAAGGAGTCACCATGAACGAATACGATAAAGATGAATTTGATCGCCTCGCTGAAGAGCGTAAAGTGCGTGGAGCGCATCGCGTTCCAGAAAGTTCAAAACCTTGGTGGCTCGCACTCATTGCCGTTGTGATCATTGTCCCTGTTTTGGCGTATTATGCAACTACTTTCTTTACAAGTGATACTCCTCAAGCGAGTTCACCTGCCGCCACATCTGCGAGCGCAAGTGCAACAACAGAAAAAAGCGATAATAACACGAAGAAAGAAAAAAACAATACAAACGCAGATAATTCTGCAACACAAGAGAATAACAATAATTCTAATAACGATTCTAATGAAGAAAAAAAAGATAATTCTTCAAGCTCATCAACAGACTATGCATCCATACGCGTTGCTGTCTATAACGGCACAAAGAAAAGCGGTTTAGCTCAAGAAAAAGCCGATCGATTAAAGGAAATCGGTTTTGTTAACCAAGAAGTCGGCAATTATGCTGGCGGTTCGAGCCCGCGCTCAACAACTGTCTACTACAAAGATTCCTCATTAAAAGAAGCAGCAGATAAGATTGCATCTACACTAGGCATCAGCCAAGTAACTGAATCATCCTCAGCTGCCACTGAAGGAATTGTTGTTGTTTTACGCAGTGAGTAAACACCTTCCTTGCTAGCTTTTCACAAGAACGCAACACTTACCTAGGTCTTTTTCTTCATATTCTTTGTCTCTATTTATGCAAGAATATATACCATGTGTGAAGACTCTTTAACCCTAACATCTAGCTTTTTAGAAACAGAACGCAAAGAATTTTCAAATAATGCAACTGCACGCATTATTCAAAATGCCGTTACTGTCACTCCAGTGTCAAAAATTGCCCTTGATAGAGAAAAAGTAACCTCTATCGACACATCGATGTCTATCAAAAACGATTATTGGCCCAATTGCAACCAAAAACAATCAGGGCGTTGCTGGATCTTCGCAGGTCTTAATTCGCTCAAACCTGAAGTATATAATGCAACAGGGTTAAAAGATTTCGAGTTTTCTCAAAATTACATGCATTTTTACGACAAACTTGAAAAAGCAAACTACTTTTTAACCTCAATGATAACTCTCTCTGATCGCAGCATTGATGATAGAACGGTCAACTTTTTACTCAATGACCCTATCGGAGATGGCGGTCAGTGGAATATGTTTGTAGCACTTGTAGAAAAATATGGTGTTGTTCCCAAATATGCCATGCCAGAAACCGAATCGTCTTCCAATACCCGCGAAATGAACAACACACTGAAACACATACTTCGCAAAGGGGCGCGTGATATTCGCAAGACATCGTCACCTAAGGATGCAGCTCTCGTAAAGAATCGTATTATGCACGATGTTTACACGATTCTTTCTATCCATTTGGGCACTCCTCCTACCTCATTCATCTGGCAATGGGAAGACAAAGACCGCAACTTCCACCGCGAAGGAACGATGACACCGCAAGAGTTTGCCGCGCTTTATGTTCCTGATTTAAGTAAATATGTATGCCTTGTGAATGACCCACGTGAAACATCACCTATGAATCATGTGTTCACAGTGGAGTTTTTAGGAAATATTGTAGGTGCTCCTGCAGTTACCTATCTCAATGTTCCTATTGAGACTATTCGCCAAGCAACTATCGACACATTAAAAGACGGAAAAACTGTGTGGATGGGATGCGACACCTCAAAGCATGTAGAAAAGAAAGCAGGTATCTGGGATGGCAAACTTTATGATTATGAAAGTGTGTATGGAGTTTCTTTTGACATGACAAAAGCAGAAGAACTCGAATATGCTCAATCGCAAATGACACACGCAATGCAATTTACGGGCGTTGACCTCGTTGATGGACATCCCCGCAGATGGCGCATTGAAAATTCTTGGGGAACTGATTTAGGTGATAAAGGCTTTTTTACCATGAATGATTCCTGGTTTGACGACCATGTCTTTGAAGTAGCTGTGCACAAGAAGTATATTTCGCCTGAGCTTCTTAAAGTTCTTGATAGCGACCCTATTGTACTTCCTGCATGGGATCCTATGGGGTCACTTGCTTAAAGCAACGCCATTTATGACGGAATCATACGGTCGATATGCGCCTAGCCCTACTGGCGTATTGCATATAGGAAATTTACGCACAGCACTTTTAGCATGGGCTTTTGCCTATAATTCTGGGCGTAAATTTCTTATCCGCATGGAAGATATCGACGAACGCTCGCGCCCTGAATACATCTCGCAACAGTTACGCGATCTCGAAACACTTGGTATTTCTTGGGATAAACTCGTGATACAGAGCAAAAATCGCGACTATCACAGGCACATGTTTCACGTTTTACACGACCAAGATTTATTATATGAATGCTATTGCACACGCCGTGAATTACGAGAAATAGCTTCTGCACCTCATGGAAAACCTGGTTTTTATCAAGGAACATGCGCATTTTTAAGCGAGAGAGAACGCAAAGAAAAACGAGAACAAGCTCGCAAAGCTAGGCGCTCATTTGCTCTTCGCCTGCGCACAGATGCTGATTCTTTTACCATTCACGATACCTTAGCTGGTGATTATGTTGCGCCCATTGATGATTTTGTTATCAGGCGATCTGACGGCCTGTTTTCCTATAATTTCCTTAATGTTGTAGATGATATCGCCCAAGGAGTAACGCAAATAGTTCGCGGTAACGATCTTCTTTCTTCAACACCACGACAAGGGTATTTATGGAAAATGCTCGCCAATAAACTCCCCTCTTATATACACGTACCACTGATCGTTAACAAGCAACGCATCCGCCTTTCTAAGCGCGATCAGAGCATCACACTTAGCGAATTAACATCTCACGGGATAGCTATAGAACACATTATCAACACTTTTGCCAGCTCACTACACCTACACCTTCCAGATGATCACCCTATCACAAGCGCTTCTCTTTTTGCCGAGGCACTTGCCTACACACCATATGAAAACATCAATACGTGTGCTTGGATCTATACTCCAGAAATTTTCGAATCATAAAAAATATATGGTACATGCACGTGCATTTCTTCAATAAAACATACGATGAATAAATAATGAAAACTAACTTATTTATATTCGTTTTATATACCATGCACATAAACTTATTTTCACAAATTTTCTATAGCAACAAAGAAGAGGAACGATGCAATTGATTCCATCATCGAAAAAACCGACCTAGGATTATAAAATCGCCCCCCTAAAGTCACGAACACATCCTTATTATCTGATTCGTCCTCTTGTTTTGTTGGTACATAGAATCAAACCTACATATCAATGAGCTAAGCCAATAATGCCGCCGATAATACAAAACAAAGAAACGCTTTTTAGTGCCGTCATCGGCTCATCTAAAATAAAAATCCCTACCAGCACAGATCCAACAGCACCAATGCCTGTCCACATTACATATGCCATACTCAACGGAAGACTTCTCATAGAAAGCGCCAAAAGATAAAGAGAAACAAGCATAAAAACTGCTGTCAACACCGATGGAATGAAGCGCGAAAATCCTGCCGATTCTTTCAAAAAATAACTCCACGCAGTTTCGCAGATACCAGCTATCACAAGATAAATAAAAGCCATGTTAACTCCTTATAATAAAAAATCCGCAAGAAAAGCATCTTCTTACGGCCTACTGATGCTTGACTTACGGTCTACCCGGCGGCAGTTATTTTATTATAAATACATAACAGAAAAAAGGCTAGTGCAGGGGTAACACTAGCCTTGTTCGTTTCTCTTAGGCATCCGCTTCATGCGGAAAGTTCTTTGTTTCTAATTCTTTTTTAACGAATACACTTTTGAATGTTGGTTATCGTCGAGACATGTTTGCAAATATGCGTCTCCACCCATGCCTTTGATTTGCTCAACCGAGCCGCCTGTTGTTACGGTGCGGATTGCAGCAATGGTATATGTTGTGCGTCCAATAGTGACCCTGTCACCAACTTCGAAGAGCAACCATGCATTGCCACCCTTCACGTTATGTTGCGCATAATATGGAACGCCAAGGTAATCGGATACAGGTTTATAATTAGTAGCACCTTCACATGTATCGATCTGTGCCTGAGTGCCATTACATGTCACGTTGATTGTTTTTGGCTTTTGAAGTTCTACAGCATCTTGGACTTTCTTTTCTTGTTCCTTAGCTACTTCTTCTGCTTTTACAGCTTCTTCTGCTTCTTTTGCTACAGCTTGGGCATATTCGCGTGCAGCAGATGCGGCAGTTTTAGCTTCTTCGTCTTTTTGCTTCTGTGCAGCTTCTTCAAAGTCCTTCAATGATTCTTCAATGTTTGTCGCTGCTGTTTCTACGGGTACACTAGTTGGTGTGGATTCTACATCTGTTGACGGAAGAGAAGCATCGTCATGAGATGTAGACGCTATTGCAGAACTTGCAAAAGCAGCTGTTACACCGAGAACTACGCCTGCACTTCCTAAGATTTTCCACTGTGCCATAACTAATGCCTTTCGTTGGTGAGAAACTTTTTTTGTTCAAACGTTCCGTGTTGCTTGAACATGTTTATCATATCCAGAGCTAAAACCATAAGTAAAATCAAGTTTTCGATTTACTTTTACTTTTTTTCACAAAAATAAATTGTTAATGATTGTTAATGAACAACATAAGTGCAGGTTGTTAAATGGAAAAAAATCTTCTTTTTTTAACCTACAAAACCATTCATGTAATAACTTTACGTTTCGCTATATCACAAGAAAGTTAAAATAAATATCACCGTATGAAAAAACAAAATCAACCCTCCAAGCTGAAGTGAAATCAAAAAATAAGAATCATTTTCCATTTTCCCTACGGTTTCTTTTAACTTTTTTCTCCCATTTATAAGATAACTTTCCATTCACTTATATCATCACTTTTAAGATATGCCCCTTACTGAAAAAAGTTTTAATCTTGCATATTAACTAAGAAAAGAAAGAAAAAACTCGCTAAAAATGTAATAGAAAACACTTTTTTAATGTTTCTATTATATCTCAAGCGAGTCTATATATTTTTCTTAACTAGTGTTTAGTAACTTTTAATTATCTTCACTACCAGCAATAATGCTATCTCCGGACACAGATACATGCGTTAACTCTTGCATACGCTCAACTTCAGGAGCAACCCATTTCTTTTGCGTCAACCTATAAAGAACCGGAAGAAGCACGAGAGTAAGTAAAGTCGACGAAAACAATCCGCCAATAACAGTTAATGCCATCGGTTGAGAAATAAAACCCTCTTGACCTGAAATACCCAGAGCCATTGGCAGCATTGCAGCAATCGTAGCAATAGCTGTCATAACAATAGGACGCACACGACGCAATGCACCCAAGGTAATTGCTTCATCCATCGCCATCCCATCGCGTCTGTATTGATTAATAAGATCAATAAGCACAATCGCATTTGTTACAACGATCCCTACCAGCATCAACAAGCCAACAAGAGCAGCAATTCCCAAAGGCTCACCGGTAATCATCAACGCAAGGAAGGCGCCAATAGCAGCAAACGGAATTGCAACAAGAAGTAACAACGGCTGCGCAAGCGACTTAAAGATCCACACTAACGTAATATAAATAAGCAAAATAGCAGCAATCATTGCCAAACCAAGTTGGTTAAATGTATCGCTCAAATCTTCCGAAGCACCACCAAGAGAAACTACAGCACCATGAGGAATATCAAGAGAATCTAATTCCTTTTCAACCACATCATTAAGAGAACCAAGATCATCAGCATCAGCAGGTTCAATAGAAACTGTTGCTGTGCGCTGGCCATTTTGCGAAGCAACAGACGGAACAACACTGACTTCTTCCACAGTTGCTATTTGCGCAAGCGGAATACCCATCACATTCATACTCTTCAATTCATCAAAGGTCGTAATAGGATCTGCCAGCTTAATGTAAATATCAGTATCTACATTATCAAGCGTGATAGTACCAATAGATGCCTCCACCATCTGCGAAGAAATCATACCCACAACAGCATTTTCCGTAAGGCCAAGTTTCCCTGCCGCATCACGATTCACACGAATCTGTACAGATGGCTGATCCTCTTGCATGTTTGTGGTGACTTTTTTCGCTCCTTCAACTTTTTGCATCTTTTCATATACAAGCTTATTTGCCTGCGCTAAAAGCTCATCAGAAGATGCCGTAATGTTAATGTCAATTGCTGATGAAAGAAGCGCTGAAGTTCCAGAAGAAGACACCTCATCATCAGAAGAATTCTTTTTCAGCACCTCTTCAAGCTTGGCAGATAAAGACTCTTGATCAGCTTTTTCATCCGTGGTGATGTAATAAGAAATAGTTGACTGCGCACCACCGCCCATACTCATGCCAGAACCGATCGTTGTTGCTACAGATTTCACCCCTGCAACATCCATTAGCGCCTTTTCAGCAACTGATGCATGCTCAACTTGAGTTTCCATATCTGTGCCAGCTGGAGGAGTTTGCGATAAGGATACAAAATTCTGCCCTGACCCGCCCATAAGATTGACATTAAGCAAAGGATAAAGCCCAATAGTAACACCTAGAATAACCACCGAAAGCGCTAGAGTGATCACAGGATGTTTTTGAGTGACGCGCAAAGTCGGAGCGTAAAGAGCGCGTAACCAACTCTTTTCCTCTTTCTTTTCAGCCTGCTGACGAAGTGCGTGGATTTTTTCTTCTGTTACACCTTCAGCAAGCACTTCACGCACATTCTTTGACGGCTTCACAAACCAATATGCCAGCACAGGCACAATTGTCAACGACACCAGTAAGGATGCCAGCATCGCAAGAACAACAGTTAACGCAAATGGCTTAAAGAGCTGCCCCACCATACCAGAAACAAAAGCAACTGGTACATACACAAGAAGCGTAACGATAGTGGATGCCGTAACCGCGCTAGCTACTTCTTTAACAGCATTCATGATACCCACGCGTTTTGGTTCACCATATTCAAGGTGTCGCTTAATATTTTCAATGACCACAATCGAATCATCAACAACACGGCCAATAGTGATCGTCAAAGCCGACATCGTCAATACATTCAAGCTATAACCAGAAACATACATTCCAATAAAGGCAAGCAAAAGAGAAAGTGGAATGGAAATAGCAGTCACTAAAGTGGAACGCACCGAGAAGAGGAAGAGCAAAATAACAGCAATTGCCATCACCACACCAATAACGCCTTCGCGAGTAAGAGAATCAATCGACAGCGTAATATAAGGAGCTTGATCAAAAATAACAGAGAACTTAGCTCCTTCACCCATCATTGGTTCAACTTCATCCAATACATCGTGAAGTTTTTGAGACGTTTCCACAACATTCGCCGAACCTGTTGGCATCACGATCAGCGCAACTGCTTCTTGCCCATCGACGCGCGCTGACATGTTACTTGATTGTGGAGTGAGCTCAACCGATGCTATATCACCAAGCTTGACGGTCGTATCTTTACCAGATGCGTCTTGTGCTTTTAATGGAAGAGTTTTCAGAGATTCCAAAGAATCAAGTTTTTCACCAACAGTGACATCTAAAGTGTGACCGTCATGAGCAACATTGCCAACAGGAACAGCCAAACCACTGTTCTTAATAGCATCACTTAATGCATCTTGAGCAACACCATTTTGAGCTGCTTTTTGCTGATCAATATCGATGGTGACCTGTTGAGCAGGAGC
>JAGBKC010000042.1 GCA_017934115.1 Actinomycetaceae bacterium | reverse complement strand
CGGGCATATGTTCATGCATAATGCCTAAACCAACAGGGCGTAACATAGCAGCTGTTATGCCAATAATGTGTTCGTTTTTTTGTGCATGCCTATCGATTTCTTCGGCAAAAACATTTGTCCAGCCAAATCGGGAAGGAACAATAGGTAAGCCTGTTTCTGGATGAATCTTTCCAATAGCATGAAAATGTTCTGCTGTATCTTCTTCGGCAGGTTTGTACCCGCGTCCTTTTTCGGTTAATGCGTGAACGACGATAGGTCCATCATATGAACGTGCAAGTTGGAAAGCTTCAATAAGGTCATTAATGTTGTGCCCATCTATAGGGCCTAAATATTTAATTCCTAAATAATCAAACACTCCAGCATCCACAAATAAATCTTTTACGCCCTTTTTTACTGAATGGAAAGTGCGATAAGAAAGCTGTGATGCTAAATTGTTTTTTGATTTTTTCTTTATTGTTCTCAAAAATGCTTCGTATTTCTTATGTGTACGAATTTTATTAAGATTATGGTTAGGGTCAAGTTTTTTGACAATACCACCAATTGTTGGAGAATAGGAACGCCCATTATCATTGAGAATAATGACGATGGGGCGTTGAGGATCTTGAGAAATATTATTGAGTGCTTCCCACGGCATACCGCCTGTCATGGCTCCGTCGCCGATGATGGCAACAGCTTTATATTGATTTTCTTTATCGTATTGCATTCCGCGCGCTATACCATCTGCCCATGAAAGGGCGGTGCTGGCATGCGAATTTTCAATAATGTCATGCGGTGATTCTTCACGTGAAGGATATCCCGATAGTCCATCTTCTTGGCGTAAATGTGTAAAATCGTTTCTTCCTGTCAAAATTTTATGGACGTAACTTTGATGTCCAGTATCGAAAAGAATAGCATCACGCGGCGAATCAAAAACTTTATGTAAAGCGATAGTCAGTTCAATGACTCCGAGGTTAGGTCCCAGATGCCCACCTGTTTGAGCTACATGCGCAATAAGAAAATCACGTATTTCTGAAGCTAACTTTTCACATTCTGTTACCGGCATTTTTTTAAGCTTACGTAACAAGTCTGCTTCATCAATATAACCCATAGATATAACTATATTATGTTCGTGGCAGTCTTTTGACGGTTTTATGTTGAGAGATTCATGTGCTGATGTACGTGGGGCATGAGTAATTCGATTTGCCATTCACGTACATTATGAGTTCGTAAAAGATTTTCGACGTCCTCGCTTCGTTTCCATTCTTCACGCGCTACATCTTTAATGGTGGAGGACGTAAGAAGAAAACGAGGGTTGATTTGTGTATGCGATGCGCACTCTTTGAGGGCGTGTTTTAGGATTTCGATGTGAGCATCTTTATCTTTGGATACGTGTGGGTTGGCATGAGAATATGTCAGTGCAAGAGAAGGAAGTTTATTTTCCGGTAATGCCCATGCTTTTTTCGCATCCTTTGACAGCGCCTGCGCATATGGTCTACTTGCTTGTGAACGGAGGGCTTTAGAAGAACGAACGTCTCCATAAGAACGCGGTTTTTTGGAAGCGAGGTAAGCAAGGTTTTCATTGCTGATGATGCGCGTGGGATGGATATCGCGTTTTTGTGCTAAACGATCTCGAGTATTCCACATAAGTTGCAGCATAGCTAGGGAACGTCTGTTGGTAATTTTGTACTTTTTTTGTAGTTTTCTCCATGGTTCTTTAGGTGCTGAGCGCGGTTTTTGGTGAAGAATATATGTGCACTCTTCTTCTACCCATGAAAGGCGTTCTTTTCGTTGGAGCTGCTCGATCAGTTCATGACGCAAAGGATGGAGAAATTCAACATCGAGAGCAGCATAAGAGCGCATTGCTTGAGGAATGGGGCGCATGGACCAATCTTCTGCAGTGTGTTCTTTTTCTATGTGCACATTCAATATGTCTTCAAGCATTTTTTGCAGACTAAGACGCCGCAGGCCTAAAAGAGCTCCAGCAATAAAGGTGTCAAAAAGGCGAGAAGGCTGCAGGTCAATGAGTGATAAGCAGGGTAAATCTTGAGGTGCATCATGTAAAATCCATTCTTCTTGTTTTATTGCATGTGCGAGAGAAGGAATGTTGTGTGCATTCTCAATGGGGTCAATAAGAAAAGTGGAGGAATTTTCGCGTTTTATTTGAATGAGATAGGCTCGTGGATAATATCGCTTTCCATCAGCTCGCTCAGTATCAATAGCTATAGGTCCATGAGCTTTTTTAAGTTGGCTGATGTGATCGTTGAAGGTGTATCTGGTGGTGATATCAGGAATTCCTTGAGATGGAAAAGAATAATGAGTAAGGGAAGAGGGTTTATGAAACATGATGGAGGGGAGAAGTAGAATCAAGAGAGGAGAAATCATTAATGGAAATGCCGCTGAGAGTGCTCAGTAAAAGAGACCACCCTTGCAGATGGGAAGCACAGTTGGGTGTTTCGGGTGTTAATGATGCGCGTAATTCTATGTGTGCATCTGAATTTTCAGATGTCACATCGCTAAAAGTTTCGTTATAAACTTTGGTGACTGTTCCATGAAGGGAATGAAAAGCAGCATTGACGTGATGAAAAGAATCTTTGAGATATGACCATGTTACTTCTCCTAACAGAGGATCTTCAGATAAAAGAGGATCAATAGGAGTCGTGGCAAAGAGAGTGATACGCATATTGCCATTCCAATTTTCTTGTTCTTCGTGATCATAGAGAAGAACAAAAGAGCCTTCACCAAGATATGTGTGTGTAGTCGTATCGGTGATGTCTGCGTGTAATGCGACGGAATATGGTGCAAGGTGAAGTGGTGGTGGAATTTGAGTAATGTGAATTTCTGGCGGGAAAATATGATTTTTTAAGGATGTCACTGCTTGTGTAAAATCCTCAGGTATAAAATCAATTGTCACACAACAAGAGTAGGTGAAGAATAATGTAGCTCGAGAAAGGCACGCCGTTTTTATGTGTTCTATCTTTCACGTGACGTATAAAAACTCTATCGGCATTTCTTCTGTGTATACTATGTGTGTCGTTAGCTTGACCGCATGCAACGATATAGGCATGAAGCGGCGCCATGATGAGCGACCTCATGTGAAAGAGCTTTGAAAAATACAATAGGTATATAAATAAAGATGTTTGCGGTAAACATCGTGAGAGAAGTTTGTTATGGCTGATAAAGCCTTGGGTACTGTGCATAACAGTAAAAATGCGCGCTTTGGTGAGCGTAAAAGTGTGTTTTTTACACACGATGATGCCTCATCATATAGTGCTGATACATCGACAGAATCATTAAATTTTTTGACTCAGAAGATAGATATTAATGCCTTACCTTTTTCTTCTGCGCTTTCTGACGAAGAGATAAATGTTGATTTTTCTTCTTTTTCTTCTTTTTCTACCTTGGCACCTTTAGTTTTCCGTATACCAGATATTCCTGTGCGCCCGCAGATCCAGCAGGTATCTTTTACTGAACCGGTGCAATCGCAGAACGTTTCTATTCCTCGAGAAAGATCTACATCATCTCGTCAAGGACATCAAGAAATTCATGGTGATTTAGGTGTCGATGATGCACGTCGTATATCTGAAGAGCGGACTGACTCGGCTGTTTCTGATCAATCGGAAGATTTTGGTGAAGAAGAAGTAAATGTGCGCCGTCGACGCCGTGGCGTACGTGGTGGGCGTAAAACCAATGATGATGTTAAGGATGAAAGACAAACATCATCGTTTTCGTCTTCAACGCTCATTGTTGACTCTGGCGATGAAGGAGACGATTCATCATCGTCAACGGTTATTCGAAAACGTACACGTAAGCGCGAACGAGTAGATGAGCCTGCAAAAATAAAGGGTTCTGTGCGTATGGCGGCACGGAGACAGCGTCATCGTGATAGGCGTTTGGAAGGTCGCCGTAAAGTTGCGATCACTGAAGCAGAGTTTTTGGCGCGTCGCGAATCGGTGAAGCGTGAAATGCTCATTCGTGAAAAAGATGGTCTTAATCAGATATCAGTTATAGAAGATGGCATACTTGTTGAACACTTTGTATCGCGTCATACTCAATCGTCATTAGTGGGCAATATTTATGTAGGGCGCGTTCAAAATGTTTTGCCTTCCATGGAGGCTGCCTTTGTTGATATCGGTAAAGGTCGTAATGCTGTTCTTTATGCTGGTGAAGTCAATTGGGATGCGGCAGGATTGGAAGGCCAGCCTAAGCGTATTGAACAAGCACTTAAAACTGGTGACCGTATCTTAGTGCAAGTTGCCAAAGATTCTATTGGCCATAAAGGTGCGCGCTTGACATCTCAGATTACTTTAGCTGGTCGTTATCTCGTACTTGTTCCCTCAGGTGGCATAACAGGAATCTCACGTAAATTACCAGCACCGGAGCGTTCGCGCCTTAAGAGGATTTTGAAGGCTATTCTTCCTGCTGAACATGGCGCTATTGTTCGTACTGCTGCTGAAGGTGCAACAGAAGAACAACTTCGAAATGATGTTGAGCGTTTGTTGAAGATGTGGGAGACCATTAAGACAAAAGAAAAGAAAGCGCGTTCCATTCCGACTCTTTTGAAAGGCGAGCCAGAATTGGCTGTGCGTGTTGTTCGTGATGTATTCAATGAAGATTTCCAAGCTTTGCGTATTCAGGGAAATTCTGCATGGAATACGATTCATGAATACATTTCTGAACTTTCACCAGACCTATTGGATCGTGTTGAAAAATGGGTCGAGGAAAAAGATATTTTTTCAGCATACCGTGTTGAAGAACAATTAATGAAAGCTTTTGATCGTCATGTATGGCTTCCATCAGGTGGTTCCCTTGTTATTGATCGTACAGAAGCGATGACAGTCATTGATGTCAATACTGGTAAATTTACTGGTGTTGGTTCGTCTCTTGAAGAAACGGTAACAAAAACCAATCTTGAGGCTGCAGAAGAAATTGTTCGACAGTTGCGTTTGCGTGATATTGGTGGCATCGTTGTTATTGACTTCATTGATATGGTTTTTGAAGAAAACCGTGAATTGGTCTTGCGTCGTCTTGTTGAGTGTTTAGGTCGTGATCACACGCGCCACCAAGTTGCTGAAGTGACATCTTTGGGACTTGTGCAAATGACACGTAAACGTTTAGGACAGGGACTTGTTGAAGCGTTTTCCACATCATGCGATAGCTGTGATGGTCGAGGGTATATTACTTATACAAAACCTGTAGAACATTCTGGTACGAATGATGGGGATAAGCGTTATGCGCAGATACGAAAGAATGTGCGCATTGTTGGTGGAAAAGAAAATGCAAAAACTAAAGCGGCGATGAATTCTATTGCTGCCGCAAGTTCGCATCAGCATGCTCGTGTAGATGATGAAAAGGTAAAAGAATCTTCATATTCATCACAATCATCATCTAAACATGTGAATAAAGAAGCGAAAAATGCTGAGAAAACTGTTGAGAACATCAAGGAAAAACAAAGAAAATCTCCTAAGAGTTCTTCTGGCTCAGCTTACGCATCTTCTAATTCTGTTGTCACTCCTTCCTCAGAGTCAAAGAATAATTCTTTGGGTAGTGTTGACGAAAATGGCATTCTTATTTTGGATACTTTTGCGATGAATGAGCAAAGTTCTAGCGCAGAGCAAGCACAACCTGCAAAAGATATTCATTCTGAGAAAAAGGTAGAACATCCTGCTCATGAGTTTGATGGAAAACTGTCACAAACGCAAGAAGGGGATACAGAAAAAGAGTCTTCTTCGCGCTTTGTTGCTTCTCCAGGAGTCATAAAGCCGTCTTCACAAGAATCCAATGGTATTTTGACATTCCCCTTGTGAAATCATCTCAAGAGGTGGTTAATACCATAGTGAAGGGTGGATAAAAGCACTCTGAAGTGGTTGCCCAATGATGGTGGTGCTTGTAAGCTAGATACTTGGTGCAATCGCATTTGTAAATGTCCGTTTGCTTATACTCATGTATAAGCCTAGAAGAGGTGAGCAGTAACGTGGTTTATGCGATCGTTAAGGCTGGCGGCCGTCAAGAGAAAGTGTCGGTCGGTTCTGTTGTCGTTGTAGATAAGATACAAGGTGAAGTTGGTGATACTGTTGAGTTGGAACCAATCATGCTTGTGGATGGCGATAAAGTGACAACTGCAGCTGATGGAATCTCCGCCAAGGTTACAGCAGAAATCGTTCGTGACGAAAAAGGTCCAAAGATTTCAATCATTAAATACAAGAATAAGACAGGTTATCGTAAGCGCCAGGGTCATCGTCAGCAGTTGACTCGCCTTAAGGTAACAACAATTAAGTAAGGCTGGAGGGTAGAAATGGCACATAAGAAAGGCGCAAGCTCTACACGCAATGGTCGCGATTCTAATGCTCAACGTTTGGGTGTCAAGCGTTATGGTGGCCAATTTGTGAAGGCTGGTGAAATTCTTGTCCGTCAGCGTGGAACACATTTCCATCCTGGTAACAATGTTGGTCGCGGTAAGGACGACACACTTTTTGCTTTGGAAGCAGGAAATGTTCAGTTTGCTACACGTCGTGATCGTAAGGTTATCGATATTGTTTTAGCTGATGCATAAAAAGCTTGTACAACATTAAAAGGGTGGATGTGTTCCACCCTTTCTTATTATTATCTGCGCATAGAGAAAGGTGAATAGTGGCAAATTTTATTGATCGTGTACATGTGCATGCGACTGCTGGTAAAGGCGGGGATGGTTGTGCCTCTATTCATCGCGAAAAGTTTAAGCCTCTAGCAGGGCCTGATGGTGGCAATGGCGGCAATGGCGGCAGCGTCATTTTGAAAGTGGATGCTGGGGAAACAACGCTAGCGACCTTGTATCATGTGCCTCATCAAAAGGCTGAAAATGGGACACCTGGAGCAGGTGATTGGCGTCCAGGACGTAATGGAAAAGATAAAATTTTATGTGTCCCCAAAGGTACCGTTGTAAAGAATGAGCATGGAGAGATCTTGGCTGATCTTGCTCATGATGGTGATACATACGTTGTTGCTCATGGGGGTATAGGAGGGCTAGGTAACTCGGCTCTTGCTTCGCGCCAACGTAAAGCACCTGGTTTTGCCCTTTTGGGGCTTGAAGGTGAAGAACGTGATATTTATTTAGAACTAAAATCAATTGCAGATGTTGCCCTTGTGGGTTTTCCAAGTGCTGGTAAATCTTCTCTTATATCCGCTGTTTCAGCTGCTCGCCCCAAAATTGCTGATTATCCTTTTACGACTCTCATACCGCATTTGGGTGTTGTGCAAGCAGGTGATTATCGGTACACCATCGCAGATGTTCCAGGTCTTATTCCAGGTGCATCAGAAGGAAAAGGTTTAGGACTTGAGTTTTTACGTCATATTGAGCGTTGCAGTGTTATTGTTCATGTCATTGATTGTGCGACGTATGAACCTGGACGCGATCCTTTAAGTGATTTAGATGTTTTGTTAGATGAACTTCGTGAATACTCTGCTTCTCTTACCTATGGCGAGGGGGAAAAGCCACTGCATGAACGCCCTGCTATCGTAGTTTTGAATAAAATTGATGTCCGTGAAGCTCGCGAGTTGGCTGAATTTGTGAAAGAAGACATTGAAAACAAAGGTTTCAAGGTCTGCGAGGTATCTACGGCGACTCATGAAGGTCTTAATGAATTGACGTATTTATTGGGCAGAATTATTGAACATGTAAAAGAAAAATCGATACGTGAAAATGGTGTTGATAAGCAGCGTGTTGACGTTCATGTAAAGAATGCTCCTGCTGTTCCATTTACTATTCGAAAAGCAGAAAAAGACGGAGAAGAGTTTTATCAGGTTCGTGGTAAAAAGCCAGAAATGTGGGTTCGCCAAACGAATTTTGATAACGATGAAGCAGTTGGTTATCTAGCTGATCGCCTGCAAAAAATCGGTATTGAGGATGCCTTAGTGAAAATTGGTGCGCGTTCTGGCGACATGGTCGTTATTGGTTCTGAGGATGATGGCTTCATTTTTGATTGGGAACCAACAGTTGTGGCTCACGCTGATATACAAGGACCACGTGGAAGTGATCATAGATTAAATGATTCATCGCGTCTTACAAGAAAAGAAAAGCGCGAAAACTATTAAGATCGTATGGAAGCCAAGCGGGGAGCGCGTGAAGAATTAGCTCATGAGGGTGATCAAGGAATTTGGGTTGATCCTTCTAAGTAAAGAAAGCTGAATGATTATGAGAACTACGAGACATGATATAAAGAATGCAAAACGTCTTGTCATAAAAATAGGCTCTTCATCTTTAACGTGTCCAGATGGTTCACTTAACCTTGAACAAATTCATATTTTGGTAGATAGCATCATTAAAGCTCGCACGCGTGGGCAAGAAGTTGTGCTTGTGTCCTCTGGTTCGATGGCTGCTGGTATGAGTGCTATTGAATTAGACGGTCGTCCACGTGATATTTCAGCTCATCAAGCGGCGTCAATGGTGGGGCAAAGTCGTTTGATATCGGCATACCAAAAAGAGTTTTCGCGTTCTGGTATATCGGTAGGGCAAGTTTTATTGACAACGATGGATATTGAAAATCGTCGTCATTACATCAATGCCCATGAGTCTATTCATTTGCTGCTAAGTTTTGGTGTAGTTCCTATTGTGAACGAAAATGATGCAGTTGTCACCGATGAAGTGCGTTTTGGTGATAATGATCGTTTGGCAGCTCTTACTTCTCATCTTATCGATGCAGATGCGCTTATTTTATTGACAGATGTTGATGGTTTATATGATGCTCCACCAAGTCATGGTGGTTCGCGTTTGATTTCAGTTGTGGATGATTTTTCGCAATTAGAAAATTTAAGTATCACTTCACGTGGTTCAGTTGTGGGAACAGGCGGAATGCTCTCGAAAGTGAGAGCTGCTCATTTGGCAACTCATGGAGGTGTTGGAGTTCTCTTAACACGTGCTGATTTGATTGGCAAAGCGCTTGATACGGGAGATGTTGGTACATGGTTTGTTCCCCAAAAGAAACGAGAATCTGCGCGTTCTTTATGGTTGGCGCATGCGGCGCAGGCACAAGGAAAAATCATTGTTGATGATGGAGCAGTAAGAGCGTTAAGTAAGAAACGGGTGTCAGTTCTTCCAGTTGGTGTTGTTGGGGTTGCTGGTCGTTTTTCTTCTGGCGATTTAGTTGAAGTCGTGGGTATGGATGGAGATATTATCGCTCGCGGAATTACTGCACTTTCTTCCGTTGAGGTTGCGCGTCTCGCAGGTGGGGATAATGATGATAATCGGGGGTTGGCTCCTGTGATACATGCAAATGATCTTGTGCGTATGTAATGTGAAGTGCCTTATGTTTATTAAAAAAATATATCTGTATGTTAGAATGTAGAAAATTTCTTTCAATTTAGAGGAGGCGAAATGATGTTTTCACATACATCAATGGCTTCTTCTATGTGTTGTTTGGTTTTTTCCTCTCGAATGCGAATGTGTAAATAATTTTTTGCACCTTTTTTGTTCGTATTCGTGATAGGAAAAATATGTCTTTTGTCTTTTCAAGTTTTAATATTGATACTGCTGTCCAAGAAAAGTCCGAATTGACTTTTGGAGTTGATTTATCACTTTTGAGTGCTCAACCAGATTGTCTGCATAGCGGCCTTGGTTTGGATACAGAAGTTGAATGTGTAAGTGCATCATATCTTGCTTCTGCGGTTAATGCTGCAGGGGAGGGTGGTTTTGATGCTGTTGTTCTATCAAAAGATTTTCTTACCCGTTCGGATCATAAAAATGCAACAAATACTTATGATTCGATTAAAACAATGGAACGTTTATATGGTTCAACATCCGCGTCTTTAACGGCTGGTATTTCGGTAGATTCAGCAAGTATTGATGCTGTGTGTCAATCTTTTGTCGTGGAAAATGAAGTGCGTGGTTGTGTTGAAATTTTAGCCGATGATCTTCGTAATCCTCAGGTGTGCACATGTCTAGAGAAGCTCAAGAATAACGGTGTGAAAATTTGTGTTTATGCTCAAGAAGAAGATGTAGAGCGATATGGAGCTGCTACTATTGTGCGATATGCTTCAACGGTTCGTCTGCGTGTGGCAGATCCACATAAAGCACGTGAATTGCGCGTTGCTCTGCGTTTAGCAAGTGAAGATGAAGAAAAAAAAGTTGATGTTTTATGTGATTTTTTTACTGTAGTTTCTGCTGATCGTAGGGCTGCGAATGAGCGTGTGCATTTCATGGAAGTTTTGCATGGCTCAGAATTTTTAAAAAATAAGCATATTGTTGCAGGTAGTGTTTATGATATTGCTGATACTATCGAGGAATGGGTCACTGCCGGTGCTTGTGATGGCTTTGTTTTTTATCCTGCCTCTGTGTCGACAGATTTGGCTTCCTTGATTCGCGGAGTTCTTCCACTGGTAAAAGCTAGAGGTACTTTATAATATAGTTATCGGTTATCAATGTGATATATGATATAAAAATTCACGGAATACGTGGGGACGTATCTGCGTTTCTTTTGTGTTCTTTGTAGAAGGAAGGTTAGATATATGGCATCTGTACAAATAACGCAGAGTAATTACGCTCAATACTTTGGTGAAGGTGTAGAAGGTATTACACTTCTTGATTTTTGGGCGGAGTGGTGTGGCCCATGTAAGCGCTTTGGTCCTATTTTTGAAAAGACATCTGAAAAGTATGATGATGTTGTTTTTGGAAAAATCAATACAGAAGAAGAACAAGGGTTAGCAATGCAATTCGGCATTACTTCTATTCCAACTCTTGTTGCTTTCCGTGATGGTGTTTTGGTCTTCCAACAACCAGGCGCTATTGATGGTGCATCATTAGAACGATTGATTGAGCAGATTAAAGAACTTGACATGGATGAAGTGCGCAAAAAGATTGAAGAACAATCTGCATAATATTTTTCTAATAACGTAATTTGTTGGGGGGAGCTTATGTGTGTAAGCTCCCCCCAACAAATTTTTCGTAATATATATGCGAATCTTAGGTTATTGATTTTCTTTTAAGGAATCAGGCCCTAGAGATGGGTATTTTTTCATAAAGATGACAGCAAGACTTGTTGCGATGAGAAGAGCAATGCTGACAACCCCTAAGGATAGAGCAAAGCCATTGAGCCAATCGTTTTGGGAGGCTTGATGTTCATCGCCACGTCCAGCAAAAAGAACTGCTGTAATAAGAGCATTTCCGATGGCAGTGGCAATGCGTTGCATAGTTTGCTGAACTCCGCCTGCAATGCCGCCATGCGCAGCTGATATATGAATCATTGATTGTGTTTGGTTTGCTGGCCCTACGGCACCTAAACCAAATCCAACAAGAGCGAGGCCAAGAGACATGCTCCAGTAGGTGATTCCATGGTGTACATGTAACCAAGCAGCTCCAACTGTCAGAAGAACACCAAGTAGTGCTACACCAAGGGAAATAGTTTGTATTTGTGCGCCTCGTACAAATGATTTTTTACCTGCCCAAATAGCTGCATATGCAGATACAAGTGCGTTTGGTAGGCCAACAAGACCTGCGATGATAGCAGCTTCTCCAAGTCCTTTTTGAATAAACATTGCGACAACGACAAAGATGGAGGTCATTCCTAAAAATTGAAACGTGGTAATCACAGTGCAGAAGGAATAGGACGTAATATTGAAGAGAGAAAGATCAACCATGGGGATATGGCCTCTCTTTTGTACCACATTTCCCAAAGAATCCATATGAATAGAAGAGCTATGCCTCCGAGTAAGAGATACCAACGCCAGCTCACGTGTGTCATGAAAGGGAGCATAAGAAGAAGAACGGTAATGGTAATGAGAGTGGTGCCAATAATATCGAGGTCGATATGTGCACCGCGTTTTCCCTTATATGTTTTGCCCTGTTTTTTAAGTTCTTCTGTGTATTCTTCTTGTGCTTTTGCGGCATTGGGGCCAATGGTTCGTCTCTCTTTTGCAAAAGGCAGCCATTTGAAAGCAAAAAGAAGAGCAATAAGACCTAAAGGTAAGTTAATGATGAAGCTCCATCGCCATCCTTGTTCATTGCCCAAAAATTGAACGAATAAACCAGAAGAAATAGGACCGACAGCAACGGATGCAGAGATAACGAGTCCCATAACACCAAAAGCCTTAGCGCGATCGTTACCGGTAAAATGCTGTTGGATAAGTGCGGTTACTTGGGGAGAAAAAGCTCCAGCTCCAAAACCTTGAATTGCTCGCATCACATTTAAGAGAAGCGGGTTGTCAATAATTCCACATCCGAATGAGGCAAGCGTAAAAACGATAAGACCGGTAACAAAAGCTCCAGAACGACCAAAGATATCTCCAAAGCGACCTGCTGGGATAAGCATGATACAAAAGGCAAGTGCATAGCCAGAAAGCACCCACTGAATATGAGTATCTGATGCATGTAAGCCTGTTTGTATGGGAGTAAGAAGTGTGTTTACTGATGATACCTGTAACAGTGCAAGAGCAAAAGCACTTACGACAACTGCCAGTAGTTTGTTTCGATCATAGGTGCGTGTTGAACCTGGAATAGTAAAAAAACGATCGTTACTCATAGAGCCTCCATATAGTAAGAATGAAAGTAATTTTAGTGGTCGCTAGAAAAATGAAGGCTAATATAT
Source organism: Actinomycetaceae bacterium (assembly GCA_017934115.1). GTDB lineage: Bacteria > Actinomycetota > Actinomycetes > Actinomycetales > Actinomycetaceae > RUG11864. The sequence goes on along the minus strand of JAGBKC010000042.1, from coordinate 20,402 downwards.
TATGTATATTTTATTACAGGCGTATCTTTCATTTAGCTACAGATTAGATGAGCTTTGAAAAGAATCATGAAGCCAATGATGTGACCATGACAGATTTAATGGTGTGCATGCGGTTTTCTGCTTGGTCAAAAACAATCGAGTTGGAACTTTCAAAAACATCATTGGTGACTTCTAGTTCAGGTATGTTGTATTTTTCGTAAATTTCTTGTCCAACGGTTGTTTCAGTGTTATGGAATGCGGGCAAGCAGTGCATGAAGAATGTATCTTTTCCAGTGGAATTCATGATATGTTCATTGACTTGATAGGGGAGAAGAGCTTTAATACGTTCTTCCCATGCTTGTTGAGGTTCCCCCATGGATACCCAGATGTCTGTAGAAATCACATCGGCATTTTTGATGCCTTGAGCAATATCGTCGGTGATGGTGATACGTGCACCTGTTTCTTGTGCATAATCATGAGCAAGACGAATAGCTTCATCATCAGGTTGATACTGTTTAGGGGCAACAATACGAACATCCATACCAAGCATAGCTGAAGACACAAGAAGGGAGCGCCCTGTATTAAAACGTGCATCGCCCATATATACATGGACGACTTCGGTAAAGTCTTTATGTGTGTGTTCACGGATCGTCAAAGCATCAGCGAGCATTTGAGTTGGGTGCCATTCATCGGTAAGGCCGTTAAAAACAGGTACATGCGCATAACGGGCTAATTGTTCAAGGTCGCTTTGTTTGTTTCCGCGAAATTCGATGGCATCATACATACGGCTAAGAACGCGAGCAGTATCTGCAAGTGATTCTTTGTGGCCAATTTGTGAAACGGATGTATCGAGATATGTTGTATGTGCGCCCTGTTGAAAAGCTGCAATTTCAAATGATGCACGCGTGCGTGTTGATGTTTTTTCGAAAATAAGAGCTATTGATTTTCCTTGTAAACGTTGTATTTCTTTTCCTGAATAGTGCTCGCTTTTGAGTTGCTCAGCAAGATTAACGTAGTCGAGCCATTGTTGAGGTGTGAAGTCGCATTCTTTAAGGAAAGATTGAATAGCCATGGGAAAAGTGTACATCATTGACGTGTTGTTTTGTTGGGTGTGAAGATATGGGGGAAAAGAAATGTGGGAAAAGTCGTTCTTTCTATTTATCTTTTTTCGTGCTAGTATGTGAAGAACTAAGAGGGGAGTATTCCTCAAATAACCAGTTCGTCATCACGAAAGTTTCTTACTTTCCGGTCTGGTTAGCCCTATGGGCTGGAAGAGACCTCTGGTTTTTTGCTAACCGGAGGTGTCTATATGCATTCGTTTTATTTTGCTCAAACATCATCTTTTCATATTCCTCAATCGCATTGGTTTTTTTTGATTATCGGTGTTGTAGGGATCCTCATTTTTGATCTTGTTACTCATGTGTATAAGCCGCATGAACCAACCGTTAAAGAATCTTCTCTTTGGCTTATTTTTTATGTCATCTTAGCTTCTTTATTTGGTGTTTATAGTGCCTATTTTTATAGTGGAGATTTTGCTGTTGAATATTTTGCTGTCTTTTTAACTGAATACGCCTTATCGGTTGATAATATCTTTATTTTTATCGTTATTATGGCATCTTTTAGGTTGCAGCGAAAATATCAGCAAAAAGCTTTGTTGTACGGCATTGTTATAGCACTCGTTTTACGTTTAGTATTCATTTTATTGGGTGCGACGATTTTAGAAAAATTCTCCTTTATGTTTTTTATTTTTGCTGCTTACCTTATTTATACGGCCATCAGTGAATTACGTGAGGGAATAGCCCAACCAGATGAAGGTGATCCTGAAAATTATGAGCCAAATCTTGTTATACGGTTAGCAAGTAAATTTTTACCGGTTACTCAAGGGTTTGTTGGTGACAAAATCATTGTTCGACGTGCAAAGAAAACGTATGTAACACCGTTCTTTTTATGTATTTTATCCATTGGAACAGCTGATCTTATGTTTGCACTTGATTCTATTCCAGCATCTTTTGGTCTTTCTAAACATGCCTTCATTATTTTTTCTGCTAACGCCTTTGCTTTGATGGGATTGCGTCAAATGTTCTTTTTGGTTGATGCTTTGTTGTCTCGCCTTGCCTTTTTACACTATGGTTTAGCGGTTATTCTTGGGTTTATTGGCGTAAAACTCTGTTTAGAAGCATGCCACGGTATGGGGTGGCTTGTGAATGTTCCAATGATGTCGCCTATGATGTCGATTGTTGTTGTGCTGAGCGTACTTGTTGTTACAGTTGTTTCTTCTCTGGTGTACGCTGGAAGAAAAAATGAAGACCAAGAGAGCTGATATATTTATACAAAATAAAGAGTAAAATGAGTGCGCGTGAGTGACGTGATAAAAGTTCAAGGTGCTCGTGCACATAACCTTCGTAATGTTTCTTTTGATATACCCCGCAATAAGTTTGTTGTTTTTACTGGATTATCGGGAAGCGGAAAATCTTCTTTAGCCTTTGATACTATTTTCGCTGAAGGACAAAGAAGATATGTTGAGTCATTGAGTTCTTACGCGCGTCAATTCTTGGGGCAGATGGATAAGCCCGATGTTGATTTTATTGAAGGATTATCGCCTGCTGTTGCTATTGATCAAAAGTCAACGAATAGAAATCCGCGTTCAACTGTTGGCACTGTAACAGAAGTATATGATTATCTGCGTCTTTTATATGCACGTGCAGGAATGCAATATTGTCCTGAATGTGGTGAAATGATTAGTCAGCAGTCTGCACAGCAAATCGTAGATCGTGTTATGGGTCTAAAAGAAAAAACGCGTTTTCATGTTTTAGCTCCTGTCGTTCGCGACAGGAAGGGAGAATACCGTGATTTATTCGATGAGTTAGTAGCATCAGGTTTTGCTCGTGCTCGTGTTGATGGTGAGGTCGTGAGGCTTGATTCAGTGCCAACTTTAGAAAAAAATATCCGGCATTCCATCGATGTCATTGTCGATCGTCTTGTGTTAAAAGAAGGGATACGTTCTCGACTTAATGATTCAGTTGAAACGGCACTTCGCTTAGCAGAAGGACGCGTCGTCATTGAAGAAGTCGACACTGGCAAGGAACATCGTTTTTCAGAAAAACGAGCATGTCCGTCTGGACATCAATTAGCATTAGAAGATATTGAGCCGCGCACTTTTTCTTTTAATGCTCCTTATGGCGCGTGCGGGCAATGTGATGGTATTGGTTCTCATCTTCAGGTCGCTGAAGATCTTGTTGTGCCACAGCCTTTCTTAACTTTGCGAGAAGGAGCGATCGCCCCGTGGAAAAAACACCAAGATTTCTTTGAGCGTCAACTTCAAAGTCTTGGTGAAGAGATGGGGTTTGATATTGATACTCCATGGCAAGAGTTACCAAAAAAGGCTCGCGTAGCTATTTTGCGTGGAAAAGATTACAAAGTTGAGGTGAAATACCGTAATAGATGGGGGAAAGAACGTGTCTATGCAACAGGTTTTGAAGGTGTAGCGCGTTATATCAAACGTAAGCATGAGGAAACGGAATCAAATTGGTCGCGTGAACGCTATGAGGCGTATATGCGTGAAGTTCCTTGTGAAGCATGTCAAGGTGCTCGTTTGAAAAAAGAAGTATTGGCTGTTCGTATAGGCGAGCTTAATATCTTTGAACTATGTTCACTATCAATTGATAAGGCGCGCGACTTTTTGCTTCATGTTTCTTTGAATGAGCAGCAGACAAAAATTGCTGCTCAGGTTCTGAAAGAAATCTTGATCCGTCTTGATTTTCTCTGTGATGTAGGATTAACGTATTTAACGCTTGCTCGTGGCGCTTCAACATTATCAGGTGGAGAAGCACAGCGAATTCGTCTTGCGACACAGATTGGTTCAGGTCTCGTAGGTGTACTCTATGTGCTCGATGAGCCATCGATTGGCTTACATCAAAGGGATAACGAAAAATTAATTGCTACTCTTGAGCATTTACGTGATTTGGGCAATACTCTTATTGTTGTTGAACATGATGAAGACACGATGAAAGCCGCAGATTATATCGTTGACATTGGTCCTGGTGCCGGTGAACTTGGCGGTCAGATCGTTTACGCTGGATCATACAAGGGTTTATTAAAAAATAAAAAATCTTTAACTGGCCAGTACTTATCGGGAGCAAAAACTATTGTTGTCCCCTCTAAGCGTCGTCAACAAAACGAACGCATTTTAAGTGTGTATGGTGCTCAAGAAAATAATTTGAAGAATATTGATGTTCATTTTCCGCTTTCTACATTCATAGCTGTGACAGGCGTATCGGGAAGCGGAAAATCAACGTTAGTAAACAAAATTCTTTACAATGCACTTTCTGCTCAATTGAATAGATCTCACAATGTAGCTGGTGTGCACAAAAAAATTGAAGGTATAGAACATCTTGATAAAGTTGTTCACGTTGATCAATCACCCATTGGAAGGACGCCACGTTCTAATCCAGCAACCTATACGGGCGTGTGGGATAAAATCCGCCAGCTCTTTGCTCAGACTCAAGAAGCGAAAATGCGTGGATATGGCCCTGGGCGTTTTTCTTTCAATGTGAAAGGTGGGCGTTGTGAATCATGTAAAGGAGACGGCACACTAAAAATCGAGATGAATTTTTTGCCAGATGTGTATGTGCCATGCGAAGTGTGTCATGGTAAGCGTTATAATCGCGAAACGCTTGAAGTAAAATACAAAGGAAAAAATGTTGCCGATGTATTGGATATGACTATTCATGAAGCATGTGATTTCTTTTCGTCTATTCCTTCTATTACGCGATATCTTGATACCTTGGAGGCAGTAGGGTTGGGGTATGTGCATTTAGGGCAAAGTGCCACAACCCTTTCGGGGGGAGAAGCTCAGCGCATGAAACTAGCATCAGAATTGCACAAGCGATCCACAGGAAAAACTGCCTATATTTTAGACGAGCCAACAACTGGTTTACATTTTGAGGATATTCGAAAGCTTCTTCATGTTTTACAGTCTCTTGTTGATAAGGGAAATACCGTTATCGTTATTGAACATAATTTAGATGTCATTAAAAGCGCTGATTGGATTATTGATATGGGTCCTGAGGGCGGAGATGGCGGTGGAACAGTGATTGGGGAAGGTACACCTGAATATATTACTTCGCTGCCTCAATCACATACTGGACGATTTTTGGCTCCTCTCTTGGAGAACAATGAGTAATCCGCAAGATTATCGCCCCTCGTATATTCCGACAGATCCTGGAGTATACCGTTTTTTAGACGATAATAATCGTGTTCTCTATGTAGGAAAGGCTAAAAACTTACGCAATCGACTTTCTCAGTATTTTCAGAACGTTCAGGCGCTCAATCCGCGTATTTATGCGATGGTCCATACAGCAACGCATGTGAAATGGACTGTCGTTGCATCAGAAATTGAAGCATTAAGCTTGGAATATGCGTGGATCAAAGAGTTTGAACCGCAATTCAACGTTGTCTTTCGTGATAATAAATCATATCCTTATCTAGCGATTTCTTCAAAGGAAGATTTTCCTCGCGCATGGATTACGCGTGAAAAACACAGAAAAGGTGTTCACTATTTTGGGCCATACGTGAAAGTGTGGGCGATCCGAGAAACTCTTGATAATCTCATCGCTGCCTTTCCCATGCGTACATGCTCACAAGGAGTTTTTTCTTCTTCGCAGCGCTCAGGAAAAGCATGTTTATATGGATATATTGACAGATGTAGTGCACCATGTATCGGAAAGATATCCCAAGAAGATCATAAAGAACTTGCAAACGAAGTTGTTCGCTTCATGAATGGGGATTCTTCTGCAATTATTGCGCAAAAAACACAAGAGATGAAGAAAAAAGCTGCATTGGAAGAATATGAGCAAGCCGCACGATTGCGCGATACGATTAGCGCACTCAAACATGTTAATGAACGCAATACAGTTGTGCTCGATAGAACTATAGATGCAGATATCTTTGCGATTGCTCATGACGAACTAGAGGCGTCAATACAGGTTTTTTATGTGCGCGCAGGGCGTATACGTGCCCAACACGGATGGATCACCGAAGGACTCTCTACTGATGATCCTTCTCAATTGTTACGCGAAGCGTTAATGCATGTCTACAGTGATGCCCTATACGATGATATACACGATACTTATGAGCGCGAAGAGTCGCGAAGTATCGATGATTATGAACATACACCTGTGCATGCTATCCCTAAAGAAATATGGCTTCCGCATCTTCCTGCAGATGAGAAAGAATTAGAAGAATGGATATCAACAAAACGAGGGAAACAGGCTCATTTCTATATTCCTATGCGAGGAAATAAGGCGCAGCTGTTACGCACCGTGCAAGCCAATGCTATACAAGTACTTCAACGGTACAAAATAGAAAAAAATTCTGATATTACATCCAGATCGCAAGCAATCGAAGAGTTACGTGATGTCCTTGAATTATCGCGCGCTCCTTTGCGCATTGAATGTTTCGATATTTCGCATACACAGGGCCAGCAACCCGTTGCCTCTATGGTTGTTTTTGATGACGGGCTTCCGCAAAAAAAACATTATCGACACTTTATTGTTCGCTCGCGTAATGATGAAGGAACAATCGATGATACTGCTGCCATGGATGAAGTGCTCCGCAGGCGTTTTTCTTATCTTTCTACACATGTGATAGATGATGTAGATACCTCAACAGAGGAATCAAAGAAAAGGAACATGAGTACTGATTCTGATACCGCATCCGATAATATGAGTGATCAATCTTTTTATCAAATACCTGATCTCCTCATTGTGGACGGGGGATTACCGCAAGTTCATGCAGCCATGCGTGTAGCGCGGGATATGAATATCACTATTCCTATCATAGGATTAGCAAAACGACTTGAAGAAGTATGGGTAGAAGGTCAAGACTTTCCTATTATCTTCCCGCGATCATCGCCGGCGTTGCGATTACTTCAATATGTGCGCGACGAATCACACCGCTTTGCTATTACTTTTCACCGAAAAAAACGCTCAAAAAACATGGTAAGGTCAACGCTCGATAATATCGAAGGCCTTGGGCAAGTGAAGCAAAAAGCTCTTATAAGACACTTTGGATCCCTCACTCAGATAAAAAAAGCAACACAAGAAGAATTGCAACAGGTTCATGGTATCGGGCAATCTCTTGCCACAACTATTTATGCATATTTTCATGAAGAAACACCACTGAATGAAACATGATGAAGTGGGAAGTTAGTGCGTTTAATGGCATAATACAAGCTATGGAACCTCTTGACCGCTCATATATTAATGATACAGGGAAAATACCAAAAAACATCGCTCTCCACGATGATCAGGCCTATTTGCCTGAAGTAGAACAAACAGAATTTCTTCTCATCACAGGCATGAGTGGTGCAGGGCGTTCGCGAGTTGCTGATACGCTTGAAGATTTAGACTGGTACGTGGTTGATAATATGCCGCCAAGCCTCATTCAACCTTTACGTAAAATTATTACTGATACATCAGGAATAGCAAAATTTGCTGCTGTTGTTGATGTGCGCTCGCGTTCTTTTTTTGATGAGTTGTCTTCAGTGATGGCAAGCTTGCGAGAAACGAATTCTCATTTTCGCATGCTTTTTCTTGATTGCAGTGATGAGGAACTTGTCAAACGTTTTGAAAATGTTAGACGTCCACATCCTTTGCAGGGGCAAGGTCGTTTACTTGATGGTATTCGTGCGGAACGTGAGATTTTGACTTCTTTGCGTGATCAGGCAGATATCGTTATTGATACCTCTCGTTTATCGGTGCATGATCTGGCGCGAAAAGTTCGTCGTAGTATTGTGGGGGAGGGTGATAATCTTGAAGCTCCTCGAATTACGGTTATGTCTTTTGGTTTTAAGTATGGCGTTCCAGTTGATGCTGATAATATGGTTGATGTGCGCTTTTTAGCAAATCCTTATTGGGTAAGTGAATTGCGACATCTTACTGGGCACGACAGTGAGGTAGCTGATTTTGTCCTTTCCCTGCCTGGTGCTCAAGAGTTTGTGAATAAATATTGTTCGCTCATGATGGATGTGATGAATGGATACGCTCATGAATTAAAGCCATTCCTTACTATTGCTGTTGGTTGTACAGGTGGCAAGCACCGATCTGTTGCCATTGCTGAAGCTATAGCTGAAAATTTACGTAACAACAGTTTAGGTGTGCGTGTTGTGCATCGAGATTTGGGGCGTGAATAATGAATTTCGATAATATGAATGATGACTTCACTATGGGACACCATCAGCTCGTGGGGCGCGGCGCTCGGGGGCCTCGCGTTGTTGCTTTTGGCGGAGGGCATGGTCTTTATGCCAGCCTTAGTGCTTTACGTTTGATTACGCAGAACCTTACAGCTGTGGTAACGGTAGCCGATGATGGAGGTTCCTCAGGTCGTTTGCGCGAAGAATTTTCTGTTCTTCCTCCTGGTGATTTACGTATGGCCCTTTCTGCTTTGTGTGACGAAAGCGAATGGGGTCAAACATGGCGTGACGTTTTGCAACATCGTTTTACTTCTCGCGGGCCTTTAGATGGGCATGCTTTGGGAAATTTGTTGATACTTTCTTTATGGGAACAACTTGATGATACTGTGCAAGCCCTCGATTGGGTGGGGCAATTATTGCGCATTCGTGGGCGTGTCTTACCTATGTCTTCTATTCCTCTAGAAATTGAAGCGAAAGTGTCATACGAAGGTAATGTGCGTCAGGTGAGAGGTCAGGTAGCTGTTGCAAAAGCCGGTGGTCATGTGGAAGAAGTATCTTTAATTCCTCATAATCCTCCTGCGCAACCTGAAGCTATAGAAGCAATTAAAGAGGCAGAATGGATCATTTTTGGGCCAGGTTCATGGTATTCCTCTGTGATTCCGCATCTTCTTGTTCCTGAATTGGCTTCTGCTGTATGCACATCAAAAGCGAAAAAAGTTGTGGCGCTGAATCTTAATCGTGAAAGTGAAACCATGGGTATGGATGCTGCCGAGCATATCCGTTCTTTTCATCGGCATGCTCCCAATCTTAAACTGGATGTTGTTATTGCTGATCCAAGTTCGGTAGAGTCAATTCTTGATACGGAAAAAGCTGTTCAAGAATGCGGTGCTCAACTTATGCTGCGTCAAGTTCGTAGTGGTGATGATGTAGGACAACACGACTTTTTGCGTTTGGCAGCTGCCTATCGTGATGCTTTTGAGGGTGTTTTAGGTGATGTTGTGTAAAATGATATGCAGGTTATGAGAATATGTGTCAAGAAGAAAGGTTTGTATGTCTGCGTTGACACAGATGGTCAAAGATGAGTTGGTGAATGTCTATCCCCAAACTCATAGCGCGATGCTGGCAGAAATTGCAGCAATGTTTCGTTTTGGCGGCGGTTTAAGTGTACAAGGTGGTACATTGTCGCTTCAAGCAGAATTGACGCATGCTCCTTCTGCTCGTCATTTATGGAACTTATTACATAAGGTTTTTAAGATTGAGCCTGAAATTGTGAGCCTCTCTACGAATGCTCGCCAAGGGCAGCGGTATCTGCTCAAAATTAATGACAATGCAAAAGCAATTGCACGCAAAGTTGGCATTATTGATGGTCGTGATAGGTTCGTACGTGGTCTATCATCTCGCGTTGTTCGCGGCTCTATTGCTGATGGTGTTGCGGCGTGGCGTGGAGCTTTTTTGGTGCGCGGTTCTTTGATGGAGCCGGGACGACATTCGGGATTAGAGATTATTTGCCCATCGATGGAAGCTGCCTATGGTCTTGGTGGTTTAGCTCGCCGTCAGGGAATGGTGTATCGTGCTCGTGAGTCACGGTCGGCATTTCGTTTAGATGTGCGTGAAGGTGAATCGATAGCTCGCTTATTGGAAGCAATGGGTGCGGTAGAATCTGTGAAAAAATGGGAATCTTTGCGTAAAGAGCGTGAGCTTCAAGGCCCTGCTCATCGTTTAGCTAATTTTGATGATGCAAATATGCGCCGTAGTGCTGATGCAGCAGTTGTTGCTGTGATTCGTGTGAAGCGCGCCTTTGAAATCCTTGGAGATGATATTCCTGATAATTTGCGTGAAGCTGGTGAATTTAGAATTAAGTATCCAACGGATTCTTTGAATTTATTGGGAGAGCGCATGTCGCCCCCTGCAACAAAGGATGCTGTAGCTGGCCGTTTGCGTCGTTTGAATTCTTTGGCAGATAAACGTGCAGACGAACAAGGCATTCCTGATACGATGGCTGCAGTTCGTGAGGCTCAAAAAACTTTATAGTAGAAGTAAGAATAATATCTCATATTGCCCCTAAGATATTTTTATGTCGCTAAACTGGTGCACAGAGTGCACATATGTATGATGTGTTAAGATCAAAAGGAGAATACTGTGACAACTCGTGTTGGTATTAATGGTTTTGGCCGTATTGGACGAAATTTTACGCGTGCAGTTTTAGAAATGAATGCCGATGTAGATATAGTGGCTATTAATGCTACGAGTGATACAGCAAGTATCGTTCATCTGTTGAAATATGATTCTATTTTGGGGCGTTTGAAAGAAGAAATTTCCTATACCGACAACACCATTACGATTGCTGGTAAAACAATAAAGGTTTTCTCTGATCGTAACCCTGCAAATATTCCATGGGGCGAAGCTGGTGTGGATGTTGTTATTGAATCCACTGGTAAATTCCGCGATCGTGATTCGGCTGGTGTTCATTTAGCTGGTGGAGCAAAGAAGGTTATTATCTCGGCCCCTGGTAAAAATGTTGATGCCACTTTTGTGGTTGGTGTGAATGAAGGTGATTATGACCCTGCTAAACATCACGTTATTTCCAATGCTTCATGTACAACCAACTGTTTAGCTCCTGTAGCTAAAGTTCTCAATGATACCTTTGGTATTGAGCGTGGTTTGATGACAACCGTTCATGCATATACAACAGATCAACGTTTGCTTGATAACAGCCATAAGGATCTTCGTCGTGCTCGTGCTGCTGCCTTGTCGATCATTCCAACGAAAACTGGCGCAGCTCAAGCAGTTGCAGAAGTGATTCCTGAGCTTGCCGGTAAGTTTGACGGATATGCTTTGCGTGTTCCAACGCCAACTGGATCTGCTGTTGATTTGACATTTACAGCACGTGAACCTGTGAGTGTTGAAGCAGTTAATGCAGCTATGAAGGAAGCTGCGGAAAAATCTGGTGGAATTATTTCTTATACAGAAGATCCAATTGTTTCGAAAGATATCGAAACTGATTCACATTCTGCTATTTTTGATTCGGGTCTTACAAAAGTCATTGGAGATCAAGTAAAGATTGTCGCTTGGTATGATAATGAATGGGGTTATTCTTGCCGCCTTGTTGATTTAGCTATTTTGGTTGGTAAAAACCTTTAAGCTGTTGTTAACAGTGTTTTAAGTGAAGGAATGAGAATGAAAACAATTGATTCATTGGGGGATATAGCTGGAAAACGCGTACTGGCGCGTTTGGACTTTAATATTCCGATTCGTGATGGTGTTATTAGAGATCCAGGGCGAATTCAAGCTGCTATACCAACAATTGAACGTCTTGTGCAAGCAGGTGCACGTGTCATTCTTATGTCTCATTTAGGGCGACCTAAAGGTGAAAAGAATCCTTCTCTTTCTCTTCGTCCAGTCGCTGACAAATTAGGTGAATTAATGGAGTGTCCCATTGCATTTGTCGACGAAACAACTGGCAAAAAAGCTCATGACGCTGTTGCATCATTAGATAATGGAGATATTCTCCTGTTGGAAAATGTACGTTTTGATGTGCGTGAAACATCTAAAGATGATGAAGAACGCATGTCATATGCTCGCGAACTTGCTGATTTAGCTGACGCATATGTGTTAGATGGCTTTGGTGTTGCTCATCGTAAACAAGCATCCGTTTATGATGTTGCTTCCCTTTTGCCTCATGCTGGTGGACTTTTACTTGAAAAGGAAATTGAAGCATTATCAAAGAATGCGCTTGAAAATCCAGTTCGACCGTATACAGTGGTGATCGGTGGTGCTAAAGTTTCTGACAAACTTGCTGTTATCGATAACCTTATGAAGGTTGCTGATCGCATTCTCATCGGAGGAGGGATGGCATATACCTTCTTAAAAGCTCAAGGAAAAGAAATCGGAACCTCGCTTGTGCAGGAAGAGCAAATCGATACTGTGCTCCGGTATTTACAGGAAGCTGAACGTAATAATGTTGATATTGTTATTCCTGTTGATACACTTGTTGCTCCTGAATTTTCGATGGATTCTGTTCCAACAGTGGTGAGTGTGGATGATATCCCAGATGATCAGATGGGCCTTGATATTGGGCCTGAAACTGCCAAGTTGTATGCTGATCTTATTCAAGATTCACATACAGTTGTATGGAATGGTCCTATGGGAGTATTTGAGTTTCCTTCTTTTGCGCATGGAACACTTGCTGTTGCTCAAGCTATGGAAAACGCTGATGCATACACAATTGTGGGTGGTGGTGATAGTGCAGCAGCTGTGCGTCTCCTTGGATGTGATGAAACGAAGTTTTCTCACATTTCTACAGGCGGTGGTGCTTCTCTTGAACTTCTTGAAGGTAAAACTCTTCCTGGTTTAGCTGCGTTAGAGGGGTAATAATGGCTCATAAACGTCCTTTGATTGCTGGTAACTGGAAGATGAATTTGAACCATTTAGAAGCAAATCATTTGGTTACTTCTCTTGGCACTGCATTGAAAGATTTGAAATTCGATTCAGATGTAGACGTGGTGGTTTTTCCGCCTTTTACTGATATACGTACAGTTCAAACAATTGTTGATGCTGATAAGCTCCCTATTGCTTATGGTGCCCAAGATATTTCTATTCATGATAATGGTGCGTTTACTGGTGAAGTTTCTGCATCAATGTTAACCCGTTTAGGATGTTCGTATGTTATTGTGGGACATTCAGAGCGGCGTGAATATCATGGCGAAACAAATGCTCTTATTGCACAAAAAGCAACTCAGGCGATGAAAAATTCTTTAACGCCGATTATTTGCTGTGGTGAATCTTTAGAGGTGCGTCAATCTGGTGGACACTGCGAATTTGTTGTTGGGCAAATACGCGAGGTGCTTTCATCTATGGATCAGTCAATGATCGATAACGTGGTCATTGCTTATGAACCTATCTGGGCAATCGGTACAGGTGAAGTTGCTACTGCTGATGATGCTCAAGAGGTGTGCGGAGCTATTCGCTTATATCTTGAAGAAAATTTCGGCGTTGACAAGGCTCAAGATGTTCGTCTTCTTTATGGTGGTTCTGTAAAGAAAGATAATGTTTCAAATATTATGATGCAGAAGGATATCGATGGAGTTCTTGTCGGGGGAGCTAGCCTAAAAGCTGTAGATTTTGCGCATATAGCTCTCTATAAAAATATGGCATGATACATATTTGCTAAGGGAGTTCTTCTTAGATTAGTTCTTTTTGTTTTGTTAGAATACTATTCATACATTTGTCTTTATTCTATGAGGAGTGAAAGTGAAAGCTTTGCTTATTGTTTCCATTGTTTTGTTGGTCATTACAAGCATTCTTTTGGTTATTTCTATTTTGCTCCATAAAGGCAAGGGTGGCGGCATATCTGATATGTTCGGTGGTGGTATTTCCACATCCATGCGTTCATCAGGTGTTGCAGAGCGCAACCTGAATCGTTTAACTATTGGTGTTGCTATCGTATGGTTTGCAGCTATTGTGACAATTGGCTTACTTGTGAAGATTGAAACAAAATCTAATGCAAGTGCATTAATTCCTGTTATTTTTTAAGGTATATGATGATGTTTTGGCAGGTTCTCTCGCTTCTTACATGCCGCAATAGAGTCAGTTAGACTGGCGCTCTATTGCGGGTTTTGTGCTTGCCAGTCATATGGAAAAGCATGACATAAGAATAGGAGCCTATTATGAAGACAAGCGGCCGTGCTAATCGTCAGCAACCATCGGGAATGCCCTTTCAGAAATACCGTCATTTTTTGGATGTTAATCCTGTAGACCTTCCTGATCGCCAGTGGCCATCTAAACGCATTACACATGCGCCTCGTTGGTTATCAACGGATTTACGCGATGGTAATCAGGCACTTATTGAACCAATGGATCCCGAACGTAAACGTAAATTATTTGATTTGCTTGTTTCTATTGGTGTTAAGGAAATCGAGATTGGTTTCCCAGCTGCTTCTCAAGCAGATTTTGATTTCTGTCGTTCTTTGGTTCATGATAATGCCATTCCTGAGGATGTAACAATTTCGGTTTTAACGCAGTCGCGTCAAGAAATTATTCATAAAACTGTAGAGGCTTTAGAGGGAATGTCGCGGGCAACCGTTCATTTGTACAATGCTACATCTCCTGTGTTTAGGCGAGTTGTTTTTCATAATGATCGAGAAGCGACAAAACAATTGGCTGTTTCTGGAGCTCAAGAAGTCACGTCATACTTAGAAAAAATGATGAGTGATGACACTGTTGTAGGCTTTGAATACTCACCTGAAATTTTTGTTGATACTGAGCTAGATTTTGCGCTTGAAGTCTGTGAATCGGTGATGGACGTGTGGCAACCTTCGGCACAAAGAGAAATCATTTTGAATTTGCCTACTACTATTGAACGTTCTACTCCTAATGTATATGCAGACCAAATTGAATATATGAGTAGAAACTTGACACGACGTGATTTTATTGCCTTATCAGCACATAATCATAATGATCGTGGTACTGGTATTGCAACTGCTGAGCTAGCAATGATGGCAGGTGCTGATCGTGTTGAGGGGTGCCTCTTTGGGCAAGGTGAGCGCACCGGTAATGTTGACCTTATTACCTTGGCATTAAATCTTTATACACAAGGCATTGATCCGATGCTTGATCTTTCTCATATTGATGACGTGAAAGAAATTGTTGAGTATTGTACACGTATGGAAGTTGGTCCGCGTACCCCATACGCTGGAGAATTAGTATATACATCTTTCTCAGGTTCTCATCAAGATGCCATTAAAAAGGGTTTTGCTGATCGTAAAGAAAAAGTGGAAGAAGCAGATGGTAATGAACTTGCGGTGCCGTGGGAACTTCCTTATATTCCTATTGATCCTCAAGATCTTGGCCGCTCCTATGAAGCTGTTGTGCGTGTGAATTCCCAATCGGGTAAGGGGGGAGTTGCATATCTGCTTTCTACAACGCGACATTTAGATTTACCACGCCGTATGCAAGTCGAACTTTCTCGCATTGTTCAAGCATATACAGACAAATTTGGCGGCGAAATAACGTCAGATTTATTGTGGAAAATTTTTGCTGATGAATATTTGCCTTATACGGAGGCAGATGGTTTGAATCCATGGGGACGCTACACTCTTCTTTCTGCTGCTCTTAACCAGGGCAGTGAAGAAGAGCTATCTGAACTCACGTTGACGCTTCGTTTTAATGATACTGGCGAAGAAAAAGAATTACATGCTCAAGGTAACGGACCTATTGATGCTTTCGTTGTTGCGTTAGGCAGTATTGGTGAAGATATTAAAGTTCTTGATTATGCAGAGCATGCCTTATCTGAAGGTCGTGATGCTTGTGCAGCTTCATATGTGGAGTGTGAAGTTGATGGTCAGGTTTTGTGGGGATGCGGCATTGATGCTTCATCAGTGCGTTCGTCATTCAAAGCAATTATTTCCGCTATCAATAGAGCGCATAGATAGCTGTGAAGCTTTATCGTGATGTGGCTTTAGTGATACGAAGGCAAGATCTTGGTGAAGCTGACCGTATCATAACGTTATTGACGCGTTCACACGGTAAAGTTCGAGGTGTTGCTAAAGGTATTCGGCGGACAAAATCTCGTTTTGGGGGGCGTCTTGAACTAGGTAACTATGTTGACGTTCAGCTTTATCGTGGAAAAAATCTTGATTCTATAACAGAAGTTGTGGTGATGCGCCCTTATGCTCAACAGTTGATGAATAACTATTCCGCATATACATCAGCGCATGCCATGTGTGAATTGATTGATCGAATCATGTTCAATGATGAGGATGCTGATGTGCGGCAATTTAATCTTTTGCATGGTGCGATGAATGCCCTCGCTAAAGCACATTACGATTCTCATCTTTTGTTTAATTCTTATGTTTTGCGTTCAATGGCATTAGCCGGGTGGGCACTATCTATTGATACGTGTGCTGAATGTGCTAGTCCTTCAGTTGTGTTTTTTGATGTGCGTCGTGGTGGAATGCTCTGCGGTGAATGTGGTGCCTACTGCTCTTTGAAGCCACGCAGACAAACGTTGACATTACTTTCAGCACTTTTTGTTGGCAATTGGGATCTTGCTATGAAAAGTAGTCAACAATCGCGAAATGAAGTCAACGATTTGGTCAATGCTCATATGCACTGGCATATGGAGCGTTCTTTAAGGTCTTTGTCTTTGCTCGAAGGTTAAGGAGAAGAAGATGAATGATATATCTTTGCATCGAAAAGGTTGTGTGGTGCCATCCTTCAAGAAAGAACTTTTACCGCAGCATATTGCTATTGTGATGGATGGCAATGGAAGGTGGGCGAATGAACGTTCTTTACCACGTACTGAAGGTCATAAAGTTGGAGAATCTGTTCTTTTAGATGTGATTGCTGGAGGCCTTGAAGTGGGCGTGAAAGAAATATCTGCCTTCGCTTTTTCGACAGAAAATTGGAAGCGTTCTCCTGCAGAAGTTCGTTTTATTATGGGGTTTTCTCGTGATGTTCTTGCTCGTCAACGAGATATTTTGCATGAGTGGGGTGTAAAAGTGAGGTGGATCGGGCGTAAACCCCGCTTATGGGAAACTGTGCTGCATCAGCTCAAAGAGGCAGAAGAACTCACGAAGAATAACACTCGTATGACCTTTAATCTTGCTATTAATTATGGGGGGAGAGCAGAAATTGCTGATGCTGCTCAGCAAATTGCCAATGATGTTACATTAGGTGTTTTGAAAACTTCAGATATTGATGAATCAACAATTTCTCGTTATCTTTATGCTCCTTTTATGAACGACGTTGATTTGTTTATTCGTACTGGCGGAGAACAAAGAACATCAAACTTTTTGATGTGGGAATCAGCTTACGCAGAGTTTTTCTTTTCTGAAAAACTATGGCCTGATTTTACACGCGAAGATTTATGGGAGGCATGCGAAGCATATATGTGCCGTGATCGTCGTTTTGGTGGAGCAGTTGATAAAGTAGTTTCACACAGTTAAACAGATGTACTTTTTCTCTCTATAAGTTTGCTTTTATACATGTTAGGATGGATACATGCCACGATTGCTTTTAGTCTTTTTTGCATTAGCTCTCTACATTTCTGGTTTTGTTCATTGCTCGATGACTTCTAAAGAGTTGATGCCAAGCCGTCTTCCTAAATGGGTGTGGCTCGCTTTGACTATTTGCGTTCCTCTTATTGGTAGTGCTTTGTGGTTTTTTGTTGTTTATAATCATTCGCGTCGTCAACCAAAAAAAGAATCGAAGGATATTGCTCCTGATGATGATCCAGATTTTTTAGCAAAATTGGATAATTATCAGCAGTTTTATGAGTGGGAGCGTTCGCGCAAAGAAGAGCAAGACAAAGACGATAAAGATGATGATAAACAGGAAGATTCGCGCGGTGAAAAATAGTCAATACTCTCATATCTTGCTTTGTTTGTTTGTAATTGGTGAAAGATGATATAAACTGTATCCATGTTGCATCGCATTGATTTTCGTCAAGAACTTCCATCTGATTTACGGCAAGCTCTTCCACGTGGCGAAGTAAATATTGAAAAAGCTCTCGATGCTGTCGAACCAATTATTTCTCGTGTACGTCGTGAAGGTAGTAAAGCTCTTTATAGTTATGCTCATGAATTTGATGGGTGTTTGCCTGAATCTTTGCGTGTGCCATCGCAAGCAATAAAAAAAGCTCTTGATGAATTGCCTGCTGATTTGCGGTCTGCCTTGGAAATGTCGATTGAACATAATAGAAAAGGGCATTCTATTCAAGTTCCTGAAGAAGCTGAAATAGAAATTATTTCAGGCGGTATTGTGCGTCAACGGTGGATTCCTGTTTCGCGTGTTGGTTTGTATGTGCCGGGTGGTTTAGCTGTATACCCGTCATCGGTAATTATGAACGTGTGTGCCGCTCAAGTTGCTGGAGTGGAAAAAATTGCTTTAGCTTCTCCTCCCCAAAAAACATATGGTTCTTTACCGCATCCAACGATTCTTGCGGCCTGTGCTCTTTTGGGAGTTGATGAAGTTTATGCTGTTGGTGGGGCTCAAGCTATTGCTATGTTTGCCTATGGTGTGAATGATGAAGATTTAAGGTGCGATCCTGTCGATGTTATTACGGGGCCAGGAAATATTTATGTGGCTGCCGCAAAACGTGCCGTAAGAGGTGTTGTGGGGATTGATGCTGAAGCAGGGCCAACAGAAATAGCTATTATTGCTGATTCTTCGGCTAATCCAACCTACGTTGCTGCTGATATGATTTCACAAGCTGAACATGATCCGCAAGCTGCTTCTGTGTGTATTACTGATTCAGTTGATTTAGCTGATGCGGTTGATTCTCTTTTGGAAGAAATGATTGTGAAAACAAAACATACTGAACGTATAAGAACTGCTTTGAGTGGAAAACAATCATACATTGTTCTTGTCAAGAATATTCCCGATGCTATTGATGTTGCCAATGCTTATGGAGCAGAACATTTGGAGATTCATACGCGAAAGGCAAGGGAAGATGCGCGTCACATCCGCAATGCCGGTGCTATTTTTGTTGGCCCTTATAATCCTGTTCCTTTGGGGGATTATATCGCTGGATCTAACCATGTTTTGCCCACAAGTGGTACTGCACGTTTCGCTTCAGGGCTGAATGTTCATTCTTTTATTAAATCTGTTCAAGAAATCGAATACTCTTATGAAGCTATGAGTCAGATGTGTGAACCGTTGAATGTTTTAGCTGAAGATGAAGATCTGCCAGCACATGGGCAATCATTGCAGGTTCGTGTCAATCATTCCTACTAAGGTGATGCATGGATGTTGTACGTATTGATGTGTGGCTGTGGAGTGTGCGTCAATGTAAAACACGTACATTAGCCAACCAAGAGTGTAAAGCTGGGCATGTACGTATTAATGGTGAAACAATTAAGCCATCAACAAAAGTGAAAGTTGGAGACGAAGTTCGCTATCGTGTGCAGGGATTCGATCGGATTTTGCGTGTTCGTTCTCTTATTTCTAAACGTGTAGGTGCCTCACTAGCGCAGGAATGTTATGAGGATCTGACTCCTGAGCGTGAGCGTATTTATATCCCTATTGCACGCCGTGAACCTGGAAGTGGTCGCCCTACGAAGAAAGAGCGCCGTGAACTTGATAAGTTTTTTGGGCGTGATGCAAATTGGGGGCGCATGTAAAAGCGCTGCATGTGCATTTTATTAGTGTTTTATTGGGATGTTCCCAAAAATTTTAATGCTTCTTTATGGAGAAGAGTATTTGATGCAAGAGCATTGGTGCCCCAAGGTCCATCTTGGCCGTCAAGAGAAGTGAAAGTTCCACCTGCTTCACGCACAATAGGAACAAGTGCTGCCATGTCGTAAAGATTGAGTTCAGGTTCTGCTGCAATGTCAACGGCTCCTTCAGCGACGAGCATATAACTGAAGAAATCACCAAAGGCACGAGTTCGCCAGCATGTGTCAGTGAGTTGAAGGAAGGAATCACGTAGATTCAAATCTTTCCAGCCGGTAAGAGAAGAATATGAGAACGATGCGTCTTGTATATGAGAAACACTAGAGCAGTGAATAGGCGTGGGATTGTTGAATGTGCCAGTGAAGGCTCCCATATTCTTTCCTGCCCACCAGCGTCTGCCAAGTGCTGGGGCAGAAACAAGGCCAAGAGTGATGTCTCCTTCTTCTTCTAAAGCAATCAATGTTGCCCATACTGGTACTTTGCGAATGAAATTCTTTGTTCCATCAATAGGATCGATAATCCAACGCCTGTGTGTATGCTGGGTTTCTCCTCCTTCTTCTTCGCCAAAAATAGCATCGTCAGGGCGAGCAGTGCCAAGCATGGTACGTATAATTCTCTCGGCATCTGTATCGGCATCACTGACAGGCGTTAAGTCTGGTTTTGTGCTGATACGTAAATCGTTGCTATAAAAGCGACCTAGAGTGAGAGTGTCTACTTCATCGGCGATAGCATGGGCAAGTTCAAGATCGGAGGATATATTCATTGGATTCCTTTGATAAAGAGTTTACGGAAAGATGTTACGCGTGTACTTTCTAAGGATGATGCTTGATGAAGTGCGCATAAGGGAGTGTCTTCTTGATGGAGACATCCGCGTGGGCACTGCTCAATACATTCGTATATATCAGGAAAGGCATCGATGATGTCATCTTGCGTGAGGTGTGCTAAACCGAAGGTGCGTACTCCTGGAGTGTCAATGATGCGTCCGCCATCTGGTAAAGGGAGCGAAATGGCAGACGTTGATGTGTGCCGACCTTTTCCGGTCACTGTGTTGACTTCTCCT
>JAGBKC010000041.1 GCA_017934115.1 Actinomycetaceae bacterium | reverse complement strand
TTATAATCATTATTCTTTTTGTTAACGTGTTAAGAAAAGACGGCATGATTCTTGCTGGTGTTAAGGGCTTGTTATTTGGTTGGATATTTTGTGTCGCCTTGATGTATTGGGTCGGTATTTCTTCGCAAACATGGATATCTGTACCTCTTTTAGGGTTAGTAGAAGGTTTTTTTTACGCTATAGTTGCTGTCATTATTCATCAAGTTTATAGGTCACCATTTTTTGAAGAACATTTTTTATGGCGTATAACTGCTGCTTCTGTTGTGTGGGTAGGTGGTGAAATTGTAAGATCAACTGTTCCTTTAGGTGGGTTGTCATGGGGTATCATTGCTTTTTCTCAAAACTCTAGTCCTCTTATTCGGTTAGCTCCGTGGGGGAGTACGTGGCTTGTTGCTTTTTTTACTATTTATGTTGCTCTTTTGGTTGAATATGCTTGTTCACGAGGCACACATTATTATTTAAGTTCTCGTTTTTTTAGCCTTTTTTTAGCTAGTTTGCTTACTCTGATCATTAGTTTTCTGCCGATGTATCGACATAGCGAAGGATCGATTCGCGCTGCTTTTATTCAAGGAAGCATTGCTCATGATGAAGAATCTAATGATTGGACGTATCGTTCTCTTGATGTAACAACTAATATTGAACATGTTGCTTTGTCTCTTCAAGATACTGACGTGGATATCGTTGTACTTCCTGAGTCAACCTCTGACATTGATATTCGCACTAACGATGAGGCTCGTAAACATATCGAGAATATATACAATCATTTTCATGCTCCTATTCTTTTAGGTACTCAGTCTTTTTCGAAAGAACACCGCACAAATGATTACCTTGTATGGAATAACGGAGTCATTAGTGATGTGTATTCAAAAAAACATCCTGTTCCTTTTGGAGAATATGTTCCTTATGAAGAGAAATTAACGTCATGGTTTCCGGTTTTAAAAAATGTTGGAATCAACATGGTTTCTGGTAATAAAGATGCCTATGTTGATATCAGACTTCATGAAAGAAATTTACGCGTTGCTACTCCTATATGTTTTGAAGTGGGCTATGGAGATATCGTTGCTGATGCTGTAACTAAGAATGCTGATCTCATTATTGTGCCAACGAATAATGCCTCTTTTGGGTACTCTTTTGAATCTGAACAACAATTTGATATGAGTCATTTTCGCGCTATTGAGCACGGAAAAACGACCCTTCAGATTTCAACTGTAGGTGTTTCAGGAGTTATTGCAGCAGGCGGCCAAGTGATGGAAAAGACTAAGTTATGGGAACCTGATGCCCGCATAGTTGAATTACCTCTTCATACATATACGACTTTTGCAACTACGCACTATTCATATGTAACGATCTTCTTTCTGGTATGCACCGGCGGTGTAATTCTTGTATTATTGACCGAGAAGTTTGTGCGTGCAATGCGTCGATGGAGAAAGAAAAAATAATGAAACCTCTTATCATTATTCCGACATATAACGAGAAGGAATCCTTACCCCATATCCTGAAAAGGATTACATCTTTGCATAAAGATCTCGATATCCTCATTGTTGACGATAATTCTCCTGATGGAACTGGCCAATTAGCTGATTCTTACGCACACGAAAACTCTCGTATTCACGTTCTTCATCGTAAGTCGAAAGAAGGCTTGGGGCGTGCGTATATCGATGCATTTTTATGGACATTTCAGCACGATTGGACACATATCATCCAGATGGATGCTGATGGTTCGCACCAAGCTTCTGATCTGGCTAAACTCCTTAAAGCTGCACGTTCACACAATAATCCTGCACTTGTGATTGGCTCTCGCTATGTTAAAGGCGGAAAAATTGAAGGGTGGGCAAAGTGGCGCGAATATCTTTCTCGCTTAGGTAACCTGTATATCTCATTAATGTTGGGGCTTCCTGCAAAAGACGCAACAGCTGGATTTCGCATATATAGCGTTGATTTCTTAAAAAGACATGATATTTCTCAAATTGAATCTTCTGGATACTTTTTTCAAACAGACATGACCATTCATGTTCACAGGCATCACGGTACAATTGTAGAAGTTCCTATTACCTTTATTGAACGTGCCTATGGGCAATCAAAACTCTCAGGTAATATTTTCCTCGAATCACTTACGCGTACCACAAAACTGGGAATTCACTATCGTATATCTCAACTCAAAAAATTTATAAAATAAAATTGAGGGGCACAGAAAAAGTGCTCCTCAATTTTTTTCTGTTTTTATTGAATACTATTATTGACGCTTTGACGAGCTGCTTCAACAATTTTAGTAACAGTTATACCAAACTTCTCAAATAAAAGGCCGCCAGGAGCCGATGCGCCATAATGATCAATGCCAACAGAAAGACCATAATCGCCAACATATTGTTTCCACCCAAATGTTGAACCAGCTTCAACAGAAACACGAGCTTTCACAGATGGCAATAAAACATTGTCTTTGTATTCTTGATCTTGCTGTTCAAACCATTCGATACATGGTAAAGAAACAACGCGAGCGCCAATTCCTTCTTTTTCAAGTACTTCTTGTGCTTGAAGGGCAAGGTAAACTTCTGATCCCGTTGCAAGAAGAATGACATCTGCATGCTTTGATGCATCTTTAAGGATGTATCCTCCTCGCGCTACGCCTTGATCGTTAGTGCCTTCCAAAATTGGAAGTGATTGGCGGGAAAGAATAAGTGAAGACGGGGAAGAATCCTCTTTTTCAAGTATATGTTTCCATGCATAGACAGTTTCGTTCGCATCGGCAGGGCGAATGACATTGAAGTTAGGAATGCTACGATATGACCAAAGATGCTCGATGGGTTGATGTGTTGGGCCGTCTTCTCCCACACCGATCGAATCATGTGTCCATATAAACAGGGAAGGGATATTCATTAGGGCAGCCAATCGAACAGATGGGCGCATGTAATCGGAGAAAACAAAGAACGTTCCTGCGTATGGACGTGTGAGACCTTCAAGGGTCATACCATTGATGATGGCTCCCATGGCATGTTCACGAATGCCGAAGTGGATGTTACGTCCGTAAATATTGCCTGACCATGTAGATGTCTGGCGATTTTCGGGAATAAAGGACGGTTCGTTTTTCATTGCAGTGTTGTTTGAGCCGGCTAAATCTGCTGATCCGCCCCAGAGTTCTGGCATAACTGGTGCAAGTGCATTAATGACTTTTCCAGAGGCTGCACGCGTTGCGCACGCTTCATTAAAAGAGGGGAGTTTTGCTTCCCAATTTTCTGGTAATTTCCGAGCAATAAGCCGTGTCAATAATTGATGGTTTTCAGGGTTATTCTGTGCCCATGTATCAAAAGAGGAAGTCCATAGTGTCTTTTGTTCTTCTGCACGTTGGATGCTTTCTTGGCGTACTTTTTCAACAATTGATGTATCAATGTCAAAAGGTTCAAGAGATGACATTCCCATAGCTTTTTTCAATGCTATGATTTCTTCTTCACCTAATGCGGAGCCATGAGATGCAGCAGTATTTTGAGCATGCGGTGCTGGCCATGACATAATTGTAGAAAGTTTAATAATTGATGGGCGATTATCGTTACGTGCAGCTTCTAAAGCATCGTGTAAAGCCTGCACATCTTCTATGTAATCATGTCCGTTTTGACGCCACTGTACATGTTGAGTGTGCCACCCGTATGCTTCATAGCGAGTAAGAACATCTTCAGTGAAGGTGATTGATGGATGTCCTTCAATAGTTATTTCGTTATCGTCATAAATCAATATGAGGTTTCCGAGTTCTTGTGTACCAGCCAAAGAACATGCTTCACTTGTGATTCCTTCTTGAAGACAACCATCTCCTGCAAGAACATAAATAAAATGATCAAAAGGCGATTGACCTTGTGGGGTAGAAGGATCAAAAAGACCGTGGTGACGCCGAGCAGCCATTGCCATGCCAACAGCCGAAGAAAGACCTTGCCCTAAAGGACCTGTTGTCATTTCTACGCCAGATGTATGACCATATTCTGGATGCCCTGGAGTTAAGGAATTCCACTGTCTAAGATTTTTTATATCCTCAAGTTCAAGGCCGTATCCATGCAAAAAAAGTTGCGCATATAAAGTCAATGATGAGTGACCAATGGAAAGAACAAAACGGTCGCGCCCTAACCATTGCGGGTCACGTGGATCATGGCGCATTTCTTTTGCAAATAAAGTATAAGCAACAGGAGCAAGAGAAATGGCTGTGCCAGGATGTCCATTACCAGCATTTTGAACAGCATCTGCAGCAAGAGCACGTGCAATATTGACCGCTTGTGTGTCAGTTTCTGACCACGAAAATTGACTCATGTTTTCCTCACAAATATGTATGAAGCATTAAAACGCTCTTATAGCCTACTGCCTAAAAAAACTTTTCATCATAAAATACAAGATGTGAACAATAACAGTTTGCAAGACACAAATTTTTTGAATCCCTACATACAGCAGTATCTTGCCTACATTAGTGTAGAACGTAATCTTTCTTCTCATACCTATGATGCCTATGAAGCTGATATCAATAAGTATGTTCAACATTTAATATCGCGTGGTGTTACAAATGTTCACGACATAACAGAAGAAGACGTTGAATCCTTTGCTGATTATCTTGAGTATATGGCTCCTTCATCGATTGCGCGAAGCATTATTTCCATACGAAATATGCACAAATTTTTTTATGAAGAAAACATTAGTCACTACGATCCCGCACGCAATGTTAAACCTCCTAAAACACCTGAACGCCTGCCAAAAGCATTAAGCGTCGACGAAATACAAAGATTACTTGATACCACCAATGGCGACGACATTATTTCCATGCGCGACAAAGCTCTTTTAGAAATTATGTATGGCACAGGAGCGCGTGTATCTGAAGCAGTGAACATTACCATAGATGACATTGATCTTCATGAATCATCAATACGATTATTTGGTAAAGGAAAGAAAGAACGCGTCCTTCCTTTAGGTAGTTATGCAAAAACTGCGCTAGAAACATATCTTGTCCGCTCTCGTCCTGCTCTTAGCGCAAAAGGTAAAGGTAATTCTTATGTTTTTCTCAATAAACGTGGTAATCAGTTGTCACGTCAAAGCGTGTGGGAAATTATAAAAACTCGCAGTAAAAAGGCAGAAATTGAAAAAGATATCTCTCCTCACTCATTACGGCACTCTTTTGCTACTCACTTATTACATGGCGGAGCAGATATACGCGTCGTTCAAGAAATGCTTGGTCATACATCGGTAACAACAACACAAATTTACACCTATGTAACAGTCGACACCTTACGTGAAGTTTATGCATTAGCGCATCCGCGCGCCCTTCATCAATAGGCGAATACTTAAGAGTAAACACGCGTGTATAAACAGCATTAATAATAAAGGTGCGTAAAATAATCGATGTGAGTGGTCAAAAAGAAATGTTTCAAATTAACTTGCACGATTTTCCTGAACCAAAGCCTCTAAAACAACATGGCCCAGCGCGTATCATTGCTATGTCAAATCAAAAGGGAGGCGTTGGTAAAACAACAACTTCTATTAATTTAGGTGCTGCATTAGCTGAATACGGACGCAAAGTACTCATTGTCGATTTTGACCCACAAGGCGCCGCAAGTGCTGGTCTTGGAATTAACGCACGCAGCCTTGATCGCACTATTTACGATGAACTTATTTCATCAAAACCAAATATTAAAGACATCATTAAAGAAACATGTTTACCAAATCTTGATATTGCCCCTGCAAATATTGATCTTTCTGCCGCAGAAATAATCCTTATTAACGAAGTAGCGCGCGAACATGCACTCACACGTCTACTTTACCCTGTCATGAATGAATACGATCTTATCATTATTGATTGCCAGCCATCATTAGGCCTTTTAACGATTAATGCACTCACTGCAGCGCACGGCGTCATTATCCCATTGGAAGCTGAATTTTTCGCGATGCGTGGTGTTGCGCTCTTAGTAGAGCAAATTCAACGTGTTCAAGAAAGAATCAACCCACGGCTTGCTATTGACGGTGTTATTTTCACAATGGTGGACACACGAACCTTACATGCGCGTGAAGTAATCTCATCTGTTCGTGATGGTTTCCAAGAAGACGTCTACTTAACTGCTATCAATCGCACCGTCAAATTACCTGATGCTACCATTGCTGGCCAGCCAATCAATGTATTTGCACCAAATCATAAGGGAGCAAAAGCTTATAAACTTTTCGCTCGCGAAGTAATAGCAAAAGGACAATGTCCATAACCTTAAAATTTTTATGACAACTTCTACAGATGAAAAACGCTCTATCTTCCATGTTGAGCTCAATGTATTTCAAGGACCTTTTTCTGTCTTACTCTCTCTCATTGCACGCAAACGTCTTGACGTTACAGAGATAGCTTTAGCAGAGGTAACTGACGAGTTTCTCGATTTTATTCGCATTCATAAAAATGAAGAGAACCTTTCTCATATGAGCGAATTTATCGTCACAGCAGCAACATTGTTAGAACTCAAGGCATACCGATTACTTCCACGCTCTCATCAAGATAAGGATGAAGATCTTGAACTCCTTGAGCAACGAGATCTTTTATTTGCAAAACTTTTGCAATACAAAGCATATAAAGAAATCGCTCATATACTCGAGGAAAATATTCGCACATACATAAAGGCTTTTACCAAACAAGCACCATTAGAAGAGCATTTCCTTTCATATGTACCGCCTATGCGCATGAATATTTCCTTAGATGCTTTTGCTTCAATTGCTGATGACGTATTTACCGAATATGCTACGCGCCCCACAACCGTTTCTCTTGAGCATTTACACAGACCGCAAGTAACCGTGTCAAGCCAAGTTGATTTTTGGCGTACTCAATTAAGCAAAGTGAAAACTGTAATTTTCTCAGAAATGTGTAAAGGAGTTTCGGCCACAACTGTTGTGTCACGCTTTATGGCGGTTTTAGAATTATTACGTGCAAAAGAAATCATCACTCATCAGGATCGCCCTCTGCATCCCATAACCATTGAAAAAATACGTAACTCAGCACAAAAACTAAGAATCGAAGAATATTAACGTATGATATAAGCCAGTAGAAATGGAGGTGAAATGGAGACAAATCAAGACACATACTATCTTGTCAATGCCCTAGAAGCCCTTTTATTTACAAGCGAAAATCCGGTATCCCTCCATACTCTCAGCATAACACTGGGTGTGTCTGAAAATGATGTTTCGCAAGCTCTCCTCCAGTTGAATGATATATATGAAGGCAAAATATCAACACAGCGTGAAAGTGGTATTCAGCTACGCGCATCTGTTGATGGCTACCAGCTTATTAGTAACCCTCGTTTTTATGATCTTATCACCACGCACATATCAAAAAATCAATCACAAACGCTTTCTACTCCAGCTCTAGAAACTTTAGCAGTTATTGCATATAAACAACCTGTCTCACGAGCTACTGTTGCGTCGATACGGGGCGTCAATGTCGATGGTGTAGTACGTACATTGCGTGCACGCGGACTCATCGAAGAAGTTGATATAAGCCCTACAGGTGCCAGCTTATATGGAACAACTCATCTTTTTCTTGATATGATGAACATTTCCTCTCTTGATGATCTTCCTCCTTTAACACCACATATGCCAGACAATTCAGAAATTGACACCTTAGCTGAGGAGCTTTCATGACAGCATCATCTAAAGAAGAACGTTTACAAAAAGTACTTGCGCATGCAGGTGTTGCTTCTCGTCGTGCTTGTGAAGAACTTATTTCACAAGGTAGGGTAGAAGTGAATGGTCATATTGTTACCACCTTAGGTACACGTGTCAATCCGTTAACTGCACGCATTCATGTTGATGGTATGCCTGTTAATGTCAATACTAATCATGTCACCCTTGCGTTATACAAACCTTATGGTTTCTATTCCACCATGGAAGATGAATATGAGCGTCCGTCACTCAAACAATTTATTTCTGACAGACCAGAACGTCTCTATCATGTCGGCCGTCTCGATCATGACACAGAAGGACTCATCTTACTATCCAATGACGGTGAACTTACACATCGCCTTACGCATCCTTCTTATGAAGTGTCCAAAACTTATATAGCGCGAGTAGAAGGTCAAGTAACGCGCGGTCTTGAACGAGTTCTTACAAAAGGAATTACCTTAGAAGACGGTTTCATCAAAGCCGATTCGTTCAAAGTACGTGAAGCGCGCGAAAGGAATTCAATTATTGAAATCACTCTTCATTCAGGGCGAAACCGCATCGTTCGTCGGATGATGGATGAAGTTGGACATCCTGTGATGGAACTTGTTCGAACGCAGTTTGGCAATATTACTCTTGGTCGCCTTAAACCTGGAAAGACACGCATTATTGCTGGTAGTGAATTATCGGCACTTATGCATAAAGTAGGTCTCTAATGATTTCACCTGTTTATATTATTGGTACTGGATTACTAGATACGTCTTTAGGGTTAAAGCTAAGTTCATTAGGTTCGCAAGTGTATCTTGATGATGTTAGCCCAAGCGCGATGCACCTTGCCTGCGATCTTGGCGCTGGTTCCTTGTCAGATGATTCGATGCCTGAACCTCAGCTTGTTGTGATAGCTGCACCGCCAGATTGTGCAGGTGAACTGGCATGCGCGGCATTAGAGCGTTTTCCTCATGCATATGTAACAGATGTATCTTCAGTAAAGAAAAAAGTCATTAAGGACGTGATTCGTCATCCGCAAGCTCATCGTTTCGTTGGATCACACCCCATGGCAGGAAAAGAAACATCGGGTGCAATTGCAGGCGATGAAGATCTATTTTCAGGTCGACCATGGGTTATTACGCCTATTGCTTCTACGGATGACAAAGCGCTTGAAATGCTGAAACAATTAGCTTTATCCGTTGATGCATTTCCAATTATTATGCCTCCTGATGAACACGATCGTGCAGTTGGATTAGTATCCCATATTCCTCAAATCTTAAGTTCTTTACTTGCATCCCAACTCACCAATGCGCCAGAATCGTATCTTTCCTTAACGGGGCAAGGTTTGCGTGACATGACGCGAATCGCTGGATCAGATCCAACTTTATGGGCAAGCATTATTGCTGGTAATACTCGCGTTATTCAAGAATATTTGATAACACTGATGCATGATATCAACGATCTTATCGATGTTCTTGATAACAGCAATGATGACCCATTTGCACCTGGACTCCTACGGCATCTCGCTACATACATTCACGAAGGAAATCGGGGAGTAGCGCGCATACCTGGAAAGCACGGGGGGACAGCGCAACACTATAGTAATATTGTTATTCTTCTTCCAGACGAACCAGGTAAGTTAGGACAGTTATTTGTTGATATCGGCCAAGCAG
The DNA here is from genome assembly GCA_017934115.1 of Actinomycetaceae bacterium. Taxonomy (GTDB): domain Bacteria; phylum Actinomycetota; class Actinomycetes; order Actinomycetales; family Actinomycetaceae; genus RUG11864. The sequence continues at coordinate 14,402 of JAGBKC010000041.1, read as the reverse complement.
GGATCAATATCGAAGATGTACGCATTGAACATTCCTCTGGGCAATCCTTAGGACGCGTTAACCTCTTTGTCCAACAGAAAGATGAAATACGACTTTCTGACCATCTAAAATCTTTGTCATATATGATCATTGGAGGAAACTAATGACTCTTGTAATTGCTATTGATGGCCCTTCAGGAAGTGGAAAATCTACTGTCAGCAAGGGGATTGCTGACAAACTTTCATTAGACTATCTTGATACAGGAGCAATGTATCGCAGTGCAACATGGTGGTGCTTGCATAACAATATTGATCTTTCAGATGAAACACGCGTTATTGAAGCTGTTCAAAGTATGCCTTTAGATATGCCTCTTGATCCAAATAATCAAACAATTATCTGCGATAATCACGATATCACCACCGAAATTCGTTCTTCTGAACTTACGAAACAAGTTTCCACACTTTCTTCTTTGATGCCTGTACGCGATGAATTGATTAAACGCCAAAAAGATATTATCAATGCATCAAAAAAGGGGATTATTCTAGAAGGACGTGACACAACAACAGTTGTTGCTCCAAAGGCCCCTGTGCGTATTCTTTTAACGGCTTCTGAAGAAGAACGCTTAAAAAGACGCAGCTTAGAAACACGGGGCAGTGACGATGCAGCTACTCTTCAAGCCACTCGCCAAGAAGTGATTGAACGTGACAAAAAGGACTCTTACGTCAATAATTTTATTACAGCCTCTGACGGCGTTCACACAATTGATTCTTCGTCAATGTCGATTGATGATGTTCTTGATACTATTCTTCAGCTTGTTAAAAATCAGAAGAAAGACTAAAAATGGACGATTTCACTACAGATAAGCACGATGAACTCCTTGAGGATGTCCTAATAGATCACCTACAACAATATGATCTTGATGGGGAAGACTTCGATATTCTTCATGAAGATAATATCCAAGATAACGGTGATATAAAAAATGAGCCATATATACCGGTTGTAGCAGTTGTTGGAAGGCCTAATGTAGGGAAATCAAGCCTTATTAATCGAATTGTTGGCTCACGGCAAGCTGTCGTGCAAGATAAACCCGGAGTGACACGTGATCGTGTTTCTTATTCTGCTCAATGGGATGGAAAAGATTTTACTCTTATTGATACTGGCGGATGGGAAGCAGATGTTACTGGCCTCGATAAAGCTGTAGCCGAGCAGGCGGAATATGGTATTGGTGAAGCAGATGTTATCGTCCTTGTTGTCGATGCGGTTGTTGGTGTGACTTCCACAGATGAACAACTTGTGCGTATCGTCCGTAGGGCCAATAAACCTGTTGTTCTTGTGGCCAATAAGGTTGATTCAGATGTGCAAGAGGCTGATGCTGCTATGTTATGGTCTCTTGGTCTAGGTGAACCATATCCTGTTTCTTCCATTCACGGGCGTGGAACTGGTGAATTTTTAAGTAATCTCATCTCAGTTTTTCCAACTGAAAAAGCAGATAATACCTACCGGAGAGATTCATCGACCACATCTGTTGCACTTATCGGAAAACCTAATGTAGGTAAATCATCTCTTCTCAATGCGTTATCAGGAAAAAAACGTGCTATTGTTAGTGACATTGCAGGAACAACGCGTGATCCAGTTGACGAAGTTATAACTTTAAATGAACGTTCATGGCTTTTTATTGATACAGCTGGCGTACGTCGACGTGTTCATCAAACACACGGTGCTGATTTCTACGCTTCACTGCGTACACAAGCAGCTCTTGACAAAGCTGATATAGCTTTGGTGCTTATTGATGCCTCAGAACCACTTGCTGAACAAGATGTACGTGTGATTCAACAAGCAGCTGATGCGGGTCGCGCTGTTGTCGTTGTCTGCAATAAGTGGGATCTTGTTGATGAAGATAGACGCCTAGAATTTGAAAACGAGTGGAAACGTGAACTCGTACAGTTATCATGGGTATTGCGTGTCAACATATCTGCACGTACATCATGGCACATCAATAGAATTAGCGAAGCTCTTGAAAAAGCAGAATACTCATGGAGCAAACGTATTCCTACAGGAAGGCTCAACGCATTTTTAAGTGAAATTACTGCCGCTCATCCACATCCTGTACGCGGAGGTAAACAACCACGCATTTTATTTGCAACGCAAGTACAGACACAACAGCCACGATTTGTTTTATTTACCAATGGATTTTTAGAACATTCATATCGTCGTTTTATTGAGAATTCTTTACGTAAAGAATTCAATTTCGATGGTTCACCCATAGATATATCTGTACGTGTGAAAGAACGAAAGAAAAAATAATAAGAGCTATATAACTGAATACCTGAATGTTAATAGCATGAGGGAAGTGGGCTATAGATAAGAACTAGTGAGATAGTTAATGAGTAGTATGTACAGTAATAAAATCTGACATAATATACATTATCGGTCTTTCTCTTAACAAGTCTATACATATATATACAATCTTAACTTGACTTTTACATATCATTTTTCTTTTTAAGCACTAAGCACTTACTATTATCATCAGAACTATTTCTATGTATCTCACTTAAGGAGAACTTTATGGCTGAACGTTCATTACGCGGAATGCGAATTGGAACAAATTCATTAGAAACAGAAAACGGTGTGCGTTTTGTTGCACGACACAAAATTTATTATGTATGCCCAAATAATCATGAATTCGCAATATCTCTCGTTTTAGATGCGCAAGCACCACCAATGTGGGAATGTCGATGCGGACAAAAAGCTCATTTACGTGACAGTGAAGAAGAAACCACTGAAAAAGCTACTAAACCAGCACGTACACACTGGGATATGCTTCTTGAACGCCGAAGCGAAGAAGAATTAAAAGAACTTCTCAATGAACGTTTAGAGCTTTTAAAAGCAGGAAAACTAAGTTTACATCCAAAGCGTTAAAAAATAAGGCAGGAAAAATTCCTGCCTTATTTTTTAACGCCGTTAAATTATGCATTCGAGAAACGTGAATTATTATCATCAGCAAATCCAGCTAATCCGCTTTTCACAGCATCTAAAGCAGATGTTAATTCTGTAGGAACAATCCACAGCTTCGAAGATTGCGAATCAGCAATTTGCGGAAGAGTTTTAATGTATTCGTAACTCAAAACCTTAGGATCAACATTCCCCTTATGAATAGCATCAAAAACCTGCAAAATTGCTGAACTTTCACCTTCAGCTTTGATTTTTGCCGATTCTGCTTCACCATTTGCACGCAAAATTGATGCTTCCTTATCAGCTTGAGCTTGCAAAATAGCAGCTTCTTTATCAGCTTCAGCCTGTAAAATTTTTGCCTGTTTCTCACCTTCTGCAGTTAAAATATCAGCTTGCTTAATACCTTCAGCTTCTTTCACGCGAGCACGGCGATCGCGTTCAGCTTTCATTTCTTTTTCCATAGAGGCACGTAAATCAGCTGGCGGATCAATAGAGCTAATTTCTACACGACGAACACGAATACCCCATTTACCTGTAGCTTGTTCGAGAGCGCCTGAAAGTTCGGCATTGATGGCATCACGTCCTGTTAAGGCTTCTTCAACAGTCATTGAACCGATAATATTACGCATAGTTGTCGACGCTAACTTTTCAATAGCAATAAGTGGCTGAGCATGACCATATGTTACTAAAACAGGATCAACAACCTGATAATAAATAACTATATCAATCGAAACACTTGCATTTTCTGCTGTAATCATGGTTTGTGGCAAAAAAGCAAGAGTCTGTTCACGCGTATCAACACGCTGACGAATCGTATCAGCAAATGGAACCAAAATATGCAATCCAGGCATTAATGTTCCTTTTGCGCCGCGAAATACACCAAAACGTTCAACAATTGCAACTTCACCTTGCTCAACTTGAACAACAGCTTTAAGCACGGCAAATACAATAATTAAAAGAGTAACGATAATAAAAATCATATGGACGTCTCCTTTCTATACATCTTTTACTGGTTCTACAATCGCCGTTATACCTTGAAAATCAACAATCCTAACGGGTTCATCTTTTGGTATTAGTCCCTGTGTTGTACGAGCCCCCCAAACTTCCCCGTCAACTTCAATATTTCCTGAGTGTGTATCAATATGCGATAAGGCAGATGTCGTATAACCTATATACATATCTGCCGATCCAACCGATGAATTACTTTGAGTATTGATTTTCTTTTTCAAAAATGGACGGACAAGAAAAATAAGAATAATTGATATGAGAGCAAAAAACAAAACATCAACAAAAATATTACTTACAAATATGCTTATACCAGCAACAATGCCACAGCTCACACCAAGCATTAACAAGGTAAAATCAAGAGTAAATAATTCAGCTAAAACACATATACCACCAGCAACTGCCCATATAACCCATGACATATTTTTTACTCCCTAGTCAAAAACTTTCACACTTAAAATATTATAAGCTAGAAGCATGGTTTTGAGCAAACATGTATATGAGCGCCCAGCTGTTCGTTTTTCACTTATCAGCACACACAACTTTTCACATGCCATCGTCAAAGAAATAGAACGAATATTTCTTCACGAATTTGGTGAATTTACGCTCTATACTCCTGCACTACCAGGGTTCTATACGCTCAGTTTCTATTCACAACCTCGTTTTATAGGCATATATCCCCCTAAAGACATAGCCAAAAAAGAGGATGCAACTACCCTTCGTATGCGTCGCGTTCGTGCACAACTCAAACAATTATGCGATAAAGAAACAGTATGCGCATTTTTAGAAGGAACTATTGCAGAAAATGGCCCTCGCCTTATCGTTACCGATGCTGATTCTACCTTTATCGACGGTGAAGTAATTGAAATGATTGCCAAAGCTGCCAACACCGAAGATGTAGTTCGAGATATTACCCTTAAAGCAATGCAAGGCAAGATCGATTTTTCACATTCTCTTGCGCATCGCGTAGAAACATTACAAGGAGTTCCTACAACGATTTTCGATAATATATTCCGCTCTCTTCCCTATATGCCTGGAGCGCGCTCACTTCTGCAAACAGCTCACTCACATGGCATTTCATTTGGCATTGTTTCAGGAGGTTTCCTTGAAGTTCTCTCGCTCGTACAAAAAGATCTTGGTATTGATGCTATTACAGCCAATCAATTAGAAGAAAGCAATGGATATCTCACAGGAAAAACTCGTGGAATCATCATCGACGGACAAGCAAAAAAAGAAGCAGTAAAGAAATGGGCACATGTGCGAGGCATTCCTCTTAGTGAAGTTCTCACTGCAGGTGATGGTGCCAACGACATAGAAATGATGAGTATCAGCGGATTGTCCATTGCTTTTTGTGCAAAACCAATGGTGCGTCAACACGCTGACGTTTATCTCCCATGGAAACGCCTTGATGCAATTGCTGCTCTTGTCGGTTGGGATGCTATATCTTAACTATTCTCCATCGCTTGTTAAAGCAGCCACAAAAGCTTCTTGTGGCACATCTACCCTGCCGATAGATTTCATACGCTTTTTACCTTCTTTTTGTTTCTCAAGAAGCTTACGTTTACGCGTAATATCGCCACCATAACACTTTGCCAAAACATCTTTACGCATAGCTTTGATAGTCTCACGCGCAATAACGCGTGAACCTACGGCAGCTTGGATGGGAATTTCAAACTGCTGACGCGGAATAAGTTTCTTCAACTTTTTCGCTATTTCCACACCATAGTGATATGCGTTATCACGATGAACAATTGCTGAAAAAGCATCAACAATTTCATGATTGAGCAAAACATCCACTTTGACCAGGTCTGCTTCTTGTTGTGGACTATCTAAATCATAATCAAGTGATGCATAACCCTTTGTTCGCGACTTTAACTGATCAAAAAAATCAGTAACGATTTCTGCCAATGGGAGCACATAGTGCAATTCAACGCGATCTTCAGACAAGTAGTCCATACCTTTCATATCACCGCGTCGCTGCTGGCACAGTTCCATCAATGTGCCTACATATTCCTTTGGTGTTAATAAGGTTGCTTTCACAGTCGGTTCATAAATAGCACCAATTTTCCCCGAAGGAAATTCTGATGGATTAGTGACAGTAATACGCTCTCCATCTTCTGCAATCACTTCATAAATAACAGAAGGTGCAGTAGCAATAATACCTAAATCAAATTCACGTTCTAGCCGCTCACGAATAATTTCCAAATGCAGCATTCCTAAAAAACCACAACGAAATCCAAAGCCAAGCGCAACAGAATTTTCAGGTTCATATGACAATGCAGCATCATTGAGCTTTAATTTATCGAGAGCATCACGTAAATCTGGATAGTCAGAACCATCGATGGGATAGATGCCTGAAAAAACCATCGGTTTTGGATCGCGATATCCCGATAGTGCTTCGTGAGCAGGATCGCGCTGCAATGTAACAGTGTCACCTACACGAGATTGACGCACGTCTTTTACACCAGTAATCAAATAACCAACTTCACCAGCAGCTAAACCATCTGACGGCGTTGGTTCAGGAGAAATAACACCAATTTCTAATAATTCATGCACAGCCCCTGTACTCATCATTTGAATACGGTCACGTGGACGTAAAATCCCATCCATAACGCGCACATACGTCACAACACCACGATAGGTGTCATATACAGAATCAAAAATCATTGCACGTGTCTTTTCATCACTCTCATTTGACGGAGCTGGAATTTCTTGAACAATACGATTAAGAAGTTCTTCAACGCCTTCTCCGGTTTTTCCTGATACAGCAAGGCATTCATCTGGTGAAACACCAAGAAGTGACGATACTTCTTCTGCAACTCGCTCTGGTTGAGCAGAAGGTAAATCAATCTTATTCAACACTGGAATAATAGCTAAATCATTATCAAGTGCCATATATAAGTTTGCCAATGTTTGAGCTTCAATGCCTTGTGTTGCATCCACAAGAAGAATGGCTCCCTCACACGCTGCCAATGAACGATTGACTTCATAAGAAAAATCGACGTGACCTGGTGTGTCGATCATGTTAAGAGCATAAGCTTTACCTTCATAAACCCACGGCATGCGAACAGCCTGCGATTTAATCGTAATACCACGCTCTCGTTCAATATCCATACGGTCAAGATATTGCGCACGCATGTCACGGGCTTCCACAACTTCAGTGAGCTGTAACATGCGGTCAGCAAGAGTTGATTTGCCATGGTCAATATGGGCAATAATGCAAAAATTACGTATTCTCTCCTTCGGAGTTTGTGAAGGAATGATACTTTGCATATCGTCTTTTGTAGACACTCAAGGCTCCTTAAAATATGGAATTCTTTATCTCTAATATCCTAAAATATCTTTTCGTACGCGAGACCACTGAACAGCATCTTTAATGCCCTGAGCGACACTTAACTTACTGCTCCACCCTAATAAACGCTGCGCCTTTTCAGTAACGGCATACGCACCAATAACATCGCCTGGGCGCGCTGGGCCTTCAGCAACACGCAAAGTAGATTGTGTAGCTTCCATAAAAGCATCAGTTAATTGTCTTACTGACATAGGCCTACCTGTACCAATATTGATAATTTCACTTGTGTTGTCATCATTGACTAAAGTAGGAAGTTTTTCTAAAGCACTCACATGCGCGCATGCTAAATCCCAAATATGAATATAATCGCGAATGCCAGTTCCATCAGGAGTATTCCAATCGCACCCCGTAATAGTAAATTGTGTATCATTTTCTAATGCGTCTACCATCTTCCATACAACATGGGAAATTTTTTCACGTTGTTGCCCTGTGCGCATCAATGGATCAGCACCAATGGGGTTAAAATAACGTAAAATTATAGGTCTCAAAGGTGTACCTTGAGCTGTATCAATAAGAATTCGTTCCATCATGCGTTTTGTTTCTGCATACGGACAATTTGTATCCAAAGGAGAATCTTCTGTAACAGCAAAACCATCAGTAGGATCAGCATAGACAGATGCAGACGAAGAAAAAACGATACTGTTGACATTATTGCGCAACATACCTTTGAGCAAATCAAGAGTTTTGCCCACATTATTTTCATAATATTCTAACGGCTTTTCCCATGATTCTGGAACAACAATAGATGCAGCACAATGAACGACAGCGTCAATATTGTGTTCAGAAAAAATTGTATCTAAAAGATGTTGATCTGCAATATCGCCTTCATAAAAAATACGGTCCTTAACAAATTCTTTTTTACCTTCAGAAAAATCATCTAGAATAACCACATCATGGCCGCTATCTAAAGCAGCAGATGCAACCGTAGAACCGATATAGCCCGCTCCACCTGTAACAAGAATCTTCATAGTTTAAGTATTTCATGTTTACACTAAGAAAACATAAAAGAAAGCCTGTGTAAAAAAATACATGCAACTTTTTCCCATCTTCATACAAGCATATAAAAAACTTGTAACATACCTATTATGAGTTTTAAAGGAACGCACACATATTCTTTGCACCCTTTGCGTTCTTTTAACTCCCCTTTACTCTTTTACATAGCATTTTCTCTATATTTATGCAGTAAAATCTTTCTTCACAGTTATTTTCTTGATATTCAAACTGTTCACATTGGCACTATTGTCAACATGCTCGCTCATCTTGGCATTATTATCACCTACCTGCTTCTTGGTATAAAAATACTTTCGCAAAACTATTCACACAAGCAATTACTCTTTGTTCTCATTGGAGGAATTGTCAGTATAATTAGCTGGCATTTTTCAGGGCATCATGCCGAAATGATAGAGCTTTTCTTGTTTATTGCTGCTTGCGAAAAAGTAGCGCTACAACATGTTACAAAAATTTCCATTTTTTCTCTTCAAATAATATTTCTTCCTGTAATTTTCTCATGGCTAAAAATCATAGAAGATTACACACTACCTAGTAATGATAAAGTTATTACGCTTCGGCATTCGTACGGATATAGCCATCCTAATTATCTTGCTATGCTTGTTTTTTTGCTTTTTATCAATGTACTTTTTTATGAAAAAACAAAAAAAAGACACATTATTATAACATTGACTCTTTCTTTATTAACAAGTGTATTTATTACTGAATCTTCAACATACACTATCGCAACACTGCTCACAATACTGTCATATTTTTTCTACACAAAAAAAGCTCATCGCAAGAAGCTTTTTATTATTCTTGTCATTCTTGATACAGTAACGATTGCCTATAGTCTCATTACTGTTTATTCGTATTCCACTGATCTCTCACATAGAATCAACTCACTTATCAATCAAAGACTTGCCCTTGCCTATCATTATGGTTCTAATTTTCCACCTCTTCTATGGGGAAGAAACATTACACGCACATATATTCCATGGATCGATACAGAAGGGAATTTTTTAGTAGACAATACCTACCAACATCTACTTCTGCGCTATGGAATTCTTATAAGTTTTATCTTTTGTATATCCATAATCATGTACATACTTCATAAGATCAAGGCATCTTCATGGGATATCTATTTGCTTGGTTTATCCATTTTTGCCATTATTGCTTTTGTAGAAAGAGCAGCATTTCTTATCTACGCAAATTATTTCCTTATCGCACTTTCGCCTATGATGATGTCAAGCAAAAACATGAGTGAATTAACCGAACACACATCAACAGAACTTGCAGAAAACAAATAAAACACGGAAAATAAAAAACAAGAAGAAAGCAGTAAGGTAAAGATGAAAAAAAATAATCACTTTTACTATGTAATAAAACGTTTTAGCGACGTTATCATATCTTTAACTGTTCTTATTGCAGCTTTTTTACCTTTAAGTATACTTTCCTTTATTATTGCCTTTGAAACTCGCACTTGGCCTATTTACACTCAAACACGCATAGGACAATATGGCAAACCAATAAAAATTTACAAACTACGATCTATGGTCAAAGACTCAGATAACGTCACTCAATATTTTACTCCACAACAACTAGAAGAATGGAAGCGAGAGCGTAAAGTAGAAAACGACCCTCGTATTACCCGATCAGGAAAATTTATCAGAGAAACATCTTTAGACGAATTTCCTCAATTCTTTAATGTCCTTCGAGGAGATTTGTCTATTATAGGCCCTCGCCCCATTGTAAAAGATGAACTTGTGCATTACGGCAAAAATACAAAGGAATTTCTTTCTTGCAAACCTGGAATTACTGGTTGGTGGCAAGCAACAGCACGCAATGATGCTACTTACAACGATGGTCACCGCCAAGAACTTGAACTTTTTTATGTACGTAATGCATCTTTACTTCTTGATATTAGAATTTTCTTCAAGACAGCACAATCTATCTTTCAACGAACAGGAAAATAATGTCACAACATATAACTATAGCTGTAGCCACTCATAAAAAGTATTGGATGCCTCATGACACCATGTATCTTCCTGTACATGTCGGGGCCGCATTGTCAAACAACGATCTAGGATACCAACGTGATGATAGACAAGAAAACTCCCCTGAAAAAACAACTGAAACAATTTCCCATTTAAATCACCATTATAGTGAACTTACAGCATTGTATTGGGCATGGAAAAATCTTTCCAGCAAACATATTGGTTTAGCTCATTATCGTCGTCATTTTGCCGGTAATGGTGAACGCGGAATACTTTCTCACAATCAAGCTGCTCTACTACTGAAAAAATCTCCTATTGTTCTTCCAAAAAAACGTCATTATTATATTGAAACACTAGAATCACACTACGCTCACACCTTTGATCCACAACATCTTGAGCTTCTCAAACAAACGCTTACCGACATTTCACCAAAGTACCTTAATTCATATTCTCAGGTATTACAACACAGATCAGCACACATATTCAATATGATGATCATGCGTAGCGATCTTTTAGATGAATATTGTTCTTGGCTATTTCCTATTTTATTTGCTGTAGAAAAAGAATTGGATTACTCAAACATGAGCGATTTTGAAGCTCGCGTTCTTGGTAGATTATCCGAACGTTTAATGGACGTTTGGATAGAAACACATCACCATAGGTACGAAGAAGCTCCTTTTGTTTATATGGAAAAAGTTAATTGGCTTAATAAAGGAAAGAGCTTTTTAGAGGCAAAGTTTTTAGGAAAAAAATATTCTGCAAGTTTCTAAAAATATATGTGCGTTATATTGCTATAACACACATATATTTTCATTGTTATCTATTTTATTCGTCCAATGTAGGAACAATAACAGCGCGAGCAGTCAAAGTTCCTTCACGTAATGCACGATAAGCTTCTTCAGCTTGGGAAAGTGGATAGCGAGCAACATTTGTTTTGATTTTTCCTTCGCGATAAAGACCAACAACATCGTGAAGATCTTCAATCGTTCCCCAATATGTATTTCCAAGCGTAGATCCATAACGTTGCTTGTAGAAATTCCATTCGTATGTGCCGCCAGCGATTCCCACAATAGTAGCCGATCCATCGTAACGAACAGCTTGTGCAGCAAGAGTAACAGTTTGTTCAACACCAACAAAGTCAAATGCTGCGTCAACACCTACACCACCGGTATATGTATTAATAAAATCAAGTTGTTCTTGTGTTGTTGTTCCCTCTACTGGTATAGCTCCTATTTTTTTAGCAGCTTCAATAGCTTCGGGTTTCATATCAGCTACAAGGACAGTGGCCGATGAAAGAGCCTGAATGATTTGTACTCCTAACATACCAAGGCCACCTAATCCAACGACAAGAGCCGTGCGCCCTCCGCCCACAAGTTCTGGAAGAGCTTTTTTGATTGCATGATAAGGAGTAAGACCTGCATCTGCTAAAGGAGCAGCATCAATAGGGTCTGCATCACCAAGTGCCACTAAGTTACGCGCAGGAACAGCCACATATTCAGCCATTCCACCATCGCGCCCAAGACCAACCGCCATGCACGATGTGTCAGCAAAATTCAAACAGTATGTATCTTGCCCACGCGAACAATAACGACAGTGTCCACATGCTGTTGGTCCATAAACTAAATATGCGTCTCCAACATTGACACCGGTAACACCTTCACCCACACTATCGACCCAGCCAGACACTTCATGACCCAAAATAAAAGGAGGAGTCATATGGCCAGCGGTTACATCATACTCATATTCATCGTATACAGCAACATCAGAATGACAAGCACCAGAGCCAGCAACTTTTAAAATAACCTCTCCAGGACCAGGAGTTGGTTTTGGTACTTCCTTTAATGCAGGTTTCTTTTTATATTCTTCAAAAACAACTGCCTTCATTGTTTTTCCTCCTTGATAGAACAATGGCAGTCACTACATTACACACAGTTTTTATATAAAACAATTACTAGTTTTTGAGAGTAAAAATATAGTAAAAGCGCCCTCGCAACATGCCAGAACGCTTTTACAAAAAGTAATAAAATTACTCGCTTGCACCTACGCGAATACGAGCAAAATCAGTAATAAGACCACCTGTTTGCTTAACAACATCACCAACAGGTGTCTTTGGTTCACGTGCATAACCTTGTTCTAACAAGCACACTTGCTTATAGAAACCGTTCATGCGGCCTTTAACGATATTTGGAACAGCAGCTTCTGGCTTTCCTTCAGCAATTGTTGTTTCTGTAGCAACGCGTTCTTCAGCAGCAACAACATCAGCAGGAACACTATTTCGATCAAGATATGCCGGATTCAAAGCTGCAATATGAACAGCTATGTCATGTGCAACTGAAGAGGCTGCTTTATCGCTAGCAACAAGAACGCCAACCTGTGGAGGCAAATCTGGGTTTGTGCGATGCATGTATGCTTCAACATGTTCACCTGTAACAACACTAATATGTGTCACATCAAGCTTTTCACCGATAATAGCGCTATTTGCTTCCAAAAGTTCTTTTACGCTTCCTTCATCTGTAGAAGCGTTCAAAACTTCTTCAACCGTTTCAGCTGAAGCAGCAACAGCTGCATTCAAAATTTTATCTGCCATAGAAATGAACTTTTCGTTCTTAGCAACGAAATCAGTTTCTGAGTTCACTTCAACAAGAACGCCACGCTGTCCATTATCTGTATCAATAACAGCAGAAGCAATGAGACCGTCAGATGCTGTACGACCTTCACGTTTCGCAACAGACTTCAAACCCTTCACACGAAGGATTTCTTCAGCCTTTGTAGCATCACCATTGGCTTCGTCAAGTGCTTTTTTTACATCAAGCATGCCTGCGCCAGTTTTTTCGCGCAAAGCTTTAATATCTGCAGCAGTAAAGTTTGCCATGTGTGTTTTCCTTTTATTTTCTACTATTATTTTTCTGTTGTGCTTTCTTCAGAAGACTTTTCAGTTTCTTCTTTTTCTTCTGTTTTGCCTTCAAGGAGTTCACGTTCCCATTCTGGCATTGGTTCCTCTGCAGAATCTGTTCCAGCGGCAGCTTTACCACGAGCAACAAGACCTTCAGCAACAGCGTCAGCAATGACACGTGTCAACAATGCGATAGAGCCAATCGCATCATCATTTCCTGGGATCGGATATGCAACATCATCAGGATCGCAATTAGTATCAAGAATACCAACAACAGGAATGTTGAGCTTGTGTGCTTCATCAACAGCCAAGTGTTCTTTATTTGTATCAACAATCCATACAGCAGAAGGAATCTTACGCATATTGCGGATACCACCAAGAGCACGTTCGAGCTTTTCCTTCTCGCGGCGCATCATCAAAAGTTCTTTCTTTGTGCGCCCTGAACCTGCAACATCATCAAAATCAATTTGTTCAAGTTCTTTTAAGCGGCCAAGACGCTTAGCAACTGTAGAAAAGTTTGTAAGCATACCGCCCAACCAGCGCTGATTCACATATGGCATACCAACGCGTTCTGCTTGCTCACGAATAGATTCTTGAGCTTGCTTTTTCGTACCAATGAACAAAATATTGCCACCGTGAGCAACAGTTTGTTTTACGAATTCAAATGTACGATCGATATCTTCGATAGTTTTACGAAGATCAATAATATAAATAGAATTGCGATCGTTGAGAATGTAACGCTTCATTTTTGGATTCCAACGACGTGTTTGATGTCCAAAATGAACGCCTGCATCAAGAAGTTGACGCATTGTTACGACTGCCATAGGGCTGTCCTTTCTATAACGGCATACGCCTATCGGTTTATGCGCGTAACGGTTGCTACACGCCCTGACATCTTCATTGTGCATTCTTCATAGAAGACCGACAGCACAAAGCACCTAAGTGAAAAAGATGTGCGAAGTCAGCTAACACACGATTAGCTGCATGCAATATTCTACAAGGTTGCTAGGATTATCAATTTCAAAAATACAGAAGATGCGGTGGTATTGACTACATTTTCTTTTATCCACATGCACATCTTTATGCCATGTTTGTGCACACATTGCATAATAAAAAATAATTTTTATACACTAAAACAAAATAAGAGTATGAAAAAGAAACATATATTCCTTTTTATTTTATGCGGACTAATTATTAGTATAGCATTTCCAGTTATTTCTTATGCTGATGCATCTAC
>JAGBKC010000040.1 GCA_017934115.1 Actinomycetaceae bacterium | reverse complement strand
GATATCATTCATACCTATTCCATGAAAGACAGCATCAACAAAGAATTTCATCGCTCAAATAACGAGCTTTTCCGCACATCATATAAGGCTCACACATATTCTCAAATGGCTATGCCGGTGATGAATTTCGCCAGCAATCTTGCCTTTATCCTTCTATGTGTTTGGGGTGGCTTATCCGTTCTTTCTTCTACACTAACAATTGGAGCTCTTCAAGCATTACTGCAGTACTCTCGCCAATTGAGTAACCCTATACAAACTTTAAGCTCCATGGCAAGCACACTACAATCTGGAGCTGCATCCAGCAAACGCATTTTTGAATTCCTAGATCAAGATGAAGAGATAGAAGAAAACGAATCTAGGCAAATCGCCCGCAAAGAAACACCTTACTTTGTAGAATTTGACAATGTAAGTTTTGGATATGAAAAAAACTCAGCCGTTATCAACAATTTTTCTCTCAAAGTAAAAAAAGGAGATAAAGTCGCTATTGTTGGCCATACAGGAGCTGGAAAAACAACACTTGTTAATCTTTTAATGCGATTTTATGACCTCGACAAAGGACATATTTATATCGATGGATACGATATACATCAGCTTAAACGATCGCGCCTGCGTTCATATTTTTCCATAGTTCTCCAAGACCCGTGGCTCCACAATGGCACTATTGCTGATAATATTGCCTTTGGCCTACCACAAGCAAGCCGTGAAGATGTCTACAAAGCAGCACACGCATGCTCTATAGATCATATTATTCGCCAGCTTCCTCAAGGATATGACACTGTCTTACAAAACAATGCTCACATTCTTTCTGCGGGTGAACGCCAACTTATCAGTATTGCACGTGCATATATAGCGCATAGCGACATTCTGATCCTTGATGAGGCAACTTCTGCAATCGATACACATACAGAGATTCTTGTGCAAAAAGCTTTACAGACTCTCACCACCTCCACCACATCATTTATTATTGCTCATCGACTTTCAACTATTCGTGATGCCGATGTCATTATCATGATGGATAAAGGAGAAATTCTCGAAACAGGAACACACGAAGAATTGATGAAAAAAAATGGGCATTACACACGTTTGTATAATGCCCAATATGATTCTTTTCAATAAGCTTATGAAATTTTAGCAAGTAACGCATCTACCTGTCGAGATAAAGCCTCCCGGGTTGCATCATCAATCTGAAGTTCACCAGTCATCCATGCTTCAGGATTAATAGCAACACCTTGTTCACTCTTCACCACATCTGTGCGGATAAAACTAAGCAAATCTTCCATATGGGCACGCACATGCGTTCCCCCATCAGCACTTGCAGCACTGACAGTTGTGACTTTTCCGTCCACAGCACTTGCACCACGTGGATTTGCCGGATCAAGCGAGCGACTTAACCAATCAGTCAAGTTCTTCAATGGGCCAGGTATCTGCAGATTGTATTCAGGGGTAACAAACCACAAAGCATCAGCAGCTTGTGCCTCATGGCGTACTTTTTCAACTGCTTCTACTGCAGGATAATCGTTATCCTGGTTATACACAGGAACATTTGACCAATCCAAGAATGACACCTCTGCACGCTGACCAATAATATCGGCAATTGTTTTCGCAACTTGTCCATTAAACGAGTTTTTACGAAGAGAACCATTAATCATGAGAATTTTTGCCATGCTTTCTTACCTTTCATGTATCTTAAATTTTTTCAAAAGAGAAGTTAATTGTTCTTGTTCTTCGCTCGATAAAACCCTCATGAGACGTCCCACATTATACGCATGATCATAGAGTGCTTTGTTGATAAGTTTCCGCCCCCGTTGCGTTAATTCTATATATGAAACACGCTTATCATTTTCACATGTAGAACGTTTAATCAAACCATCTCGCTCCATATTACGGATGACGACAGTCATATTGCCAGGAGTCATGAAAAGAGAGTCAATAATATGCCCAATTTTCATTTTTCCTTTTGCTCGTAAGACATCAAGAACGCCAAATTGCGCAGGTGTCAAACCATAGTCATGCAAAACAGGCATTTCACGAGTAACAAGAGTTTTATGCGCATGTCTAAAAACAATCATCGTATGCAAAGCTTCGCGGTTATCTTCTAAAGCGCGATCGACCTGCATATCTGTGACTTCTTGTTCGTCTGACATACAACCCCCTCTCTTTGAACAACACAAGAATACTACTAAGTAGTAATACTAATTAGTAATATCTACTTTTTTAACATACCTCACACATGAAAGCATATTTAATTGTTCGTTTTTCGCGTTTTCATAAACATTTCCCCCGTAACTAAAGCAATACCTGTCCAGATAAGAATCAAACAAACAATGTGCGCATAGGTAAAAGGTTCATCAAAAAGAAATACACCTAATAAAAGCGCAATCGTTGGGCTAACATACTGCAAAAAGCCGATCCACGACAAGGGAACAACATTAGCGGCCCAGGCAAACAACAACAAAGGAATTGCCGTTACCAACCCCCCAAGAACAAGAAGAAGAGTTGTACGAAGCATATGTGGATGAGATGCATTCGCAAAAGCATGATCATCAGTAACACGAGCCACAATCAGCAAAACAATAATCGCAGGAATAAAAGTGATGAGATTTTCAAAAGTCAAGGCAAGAACAGGATGATAACCTCCCTTTTTCTTAAAAACACCATAAGCAGCAAAACTTAAGGCCAAGCCAAGAGAGATCCATGGAAAAGAACCGTAATTGACAGTAAAATACAACAACCCCGCAAAGCACAAAGCAACAGCCAACATCTGCACCTTCGTTAACTTTTCCTTAAAAAAGATCACACCAAACAAAATAGTCACTAAAGGATTTAAATAATAACCAATAGCCGTTTCAATAACTCTATCGATATTAACGGCAAATATATAAATAGACCAATTTATTGCAATAAGAAAAGAAGATGGAAGAAGAATTTTCCACGCACGCAGACTTATCACAAGATCCTTCAAAGATAAACCCATAATCAGCGTAAAAAATAAGTAACAACAAAACACCAAATGATACGGTGAGCAATAATTTCAAAAGAATTCACATCATTGAGAAGTTTCCAATATAGAGGAAAGCACCCCCACAGAACATAACAAAAAAGACCGGCCAAAAGCCCCTTCTTCTCTTCCGTTGACATATCTTCTCCTTATTTTAGAAAAAAATATGTACCCACATTTATAATAAATGCGAGCACATATTCCTATCACTTTTTACGTTACAGAGCCGTTTCCTGCAAAGCTTCTGCAACAAGAAAAGCAATTTCCAAAGACTGCTGGTGATTCAAGCGAGGATCAACCAAAGTTTCATAGCGCTCCCCAAGAGTTTCTTCTAAAACCTCTTCACTTCCGCCCAAAACTTCAGTGACATCATCACCAGTTAACTCTAAATGAATACCACCAGGATGTGTTCCCATTTGCGAGTGAACAGCAAAAAAACCGTTGATTTCATCAAAAATATCTTTAAGACGCCTCGTCTTAAAACCTTCATCTGTTGTAATAGTATTACCATGCATCGGATCACTTACCCATGTCACAGGCCTGCCATCACCCTTAACAGCCTCAACCAAAGAAGGCAAACGATCACGTATCACACCAGCACCCATACGCGTTATGAATGTCAAGCGCCCTTCTTCACCTTCAGGATTTAATGCGTCTATCAATGCAAGAACATCGCTTGACTGTGTCGTTGGCCCGAGCTTTACACCAATAGGATTATGAACACGTGAGAGCATATCAACATGAGCATCATCAATTCCGCGAGTACGTTCACCAATCCACAGCATATGCGCCGAACAATTGTAAAGGTTACCTGTGCGAGAATCTATACGAGTTAATGCCTCTTCATAATCCAAAAGTAATGCCTCATGAGCAACATACATATCAACTGTACGCAAAGATTCGTCAGAAACACGAGCAGCATGCAAAAACCGCATCGCACGGTCAATTTCAGTTGCCAAATTTTCATATTTAGCATAAGCAGGATTTTGCATAAAGCCTTTATTCCACTCATGAACTTTTGATAAATCTGCAAAACCACCAGTTGTAAAAGCACGAATGAGATTCAACGTTGCTGCGCTGTGCTGATAAGCTTGAATAAGTCGCGAAGAATCTGGAGTGCGCGCTTCAGGTGTAAAATCAAAACCATTGACAATATCTCCCAAATAGCTAGGCAGTTCCACCCCATCACGTACTTCTGTAGGTTTTGATCGTGGCTTAGCAAATTGACCAGCCATTCTCCCAATCTTTACAACAGGAACAGAAGCACCATAAGTAAGAACAACAGCCATTTGTAAAATGGTACGTATTTTTTCACGTATATGATCAGCAGTAGATTCTGCAAATGTTTCTGCACAATCTCCACCCATCAACACAAAAGATTCACCACGTGACGCAAGAGCAATCTCACGACGCAATTTATCAGCTTCACCAGCAAATACAAGAGGAGGAAGAGTTCGCAAATAGTCTGTATCATCCTTCAATTTGTCAAGGTCAGGCCATGAGGGCTGATGTTTTGCTTCTTTAGCACGCCACTTCGCAAGCTCATTTAACTGATCCATATCACTCCCCGGTCTTTTATCTCGTGACATAAAGTAGGTATACCATCTTTTATGTAGAAAAACTTTTTTCACATACCTTCTAGGTAGGAAAACAAAAGAAAACGATGACTACTCTTGCCCAATTTCTTTCAATAAATCTACATAAAAATCACGTGTCACATCAAAAGGTTTCCCTCCTTTGATGCGTGTGAAGTCAATACACGACAATTCATTACCATTCTCATCATCATGGCCAATAACACCACTCACACCATCAAAAGCACACGAAACAGCTTTATCCACCATTGTATAAATAAGTTCCAAATCTGTATCATTCGCTTTCCATGAACGCGAAAAGTAACCTGATTTTTGCACCATGACTTTATGTGCATCAATTCTCTTCGCAAACTGCTGAGCAAACCACTGACCTGGATTAATAGTATCCAATTTGACATGACCGAATGGATCGCGCAAAATCTCTTCACCATTAGCTTCTTTTTCAACGATAATATCCTGAATACCTGCGCCTTCCGAAAGGAAAATATTCACATTTCCTTTTCGATCCATAATATCTTTCAAACGCGCCGCTTCTTTATCAAAATCAATATTTTTCTCTGGCACATAAACGGCATGAACATCCCAACGTTCACCATCAAGACCAATGGCGGGCAACCACTCTTGCTCTTTTACCCAAGCATGATAATAGGCAGCAGATTGTGCTGTTAAATAACCACAATTGCGTCCCATCACTTCGTGAATAATCAGCATACGTGGATTCGAACGATGTTCAGCAATAATATGTTGTGCATAAAGAGATGCTTCTTCAGCTGCCGTATATGCACCTAAAGATTGATGAATAGGGTAAATATCGTTATCAATCGTTTTTGGCAACCCAACAACGGTGAGCTTATAGTCATTTTCCATCAAATACTGCGCCAGATCAGCAGCAGTTGTATTTGTATCGTCACCACCAATAGTATGTAGCACATCGACACCATCAGCACGAAGTTGTTCAGCTGCAACAGCTAAAGGATTCTCACCTTCATTCACCAAACCACGCGAAACAAGATCCTCAACATTGGTCAGCTTGACACGAGAATTTCCAATAGGTGAACCACCATAGCGAGTAAGAAGGAGAGCATTTTGACGAGTGTGTTCATCAATAAGTGTGTATTCACCTCTTAAAAGACCATAATAACCGTGATGATACGCGATAATCTCAACGTACGGATCTTTCTTCGTATATTCATCGATTAAATAACCGATAGCGGCCGATAAACATGGTGCAAAACCACCAGCTGTCAATAAAGCAACACGACGAATAGACATAATATGATAAGCCCCTAATCACAACATTTTCTTTTTATTATTTACTTATATTCATTCGATAGTGCGATCCACCGCTCAAACAAAGCGAATGCGTCACCAGAATCAATAACAGATGCGGCCTTATTGATCCCCCACAGAAATCGTGCATGCAAAGATTCAGATGATATATCCTCTGGAACAATGCGACCATCAGCAATAAGAGCCCCTGCAACGTTCAGAAGCACAGCGTCACGAACTGCACCTTTTTCGCCTTGAAGAACATTTTTAAGTACTCGTGCATTAAAAGATGGATCACCACCGCGCAAATCATCAATAGTTGCAGCATTCATACCAAAATCTTTTACCGCATCTATCAAAGATTCATGTATGCGCCCATTACGAACTTCCCACACATGATTTGGAGACACAGTCGACAATTCATCCAAACCATTGTCTCCACGAAAAACAAGAGCTTTCGTGCCACGTTCAGCCAAAACACCGGCAACAATAGGAGCAAAATGCGCAGAAGATACACCAATAACCGATGTTTGCGGCTTAACAGGATTGGTCAATGGACCTAAAACGTTAAAAACCGTTGCAATTCCTAACTCTTTACGCGTAGGAGCAACAAAACGCATCGAAGGGTGAAAGAGATTAGCAAAAATAAATGTAATATTCAGCTTCTTAAAAACATCTGCAACTTGCTCAGGAGTGAGCCCTAAATAAAGGCCAGCTGCCTCTAGACAATCAGCAGAACCTGACGAGGAAGATGAAGCACGATTACCATGTTTAATGACTGGCACGCCTGATGCTGCAATGACAAGTGAAGAAATGGTAGATATATTAACAGTACAGAAACGATCACCACCTGTGCCAACAATATCACACACATCTGAAGGTAAATCAACCTTTTGAGCGTATTGAAGCATCGTATCTGCAAGGGAACGAACTTCTCCAACAGTTTCACCTTTGGACGACAAGGCAGTCAAAAAACTCGCAATCAAAGCAGGAGAAGCCTCCCCACCCATAATAGCATCCATTGCCCATGAAGCATCATTCGCACAAAGATCTTCTTTTTTAATTAAACGTGTAATGATATCGGCCCACGTGCGTTCACTCATGCTTGTACTTTCTTCTCTAACGCTTTTTCAACGGCTTGAATGAGAGAAGCCGGCTCTACGGGGAAAGGAAGAGCCACATGTGCACCCGACCAACGTGAAAGCCATTCATCTTGAGGGCGAGCAATAAGGTTAATTGTCGGAATATCAGCATTGATATGATCTGAAGGAACTTCATCATGCATCATTTTTCCAAGACCTAAGCCTGAAAGACCTCGAGTTTCACCATCCAAAATAGCCAGATCGTAACGAGTGTCACCTTGAATCTCCAGCATTGCCATAGGAGCAGTTGCAATTTCACGATACTCAATAAGAGGACCATCTTCGCCAACTCGGCGCCCTAATGCATCCATAACTTGACGACGACGTGTACTATCATCTGAAAAAACTATAATACGAACCGTCTCTTGTGCAACCTGCGACATGTTACCTCCAGTATCAAAATAAATATCGTCATCATTCTACACACCACACAATAGTTTTTCACTTTATTACTACAGAAAGCTCCCTACACATCACACATCCATTTAGTGAGATAAACTATAACTTGAATGATTCAACTTGAAGTACTCTACAACTACGATAGAAGACAGTAGTTCACTACTAACCAAGCCACCATGACAGGAGGAAATATGGCTATCTATACACTTGATGAACTTCCTTATGATTACTCTGCACTTGAACCTCACATTTCAGGCAAGATCATGGAACTTCACCACGATAAGCACCACGCTGCCTATGTCGCTGGCGCCAATGCGGCACTAGAAAACTTGAAAGCAGCTCGTGAATCAGGCGATCTTTCCAAGATCAATCAGTTTTCCAAAGATCTCGCGTTCAATCTTGCAGGCCACACCAACCACACCATCTTCTGGAATAATCTTTCCCCACAAGGTGGCGGTGAACCTGAAGGTGAAATCGCTTCAGCACTTCAAGATGGTTTTGGCTCCTTCGACGCTTTTAAGAAACAGTTCTCGGCTGTAGCAACAGGTATTCAAGGTTCAGGATGGGCAGTTCTCGGCTATGATTCTCTTGGCAAGACAGTGACAACGTTCCAGCTTTTCGATCAACAATCCAACGTTCCTGTAGGAATAACACCACTTCTTATGCTCGATATGTGGGAACACGCTTTTTACCTTGACTATCTCAACATTAAAGCCAACTATGTTGCAGCATTCTGGAATCTTGTCAATTGGGAAGATGTCAACAACCGCCTCACAAAAGCAGTTGCTGCATCTTAATTTTTCAATACCCCTATAATGAGACATGCATGGGCAGTTTTACTGCCCATTTTTCTTCGCTAAAAGCGGACGAGCAAAAATCCATGTCAACCACAAAGTCAACATAAAAGCAAATGGCCCCAAAGCAATACGTGCCACCCCTAAAGCCCCAAGAAGATGAAAATAATAAAGTGGCCCTTCAACCATAAGACGCAGAATAAATAAACACACCCATATAAGCGTCATCACAAAATAACGCTTATATAAAGACACATCAGCCCTTTTTTCACGTTTTTGCCATGCGAAACCTGAGTTCTGCAACAAAGAAAAAAGAACACCAATCAAAGGCCATTTAACTATAAGTGACACTACCAAAACACTCGCATAAAGAAGATTTAGCCACAACCCTAAAACAAAGAAACTTTCTGCACGCCCAGTTTTACCTACCCAAAAAGCAGATAAACATAGAACAATAAAACCGCTAACAGCTGGCATAACATCTATACCAGAAAAAAATCTCACCACTATAAATATAATCCCTAAAATGAGAGGAGCAGAAAAAGAATAGATAATATTCCCAGACACAAAGTAAACGATCATAAAGACACATACAGGAAGAACACTTTCAATAAGCCCTCGCACACCCCCGAGCGCTTTCCATACATCAAAATCTTCCTGCAACGCAAGAGAAAGCCTATTAGGTGAATCCTCCGCAGCGGAAATCAAGTTTCCCGTGTCATTTTCACTATTTCGCAAGATCTGTTCATCTGAATTATTCACGATATTCCTCTTCATCGACGCTTACTACTTCAAATTCAGGATTCATAAAAAAGATAGACCCACCATAATGACTAAGAACGCCTCTTACATGAACACGAGCGCCTGTAGTCAACACACGTATATCTTTATATCCATACATGAATACTCTATAAATCGTCTCATCGTCAGAGGTAATAAAAAATT
>JAGBKC010000039.1 GCA_017934115.1 Actinomycetaceae bacterium | reverse complement strand
GACAATCTGTCGTTTGAAGTCTTCTGAAAACTTTCTTGGGTGCCTTGAGTCTGCCATATTGGGACTTCCTTTCTCCTATCTTTAAGTCCCTGAATAAAATGTCTAACACATTGTAGCAACTCCAGTGCACTAGTGAACACTGGTGCTGTGACAGGTGGATATATTGCTGGTGCTCTACTAGTCACTATTGTTGGTACTGTGATCGTGTTAGTGGTGCGTAGACGCAAAGATGAACAGTTATTGTAATCAGCTGATGTGTTGACTAATATGAAAGCGGGGCGGTCAGTCATTACGACTGCTCGCCTTTATACTTTTCCTTTAGCGTTTGCAAAAACAGACGAGAGAATTTAATTACCTCTACAAAACTCGTTAATCATGCTAAACAGCACCGAAACAAAAACAGAGAAACGATCTCAATCATGTCACTAGGTGTCTACGTAAAAAATCTACCGTAATATTGCACTGTAAGTGTTTTAGTGTTATTGCATGACTTCTTTTACGTTTTTTGATGTGGAAACACCTAATCGCAGTAATTCTCATGTGTGTCAAATCGGTGTTGTGCGCACCGATGAACAAGGTAGAGAAGAGTATTCCGGTAGTTTCTTGATCAACCCTCAAACACATTTCGATGATATGAACGTGCGTATCCACGGTATTACAGAAGATATGGTGGCAGATGCCCCGATTTTTTCTGATGTATGGGAAAGCGAACTGCGTGATGTTTTTGCTGATAGTGTCTTGGTGGCGCATAATGCAAAAGCTGTGGATTTGAGAGTAGTCTCAAAAGTTTTGGAGCGCTACAACTTAGAACCTCTTTCTGCTCCGTATATCTGTACGCTCATGATGGCACGAAAGTATTTACCTCATTTAACGAATCATAAACTAAATACGATGGCCTCTTACTATGATATTCCACTTCGCCGACATCACGATGCTATGTCTGATACGCAGGCGTGCGCGGGTATATTTTGGGCAATGGTAGAAGAATTCGGTATGCCACAACCACAAGAATTTATTTATTCTTCATCTTGGCAAGCTCCTACACGTTCGCAGAAAAAGAAACAAGCACAAACACTGGAGCATTTATATAGCATTCTTGTTGGTGTTGACCTTGATAAAAAAGTAAATGAAGACGAACAACAATATATGCAACAGTGGTGGGCTAAGAATAAGGAAAATATCGTTGACTTTGACATTCGTGCTCTTATTGGTGGGATTGCTGATGGTCATCTGCTTTATGGCGAAGATACTCGTCATCATCTTTGCAATATATTGAAAGAACGCATGAATAGCGACAATGTTTCACCTGAAACACTTGCATAACATGTATAGAAAATAAAAAGTGTCACATGAGAAGAAAATTGCTCTCGCATGTGACACTTTTAGTTTATGAAAAGGTTTTGAAAAGGTTTATGTTACTTGTTTTCGTGATCCCAAATATCACCTGGTAATTCTCCAGGCATATGTGGGTTATTGACGGAAATAAATGGCTTATCTGGGTTTGCTCGGTAGTCTTTTAAGGCTCCCAATGCCCACTTGCCAAGTGCAAGGATGGCAACCAAGTTAATAAGCGCCATGCCGCCCATCGTAATGTCTGCAAAGTTCCACACGGCGTCAAGGGAAGCTAAAGAACCAACAGCCACCGAAATCAGAATGAGTGTGCGCAATGTGTATTCGCCCCATTCTTTTCCACCGCTAAGGAAATCGAAGTTGACCTGAGCGTATGCGTAATTGCCGATGATGGAAGAGAAGGCGAAGATAAAGATAAGAATAACAAGGACAGGACCAATCCAATTTCCAAGCTGGCTCTGTGCAGCTGCGATAGTTAGTGGTGCGCCTGCCATATCGGTATCCTGTCCAGGTGTGAA
The DNA here is from genome assembly GCA_017934115.1 of Actinomycetaceae bacterium. Lineage (GTDB taxonomy): Bacteria > Actinomycetota > Actinomycetes > Actinomycetales > Actinomycetaceae > RUG11864. The sequence goes on along the minus strand of JAGBKC010000039.1, from coordinate 4,856 downwards.
TACGGAAGGTGCAGCATTAAGAACGATAAAAGCTGTTGCAGAACATACAAGAATCGTGTCAACAAATACACCAATCGACTGAATAAATCCTTGCTTAGCAGGATGGGTAACGTGCGCTGTGGATGCGGCGTTCGGGGCAGAACCTTCACCAGCCTCATTAGAGAAAAGACCACGGCGTGCACCGTTAAGCATAGCAGCAAGAATGCCGCCGCCTGTACCGGCAATACCAGATTCAAGGTTGAAAGCAGAAGCGAAAATAAGCTTGAAAACAGGAAGGATATTATCGTAATTGATAATGATAATGGTAAGGGCAATAAAGATATAGACAATAGCCATTGCTGGAGCAAGCCATTCAGTAATGCGTGCAACTCGCTTGATGCCACCGAAAACAATAGGTGCGCACACAATAACTAAAACAATTGCTGTTGCCCATGTTGGGATGGAGAAATTCGATTCAAAAATAGCCGAAATAGTATTAGCTTGAAGAGCCTCATAAGAGATACCGAAAGAGAAAATCAAGAAAATAGCAAAAACGATGCCCCAGGTGCGCGAACCTAAGCCGCGTTCAATATAGAAGGCAGGGCCGCCGCGGAATGTGCCATCGTGCCAACGGATCTTGAAAAGCTGAGCCAGAGTTGCCTCGATGAATGCAGTTGCCATACCAACAAGAGCAACGAGCCACATCCAGAAAATAGCGCCAGGGCCGCCGGCCACAAGCGCAAGTGCAACACCAGCAATATTGCCTGTGCCCACGCGAGATGCTAAGCCAATAGCAAAAGCTTGAAACGAAGAAATTCCATCTCTATCTTTATCGCGTGAATGGAAAATTCCTTTGATCATCTGGCCAAATTCACGTATTTGCACACCGCCTGTGCGGATGGTGAAGTAAATGCCAGTGCCAATAAGCAAGGCTATAAGCAGATAGGTGTAGAGATAATCTGAAATTTCTCCCAGAAAACCTGCGATATCCATAGGGACTCCTTTGTTCACTTAGATGTATGTGAGTAATGATATATGAAGATTTTTTTTTTCTGCAAGTGTTTTTATATTTAATAAACTTAACTTGTAAAGTGTGTGTTGCTTTTCTTTGGTGTTAGTGGAGACATGTGAAACGTTCAAAAAATACTTTGCTCATCATAGTAAATTTTTTTGTGTATGAATAGGTGTTTTTCCCTTAAAATTTTATCTTTAAGAAATCCATATTTTCCTATCGTGAAAAATAGACAAAATCTTATGTAAATGGTGCATTTATTGGATGTCTTTGCGTGATGTGTTGACTTCACATATTCGCATCGTTAGCATGCACTATGAAGCAAGGATGCTGAATAAGGCTTTTCACTTCTTGCTTTGTCATGAATAAATGTTAAAGGAGACTTTATGTCAGACGTTCTCGTTATTACTGGTGGCGCATCAGGTATGGGTAATTCAGTGGCAAAAGAAGCAGATGATTCCTATACTCTCGTATTGGCTGATTTGCCAGGTGAAAAGCTCGATGCAGCAGTTCAAGAATTAAAAGATGCAGGCCGAGATGCTCATGGCTTTGGCTGCGATGTAACAAATGCACAAAATGTATATGACCTTTCGCAATTTGCTCAGTCATTAGGTGAGGTAAAGGCCCTTGTGCATGCTGCTGGTGTTTCACCTCATTTGGCAAGTGCAGAAAAGATTTTCGAAATCAATGCATGCGGAACGGTCAATATCAACGAAGCTTTTGCTGCTGTGATGAAGGAAGGTGCGGCAATCGTCAATGTTGCATCAATGAGTGCATATATGGCACCAGAAGATCGTATTCCTTACGCTATGTTTGAAACAGTTGAGCATGGGGTACAGGCTTTGAAAGAAGCAGGATTAGCAATGCTTGCACAAGTTCCTGAAGAGCAAAAGGGCGGTCTTGCAGGTATGTCATATATGTTCTCTAAAGTGTTCGTTCGTTGGTATACTCGCACAACTGCTCTTGTGTTGGGAAAGAAGGGGATTCGCGTTGTTTCTGTTTCACCTGGAACGATCGATACGCCAATGGGACGTGCAGAAGGTAAGGACGCTGCAGACCTTGGCATGATGAGTGCACTTGGTCGCCTTGGTCAGCCAGAAGAATTGGCGCGCGTGATGCTTTTCTTGGCAAGTGACAAGGCAAGCTATTTGACCGGTTTTGATGTCTTGGTCGATGGTGGTACGATCGCAGCTTTGGAAGCGCAAAGGAAGAATGCCTAAAAGATAAGAATATTTTTCATTGTGTGCCTTTAGGTGGCACGAGTGAAAAGATGTCATAACTGTTGATAAAAAAAAGTAACGAGATTGGCACATGCCCTTCGCCAATCTCGTTACTTTTTTGTTTCCCTAATTTTCTAAGATTTGTATCTGCCCCCCAAACGCCCCCAACGTTTGACAATATAATACGATGGTTTTCTGGTGTTTGCCTGGGACTTTTGGGGAGAAAAACTGTATTTTCACAGGTTATATGTATGAAAATACATTATTTTGTTACTTCGCCATTCCAGTCGGTTTGGATTCCACCTAGTGTGGAAACGTTAGTGTATCCAAGGTCTTTCAAGGTTTTCAAAGCATTACCAGCCCTTACGCCTGTACGGCAATAAACAACAACGCGTTTATCCTTGGAAGGAATAATCTTGCTTGCTGTTGATTCGTTGATTTGATCGACACTCAAATTAACGGCACCAGGAATATGACCACCGGCGTATTCGCTGTCAGTTCGTACATCGATAATAAGTGCGTCTTCCTTGTTATCAATGATTTTTTGTACATCTTGTGCGCTGATGCTCGTTTGTGTAGATGGCTGAGCATTATCTGATGAACATGATGACATTGATGATCCACCGGCTAAAAGAAGAGTGATACTTGCGTATGTAGTGAGTGTTTTTTTTATATTCTGCATACCCTATAGGGTATAGGGAGAGATATAAAAAATCAATAAGGGGAGTATGTGTGTATTATTTATTCCACGGCGTCTTCGTTCGCTGCGCTATGAAGTGCTTGTTTGCGTGTAAAACGCAAAGACTCAGATTCAATAAAGACGCGCGTAGCATCAGGGAAACGCTCGGCAATGCGCATTTCGATTTCATCGACAGCGCGCACGATATCGTCCCTTGAAGCATCAAATGTAAAGGTGACATCCATAGCGAGAAGAAGATCGTGTGGGCCCATATACATCGAAAGAATACGTCCACATTCAACAACAAAAGGATTCGATTCCGCAATGGACTCAATGACTTTTAATTCATCATTTTTCAGGCCTTCGCCAATGAGCAACCCCTTCGATTCGCGCAATAACACAATGGAGACGGCGCACAAAAGCAGACCGATAGCAATGGATGCTAAAGTGTCAATATGGGGGTTATGAAAAACATCCGCACAAAAAATACCAAGAAAAGCAAAAATAAGGCCGAGTTCTGCAGCACTATCTTCAAGAACGACAGTAAAAAGGCTTGGATCTTTTGCTTCGCGAATAAACTGCATGGGGCGTAACTTCCCGCGTGCTTTATTGAAATTTTTAATTGCAATAGCAAGAGAAACGCCCTCAATAATGCCGCTGATTCCAATGATGATGTAGTTAAGGGATGTGTTTTCTAGTTCATTGCGTGGGTGGTAAAAATGCTGTATTCCCTCGTAAATGGAAAAACCACCACCGAGAGCGAAAATCATGATCGCCACAACAAGGGTCCAAAAATAGAGTTCTTGCCCATAACCAAAAGGATGATGTGTATCGGCTTTTTTACGCGAGCGGCGTACTCCTAAAAAGACAAGAAGGCCGTTGCCTGAATCGACAATAGAATGGATTCCTTCAGCGATCATGGCTGAAGATCCAGAAAAAGCAGCTGCAATAAACTTAACGATCCCAACAAGAATATTAGAAATGATTGCGGCAATAATCGAACTGGTGCTAGAAACAGAAGAAGTAGGTTTGTTTTGATGAGCCGGGCTGACCGGCTGAGTAGATGGAGGTTCAGACATATCGTTTAATTCATGTAATTCATGCATACCTTTATTCTACTACGGGATACGTAAAAGAAAAAGAACGCGGATCTTCTGAACGCGAAATGGTCGGTTCCCATCCGTAGACAGAGGAGAAATAGTTGCTGGCACCAAGCTCAAAATGGCGTGTTGCAATACCAAGGTCAATAAGGTTAAGAGGCATATGTGTTGTTGATTTTGCTGTGATATTGGCTTTCCACAGTAGTGGATTTGTCTCGAAATTGCCGTTTTCATCAATGGTGAAGTGAAATTTTTGTCTATTGTAACCAGTTGGTGCTAGTTGAGCTGCATGAAGTGCGCGGCGCAGCCATGGAGAATAAGGAGAAGGTGCGGAGCATAAAGCCTCAATAGGCCGAGTTGAGCGTTCTTTCCCAGAATTTTCGCCATAACCAAGAGCAATAAGAATAGTGTTTTTTTCGTTTTGCTGAACGCGCGCTGTAGAAAGGCCAAGGCGTCGTGTGCCACCGGTCCAGTTAGTATGAATACCTCGAGATTGCAGTAATAAAACTAAAAGTTCACCCCAATATCCAACAAAAAAATCAAGATCTTTATGTGCTGTGCCAACCATGGCGATATACGAATGTGCAGAAATGAGGCCAGTTCGCGCACTTATAAAAGTGCGAAAAACCTCAGGTTCATTTTCAATTAATTGCATATTCAAACCGGATGTGGCATTGATATGTGCAATGGTGTTGCCAACAAAAGCTTTATCTTGCGGCGTTAAAGGTGTTGCATTGTATTTTTTTACACTGTGACGCTCGCGCATAGCGTTCATAAGGGCGGATGAATCAATTTTCATGTGTTCATTATAGATGTATGATGATGGGTATTTATGTAGTAAGGTAGAGCAAAAGGTAGAAGGAGAT
>JAGBKC010000038.1 GCA_017934115.1 Actinomycetaceae bacterium | reverse complement strand
CTTAAAGATGTGAGCCCTAAATCGCGGCATGTAGCGATAGGGCATAGGGCTGCCTCAAAGGCGACTTCTTCTTCGGATGCAAGTAACTGGGCGCCTGCTGCTGTGGAATTAGTGGGAATGTGCTGAACTTCGCCGATGTTAGTGGCGATCCAATTGCGACATTGAGCCCATGCGTGAGGATGTGTAGCGATGGAGGTAATGTTATCAAGTGTCGTGCCTGGGCGTACAGCTAAAGCAAAGCGAATGGGAACAAGTGTTTCTGCTTTGATTTCTAAGAGTTCTCCGTGCATGAGGGAATCAAGAGTGGCATTGACCGAACCTTCAACAGAATTTTCAATAGGAACGATTCCGTAATCTGCCTCTCCATGGCGCACCATCCGCAGCGTGTTAGGAACATCGAGGGCGGGGATGAATTCTGTGTGTTCATCTGCTAGTTGCTGTGCTGCAACGGAAGTAAATGTGCCTGATGGGCCAAGGTAAGCAACGCGCGTAATTTCTGGTATTTCACGTGCTGGAATAGCTGGTTCTGTGTTTGATGTTGTTAGGGGGATATTGGTGATGTCAGCGTTTTCTTGCGTGTCCATAAAAGCACCTTCTTGAATCGTTTATTCTCTAAATGTAACATCTGGCAAGAAAATGGGCAAGGTAAGAGATATTGGTGTTTTGTTAACATTGGTAATCGTCCGTGTGTTACCAGTTGCCTCTTGTATGCTGAAGGTATGGACGCACACACAAAGCAAAGATTGAAAATAATAACAAGCTTTTTTTCGTGTATATATGTGCTTCTTATTGCGTGTTCTGTGTTTTTATATAGTTCAGGAACAGGTGTGAAATCTCAAGAAATACAGAATACGAAAAATAAAAATGGCGTTTCTGCACCTTTGGTTTTTATTGGCTTCACAGGTGTTCAATGGGGTGATGTCACGGCAGATGACATGCCTAATGTGTGGGAATTTTCCCGCAGTAGTGCCTTGGCACATCTTGTAGTAAAAACGAGCGGTGAACGAACGTGCCCTCTTGACGCGTGGAATGTGATCCGCACCGGTTTGCCTGTTGCAGTTAATAATGTTGGGTGCGTAACTCAAGCGGATTTTTTAGAAAGTGACAATTTTCTTCGTGTAGATGATGTTTTGGTGCAATATTTTCTTGATGAGAAAAGTGTGGTCGCATCCATAGGTAATGGAGCTCGCATAGCATTGTCAGACGTATCGGGAAATATGAAAACCGAGCATCATGACATACTGACTACTCCAGTCCAGGCTTTTGAATCGCTGCAGGAGCAATCTTACGATGCTATTTTCATTGATGCAGGAAATGTGGGCGGCAGTAGTGATGTTTTAGTTGAAAAAATTTCAACATTTCAAGCAACATTTATGAATCCCTTCAACGGTATTCGTACTGAAAAACATGTGCTAAAAAATTTTGATGAACGTCTTGGTGAGCTTATCGATGTAGTGAAAAAACAATATCCAGGGGCGCGCATTATGATGGCATCCTTGGGAGAAGCGGATGGTGTGAAGGGGAGCAGGCTCCAATTTTTTGCCTATGATGATTCTTCTTCTCATTCTGAATCTGTACTTTCTAGTTCTACAACGCGTACGTGGGGATTGCTCTCCCTTGGTGATCTGCGAACAATCATTATGAAAGAAGCAGGGGTCTCTTCACAAGGATCTATTCTTCATCTGTATTCTTATGAATCATCTCATTCGGCAGTAAAAATGCAAAGTGATGCACAGCGTGCACATCTGGCGCGATACCTTACTGTTCCTACATATGCGTTTATTCTATTAGGTATAGCTCTTATGTTGGTGAGCTATCCGTTGCTCAAACGAGCTGGCAAAACGTACGTGAGTGGTCATATTGGCGCTATCGTTTCACTTCTTCCTATTGTGTCTTTCATTGTGTTTCCTTTGTTTAACCTCTATGTTTCACGTATAACGCCGCAAGCAATATTGGGTACTTATCTGTCTTTTTTGTTTTTAGTGGCGGCAGTGATGTGGGCTCTTATGTATGCGGTGCTCAAGTTGGCTACTGTCAGGTTCTCGGCTAGTTTTCGAGCTTTGTGGGCCTTGCTTTTCATTTCCCTGATATACGTTATTGTGTTGGGCGGGGATATCATTTTCTCTCGTTTTACAACTTTTATGTCTATGCAGGTGAGTTCGCCGCTTGGCACAATAGTTCAAGTCGGCGGACGTTTTTATGGATTTCCAAATTCATCTTTTGCTTTGTTTTGCGTTGCGGTTGTTGTGAGCGTATTAATAACAGGATTTTTGCTGCGGTATTCTATGGGAACGTCATATGAAGATGGCATAGATGCAGCAAAAAGTAATTTATATGTTTTGTTTGTTATTCTCTTTGTTTTTGTGGCTTTGATAGCTTCTATGGTGGATGGTTTATCTGTGTATGGCGCAGATTTTGGTGGCACTCCCGCTATTTTTGCTGGAGTTGCTGTAGCTTTCTTTTATGGATTGCGCAGTAAAAAACGTGTCTTCCGCCCTGGTGTTATGGCTGGTATGTGCGGAGTTGGTGTTTCGTTTATATATGCGTTTATAGATTATGTTGTCAATAAACAATCAGCGACCCATCTTGGTGGTTTTATCGCTAAAATTCTTGACGGAACAGCAGGTAGTGTGTTGATTCGTAAAATAGATGCATTGACTCTTGGGCATCCAGTAATTTTGATAATTATTTCAGGAATTTTGTTCTGTGGTGTGGTTGTGTATTTGATGCATGTGCGCTCGCAGCATATGCGAGAAATGCACAGCGGAATTATGGGGAGGGTCCATAATGTTCGCCGTATTCACGAACGTCATATGCGGGCGGATGTTTCGCATGTTGTTCTGAGTGTTTTTCTTAGTGTTAGTGTTGCTCTATTTTTTGCTTTTTTCTTGAATGATTCGGGAATCATTCTTCCGTTATGTGGTTACATTCTTGCAGTTCCGCTTATATTTTCTTATGGCATTTTTTCTCGCTCTGATAATAGGTATGTATAGTGTGAGTTAGATCTAAAAAATCGATTTTCGCTTTTTTTTTTTTTATCCATTTATTTTAGAGTGGATAGCGTAAGTTATTTACTGTCAAAGGAGAAATATGAATACTTACGTGCAACCTTCTATGCAAAGTAATTACGATGTGGAATTGGTAGAAAACGAAGTTCCTGTTTTTGTAGCAGCTGCTGGATGGGCTCTGTTGATTTTCGGAGGTTCATGGGCTTACTGTACAGCTATGTGTGGATGGCGTAATGTTCGTTCATGTTCGACAAGTTGGCGCAGCATAAAGGCGGTATGTAAATAGAGAATATGCGTTGAGAATCTTCGAATTTTCAACGCAATTTTTGTAATTATTATGGTAAATATAGATATATATCCTGAAGATAAACCATGTTTTGCTAGTGGTGTGAAACTTGTGAAAGAAGAATTAGTGGACACATATAATGGTCGTACGTATGTTTTGTCTGGGCAAGCTCATCAGATGCTTGCCTTGATGAATGGTTCGCGTTCTGCTGATGAAATAGTTCGAATTATTGCGCAAGAGTACTCTCAGCATTATGGTCGTGTGTGGGATGATTTTGTAAGCATTTTGAATGATTTGAACGCTCAATACTTATTATCGTGGAAAACGACGTATAAAGAAAAAATTCGGTTACAGCGTTTAAAGTTTTACCTGCTAAATATTCACAATATTTTTGATAGTGACCTTAAAAAAAGTCGTATACCTCCTTCGATTTATTTGCTTTTTCTTAATGTTTTGCGTGCTAATTTTTTATTGTTGTTTATTTCTCTTTGTGTTTCATTGGGGTTGGTTGTTGTTGTGTATGGTCAGGGAGTTTTTTACTATGGATTTATGCATAATAAAATTGCGTTGTTTCTTCCGTTGGTGATAACGTGTCTTTTTGTTGTGACGATTTTTGCTCATGAATTTGGTCATTTACTGGTTGCGACAAGATTAGGTTTGCAACCGTTTATTGTTCGTAAAGGTATGCAAGTGAGCGTTGTTCATATTAGTGATCAAAGAAATGCTGTGCGTCTTTCTGCTGTTGCAGGTGCTTTAAGCGGTACTACTATGTCTTTAATATGGGCTGGAATTTTTTATATGTTACCATATTTTCAATTTGTCAGTTTCTTTATGTTGGTTCTTGTGGGGGTGCATATGTATTCTTTGGCACCATGGACTGCAGACGGGAAAAATTTATGGAGGAAAAATAAATGAATCCATTAGTTTCTGTACGTGATGTTGTTGTCACGTATCCCGGCTTCACATTAGGTCCACT
>JAGBKC010000037.1 GCA_017934115.1 Actinomycetaceae bacterium | reverse complement strand
CGGCCCATAAAATACGAGAAGGCGAAATTGCTATTATTATTTCCTACGCACTTATGCCCGATTCTTTAGCGCATGATTATGAACCACACGTAGTATTTGTAGACGAAAATAATGCTATAGTTTGCTGACTTTCGGTCAATGTAAGCATGGTTTGATTTCTTGTTGAAGTTCATCTCATGTGTGCACATGATGATGCAATGGTGTCTCTACGAGATATGGTTTCTTTTTCCTGCTTATAAGATGTTTCCTTCCTGTTCGTAGCCTTTGAAGAATCTACTTATTTTCAAATGGCAATGTGCTTTGCAGCAGAGTAATTTCAATGGATTACGCGCACTGCAAAAACTAAATACTGATTTTTTCTTTCTTTCTTTTATAAGATAAAAAAATCTCATTTTTTAAGGAGGCATCATGAATGAATACGGACCTATTGCTACGCAAGCGCATCGTCACTATGAGCCAGGTGTACCTTTTGATATTCCTACTCCTGATGCATCGATCTTTGATCTTCTTGAACATACCGCCCACGCGTATCCAGATGTCATCGCTCTTGATTACTTTGGTCAAACCATGACGTATCATCAGGTCTATACTCATTCTCTTAAAGCTGCAGAAGTCTTGAGTGCTTGTGGTGTTTCACGTGGTGATGTTATTTCTCTTGCTTTACCTAATTGTCCTCAACATTTTATTGCTTTTTATGGTGCAATGCGTATTGGTGCTGTTGTTGCAGAGCTTAATCCATTAGCGCCGAAAGCGCAGCTTGAAAGCCAGGTTCGTCGTCATAAAGGCGCTTACGCAATTATGTGGGATAAAGTCGCTTATAAACTAGCTGATGTTATTGATGAACACAATATTTTAACAGTTAATCTTATTCATAATATGCCGTTAAAAATGCGTTTTTCTTTGAAACTCCCAGTGGATAAGGCGAAAAAGTCGCGTCATAAGCTTACTGGTTTACCTCCTCGGGGGTCGCGTTCATGGGATAGGCTTGTCAAAGATGCCCATCCGATTTCCCGTCTCGCAGAAGGTGCCCAAGGGAGTGATAATGCAGTTATTTTACATTCATCAGGCACAAATGGTATTCCTAAATCTGTTCCTCTCACGCATGCAAATGTGCGCGCTAACGTTAATCAAAATCTTTTCTGGGTCTATGAGCTAGATCGCGGGGCAGAAACTTTCTATTCTCTTTTGCCGTATTTCCATGCCTTTGGAATGACATTTTTCTTATGCTGTTCTGTCGCTATTGGTGCAACGCAAATCGTATTACCTACATTTGATGTTGATTTGGCTCTTGAGGCTCACATGCGACGTAAAGTGACCTTCTTTGTGGGAGTGTCGCCGATGTTTGACCGTATTGCTAAAGCAGCAGTTGAGAAAAACATCGATATTACTTCAATCAAATACTCCATTAGTGGTGGAATGGCCTTGAGTAAAGAGATCTCCTCTTTGTGGGAAGAAGTCACAGGTCATTACATTATTGAGGGGTATGGGATGAGTGAAACTGCGCCTACTGTGTGTGGTTCGCCTTTGTCGGCTCATAGGCGTCACGAGTGTCTTGGTCTTCCGTTTCCGTCAACGGATGTGCGCATTGTGAATGTGGATAACCCATATGAAGATGTTGAAGATGGGCAAACAGGTGAACTTCTCATTAAAGGACCTCAAGTATTTCACGGATACCTTGATGATGAAGAAGAAAATAAGAATGCCTTTATTGATGGATGGTTTCGTACAGGCGATATTTGCCGAAATGATGACGGTTTTCTTTATCTTGTTGACCGTTCGAAAGATGTGATCATCTGTTCAGGCTTTAACGTGTTTCCTTCGCAAGTAGAAGAAGCAATCAAAGAACATGTTAAAGTGAAAGATTGCGTTGTTGTAGGCTTGCCTGATGTTGAAAAAGGCGAAATAGTTGTGGCTGTTGTTGTGCCTGAATCAAAAAAAATTCATCTCGAGCATGTACGTTCGCAACTTGAATGTGTTCTACCTCATTATGCTTTACCACGTGAACTTGTCATCGTTGATGGCATACCTCATTCTCTTATTGGCAAGCCAGAGCGCAAAAAGGTACGTGATTCTTTGCTTGCGGAGCGTTAGTGTTTTTAAACTGAAACAGTGTCTATTTTGCATGGAATAATTTTGCAGAGCATGTGAAGATGGGACGAAAATATGCTTTATGAGCATTTATGCTTGCACTGCTAGGAGAAAATTTCTTGTGATAGTTATTGCATGTGCGAAAAATCTTAATTTATTTCTCTCATCTCTATTTATTGCTAGGGTGTTCTTATGAGTGGATTGATACGACGTAGTGACCGTGGCGAAGATGAAAAACGTGAAGTAACTATTAAGCGTCATTGGCTTGATACCGGTGAAGGCAATGTGCTAGTTAATTTTGGAAATACAACTGTATTATGTGTGGCTTCCTTTGTGGAAGGCGTGCCCAAATGGCGCAAGGGAAGTGGAAAAGGTTGGGTAACTGCCGAATATTCGATGCTTCCGCGCGCTACGCAAGATCGCATGCAGCGTGAATCTGTACGAGGGAAAATTGGCGGGCGGACCCATGAAATATCCCGTCTGATTGGCAGAAGTTTACGCAGCATTGTTGATCTTGATGCCTTGGGAGAAAATACTATTTCTCTTGATTGCGATGTTTTGCAAGCTGATGGAGGTACACGTACTGCATCCATCACTGGTGCTTTTGTTGCTTTAGCAGATGCGGTTAACTGGGCAGTCAGTAAAAACATCATCAGCCCGCATAGAAAACCAATTATTTCCGATACGGTAAGCGCTATTTCTGTCGGTATTCTTAGTGGTCAAGCTGTTCTTGATCTTCCATATGTAGAAGACAGCATGGCAGATACTGATATGAATGTGGTGATGACTGGTAAAGGCTCGCTTGTGGAAGTTCAAGGAACAGCTGAAGGAGAGGTTTTCACACGCCAAGAGCTTAATACGTTGCTTGATTTAGCAGAAAAAGGATGTATGGAGCTTGCCCAGTTGCAACGTGATGTTCTTTTTTCTTCTTCTCCCATTGACTCACGTATTATCGCAAAGTAATCGGGGTTCATAGTGGTAAAAATCGTTTTAGCTACAGGTAATGAGCATAAGGCAGAAGAATTGCGCGCTATTCTCGTGCCACTCTTGTCTAATATTACAGCTGATGATATTGTAACGATGCGCAATTTTCCTGTGCCCGACATTATTGAAAATGGCACAACATTTGAAGAAAATGCACTCATTAAAGCTCGTGTAGTGGCTAAGGAAACAGGTCATATTGCGCTCGCTGATGATTCTGGTATTTGTGTCGATATCATGGGGGGTATGCCTGGAATTTTTTCAGCACGATGGTCGGGCACACATGGAAACGATCAAGAAAATTTACAGCTTTTAATAGCGCAAATGGCTGATGTTGAGCCTTCTCATCGACGTGCGCGATTCGTGTGTGCAGCTGCTCTTGCTACTCCTGAAGGTGCTGAAGAAGTATGCCTAGGTGAAATGCGTGGGGTTATTCTGAAAAGTTCATCTGGTGAACACGGTTTCGGTTATGATCCTATTTTTCAAGCAGATGGATACGATGTTTCTAATGCGTGCTTAAGTGCAGAAGAGAAAAATGCTATTTCCCATCGATATCGCGCTTTTCATGCTCTTGCATCAAAAATTGAGAATTATCTATAGAAAAGTGAGCGTGTTAAATAATGCTTAAGTGAGCTAAAGCGCGTTTGAGTAGAGAGACATGTGCTTCTTCCATCTCAGCTTGTAGGCTCGCTGTTCTTAATTCTCCTGGTGTGTACCACGAGAAATCAAGGGAACTTTCGCCAGGTGTTGGATCGCCTTGAATAGGAACGATATAGCCAAGAGAAATAGCGTGTTGACGTTCGTCAAACCAGCCAACTCCTGGGGTTGGAAAATATTCGCCAACCGTAAAGGGACGAATTGATGGTGGAATTGTAGGAAGAGCCATAGAGCCGAGGTCATTGTCGATATGTCGTGCAATGGCATCATGAATTTTTTCGTGGAAGAGGATTCGTCCACCAGGAAACGACCATAAAAGCCCGCTTTCACTGGCATGTAAAAGAAGGCCAATTCCTTCAATATCTCCATTTTCTTTTGTTTTTACGGGAACAATATTGACGTAGGCCATGGGAACTTTATGGCGGACAAAAGTAAGATCTTCAGGTGAAAGCCATGGGCCCATATCGGCACTATCGATTTTGTTCATAATGCTAAGTGTGCCATTGTTGGCGCAAGTAATGGGAAAGGGCGCGCCTTAGGTGTTGGTGATGTGTCCTATCAGGTAGTATGCACCTATGAAGTCACGTGCGCGTATTGAATACACTATTGTTGCATATGCATTTTTAGTGTGCCTTATCGGCTGGGTTTTTGTCTGGAATTATGACATGCATAAACAAGTGCTTGTGGGTGCTATTGCTGCAACTGTGTGTTTTGCTATTAGTTTACTTGGTTTTGTAAAGAACTGGCCTTATGTTTTTGGGGGCTTTGCATTTGGAACAGCGTATTTTGCTCCTTTGGTGAATGTGCAGTTTTGGCATATTTTGATATCGGTTATTTTAGTTGTTGTGTATGCTCGACATAAAATACGTGAATGGTAGGTATGATGACAAAATTTTCTATTGGTGATGCAGTGCCGGATTTTACTCTTGAAAGTACTGAAGGTGTCCAGCGTCTTTCTGAATTGGTAAAAAAAGCTGATAAGGGTGTTATTGTCTATTTTTATCCTCGAGCTATGACACCAGGATGTACAACTCAAGCTTGCGATTTTCGTGATAGTCTTTCCTCTTTTATGATTCATGGTTACAGTGTTATTGGTATATCACCAGATTCATTGGATAAATTAGAAAAATTTCGTGATAAAGATGCGGTGAATTTTCCTTTGGCATCTGATGTTTCTCATCATGTTATGGAGGCATGGGGGGCGTTTGGGGAAAAAAAGAATTATGGCAAAATCGTTCAAGGTGTGATTCGTTCTAGTGTTGTTGTTGATACTGATATGCGAGTTATGTATGCTGCTTATAATGTTCGCGCAAAAGGACATGTAGCGCGTTTACGTAAAGAACTTGGCATTGATGAATAAGTGTGGCTGAGTGCGTGAATGTTTACTGTGGCGTAGAGCTGTGTTATTTTTAGAATATCTGAGGATGTTAGCGGTACAATAATCCGTGTTGCGCGCGTGTGGCGAAATTGGTAGACGCGCTAGATTTAGGTTCTAGTGCCTTCGGGCGTGTGGGTTCGAGTCCCACCATGCGCACTGTGTATTGATAGCTATTTTGTTGTTGTGAGTGCTCTTTTTATGTTTCATGTGAGCATAGTGGAGACCTTGCGTGCTTGCAAGCTTGGCGTGTTTATATTGTCGTGAGAAAATCAGTTAATATCTGTGTAACTTGGTCATTCTCGACTAAAAATCCATCATGGCCGTGTTCGCTGTGGATAGTTTTTACCTGAGGGTGGTTAGGTAATGAATCTGCTAATTTTCTCATATCTGCAGGGTAAAACAAGCGATCACTATCGACTTCTACAATGAGAGCGGGCATGGTAAGAGTGGAAAGTACGGTATCAACTCCGCCGCGTCCGCGTCCAATGTCGTGAGTAATAAATGCCTGCGTGATAACAAGATAGGAATTAGCATCAAAACGTGCAGCTAATTTATATGCGTGATAATCCATATAACTTTCAACAGCGTAACGCCCTCCGTGCAGTGGATCTTCACCGGTTTGTGGCATGCGGTCAAAGCGTGTTGTGAGTTCAGGAGCGCATCGATAGGTGAGGTGGGCAATTTGACGTGCTAACCCAAGGCCTTCGTGTGGTCCTTCACCTGGTGGAGCATCGTAATAATTGCCTCCACGCCACTTTGGGTCAAGTTGAACAGCTTGTTTTTGAAAATGCGCATAGGAAATTTGTTCTGCTGTTGTTG
>JAGBKC010000036.1 GCA_017934115.1 Actinomycetaceae bacterium | reverse complement strand
TTCTCCTTCTCTAGAAAAGTTCATATATTTAAACGAACATACAAAATAATAAAACGAGAGAGAGAGAGAGAGAGAGTAAGACTAAAGGACCAACCAACCCAGCATACAGCGAAAATACACAAAAAAAAAACACTTCAAAACCACTTGTGCAAATATTGAACGTAGCCACAAACACATTGCGCCTACCAACAAAACTCATCCGTCACAAGTCAAATAACAAAGAATAAAAAGGCAAACTTAAGTGGTCATTTTTGTTTTTTTTACATAAACCGTCCATTTAAGTTTGCGAAAGTGTGCTAGTCTTGCTGATAAGTAAAGATAGCGGAGGCAGCAATGATTGAACGTCCAGAATATACTAATTGGCTTGCCTTGTAGCAAGATAAAGACGTCATCAAAGTAGTATCGGGAATGCGGCGGAGCGGAAAATCAACCATTTTTACGTTGTTTCAAAATGTTTTACTTTCTCAAGGTGTACCAGCAAAAAATATTATTTCATTAAATTTCGAATCGCTAGACGAAGAATACCCACGCGAACCTAAACTCCTCTACACCTATATCATTTCCCGTCTCCACTATGGGAACAATTACGTTTTTCTTGACGAAGTGCAGCATGTAAAAAAAATTTAAAACAGTAGTAGATGCCTTATTTGTAAAAAAAGGGTGTGGATGTTTATATAACTGGCTCAAATGCTTTCTTCTTATCTGGAGAACTCGCAACTTTATTAACCGGGCGATACGTAGAAAAACGTGTTATGCCTTTTTCCTTTGCCGAATACTGCCAAGCACGTAATGCTTCCCATGAAGAAAACACATCAATAGAAAGCCTTTTTGATGATTACCTTACCTATGGAGGACTACCCCTTACTGCCACTTTTCACGAAAACGAATCGCTTATACACGATTATTTAGCAGGTGTTTTCTCGACCATTATTAATGTTGATATTGCTCAGCGTGCTCCACAAATGAATATGAGAATGATACTCGACACTGCTTCCTTTTTAGCTGATAACATCGGCAATATTTCTTCACTGAAATCCATTTCCAATTCACTGAAAGCATCAGGGCGCTCAATATCCCCCACATCAATTGCTGAATATATCGATATATTATTGGAGAATTTTTTGCTCTATAAGGCACGCCGTTTTGATGTAAAAGGAAAAGAGTATTTACACAGTTTAGAAAAATATTATCTAGGAGATCTAGGTCTTCGTTTCTGGTTGTTAGGAAAAAACAATAACGACATTGGACACACGATAGAAAACCTTGTATACCTTGAACTGTTGCGGAGCTATGGGACAGTTGATATTGGAAAAGTAGATCGTAACAAAATCGATTTCGTTACGCGTTCTGGCGATAATGTTCATTACTTCCAGATTGCAACAACCGTATTAGACGAACACACCCGCGAACGCGAATTGAAACCTCTAAGGGCCATAAAAGACAATCACCCAAAGTTTCTTTTAACTCTCGACAGGATCGGACTTGGAAGCATTGACGGAATCACTCACCGCAACCTCATAGACTGGCTTATGAAAAAAGAGTAGATAAAGCAGAAAGAAAAATCTTTACACAAAAAGCTCTTCACATATATAAATATATTTTTTGGTTTATGATACATATCGTCACATAAACTCGACACCCATAGGAAAAACAATGAACAACACAAACATGTCAACGCCACATTACTCATGGCTCACATCATATGCACGAAATTATGTTCTTCGCTTTTTTCTTCTTTCAACAATTGTTACAGCTGGCTTATGGTTTGTCATATTTCCAATTGCTTCCCTTATAGAAAACTACACAAACTCTCCTGCAATTTCTGACATCATCGCTATACCACTTCCCACTCTTTTAACATGTCTTGCCATATTTTTACGCTTACGCCACCCAAAGGCACATCTACACCGAAACGATTTTTACATATACCTTACAGGAACATTTATCATGGCCATCGCACTTACACTTATGGCTTTCGGTTTCCATTACTCCATTCCCTTCACTATTGCTAATATTGCAATGTACATTGCAGCATTTCCTTTTTTACCAAGTACGATCATCATGGGGTACGCATATGGCGACACTTATATGGGAATCATGCTTATTTTCTTCCATCTTTTTATTATCTTAGCTTTCACCAGTATTACCACATGGGCCTTGACGAAAAAACAATAAAATATTTAAAAATACATACACACGCAAAATCTTAAACACTTAAAGCATAAGAAAATGAAATAATAACACCATGAGTAGAAAAGCATGGGGCTTTGGTTTAGCAACCGTATGCCCAGACGGAACAATTCTTGACGTATGGTATCCAGAACCGCAACTAGGCGAATCAAAAAATGAAGAACCAAGTAACTCACTTCGATCACTGGAAAAAACAGATCAACTTCGCGGAGTTGAATTTAAAATTCTTCACACCACCATCGATTTAGACGACGATCCTCGCGATGTGGCAGATATATACTTGCGACTCCATCTTCTTTCATGGAGGCTTGTTCTGCCTAACTCGTTTTCTCTCGAAGGAATTTATGACATCCTTCCCACTGTTGCATGGACGAATATCGGGCCAGTTTCCCTTGATTCTATCGACGATGTGCGTTTTAAGGCTCGCCTTGAGTCTAACCAACTCATCAGAGTCCTCTCTCTCGACAAAGTACCACGCATGGTCGATTATGTAACACCGTCGAATGTACGTATTTACGATGGAAACCGTGTACGTTTAGGCGCTTATCTCTCTGAGGGAACAACTGTTACGCCTGCAGGTTTTATCGACTTTAACGCAGGAACGCTTGGCGCAGCAACTATCGAAGGCCGCATCAATAAAGGCGTCACCGTCGATGAAGGATCACATATTGGTGGCGGAGCATCGACCATGGGCGACCTCTCCACAGATCCCCATAAACGCGTTTCCATTGGTAAAAACTGCCACATTGGCAACAATGCTGGCGTTGGTATTCCTTTGGGAGACAACTGCCATGTTGCCGAAGGTCTCTACATTACACGCAACAATACGATCACTGTTCTTCCCACAGGCGGCATTGCTCCAGGGCGCGAAGGCTACATTGAAAATCCCCCAATTTTGCCAGCAAAATATTTTGCTGGGGTTAGCCATATTACCTACCGTCGAAATTCACAATCAGGCGTTGTGGAGGCTATTCCTTCTCCTGATGCGCCGATAGAAATTTTACAAGAATTTATCGAACAAAGCAGGCTCAACCTTTAAGGTATCACCTGCTGAAACATATAAAAATGAGGTGTTCACCAGAATGAGCACCTCATTTTTATGCACACAAAACACACAAAAAGATTACAGTTTACGCTTATTGAGCTCATCAGAGAAAGACACAAGATTTTGTGTACTACGTTCCTTACGGGGAACCCAATGACGCTCAACTTCTCCAATATATACTTGGCGAGGACGGCCAATGCGCTGCGTTGGATCGTTGACCAACTCACGATACTGTGCAATCCATCCCGGCATGCGCCCCAAAGCAAACAATGGAGTAAACATTTGCGCAGGGAAACCGAGTGCTTCGTAAATAAGACCAGTATAGAAATCAACATTTGGATACAACTTACGAGCCACAAAGTACTCATCAGAAAGAGCAACATCTTGCAACTCTTGAGCAATATCAAATAATTCGTTTTCTTTGCCCAGACGAGGAAGAATTTCATCAGCCAAAGATTTAACAACACGCGCACGAGGATCATAATTCTTATATACG
>JAGBKC010000035.1 GCA_017934115.1 Actinomycetaceae bacterium | reverse complement strand
TTTCAATATTTTTAAAAACTTTTTCCAATGTTTCATTCAAATTTTCATCTTGAGCAGCATGCATGCGAACATTACAAAACAGCTGCGAAGGCGGAATAAAATAGCCTTTGTCATCTACAAGAAAGCGACGTTCCATTTCTGCTTGCTCATCTGGCAATTGCGCATAAGAAAACCCCTCATCTTCCGTTTCTTCAACGTAAGAGGCAAAATTTTCGGATATAAAACGATAAAAAAGAATACCAAGCACATATTGCTTAAAATCCCAACCATCTACACTTCCACGCAAGTCATTAGCCATACGCCAGATAGTACGATGCAATTCTGCCTTTTGTGCTTCGGCTTCCATCAATAAACCTCCAGTAATCCAATTTTCTCACATTAACTATACACGAGGAAATACGCATAATACAGACAGAAAAAGCCCAAGCAAACTACTAAATAAGTACCAGCACTCACATCTAAAGAAATAGTTTCATGTAAATCATAAAACCTATATATCTTTTACATCCTGGCCACACCGTCAGTCACTTTTCTTAAAATAATAAAGTGTCCATGTTACAAAGGTCAACAAAAGCGGAATTCCAATCAACACCACATATATCCCCCACCTGAATTCCAGTGACGATTGTGAACCTGAATCTATTACAATACGCGAGGAATCAAAAAACGGTATGCCCCATAAATGTGTTGACACCGTTTCACTTACTGCATTCGGTGAATGGCGAGAAATCGTCACAAACAATAAAACAAGAGCCACTAAAACACTCACAATCAAGGAAACAAAAAAGACCTTTTTTACTGCGTTTTTCACTTTTCACCTTTCGCCACATTTTGAACGAACCGCGCACGGTACACCCATATTTTCCCTAAAGACACAAACATCACACACGATATAACAAGCACAAAAAGTGCAGCAAGAAAGAAACTATCCACATGTAATTTCTGTATCACTTCCATCAACCCAAGAACGGCAGCTAATACCAAAAATTGCGTAAGCATTTGGGAATATTCACTCTCCATTGGCACAATAGAGCCAAAAAAGCTAGCAAGTAATGCACCAGATAAAGCAAAAATAATATATATAGCTACATACTCGCCATTTACCATAATGCCAAGCGCACAAGCTGTAAACACACCAGATATTGCCCCCACTAAAAAAGCAGCAAAAGCTAAAGAGTGCACAACGCGGCTCACATGAACATTAAGTACTGTGGCAAGAAATTCTGGAGCAGCTCCACGCGATAACGCTATCAAGGCCGGTAAAGACGCAAAAACGACAACAATCAAAGCCTGTAAGTCATCAACATTCATTTCAGGCATGGCCTTCTTAAGAAGAACAACCTCACCTATTAACGGAATAAGCGCAACATAGAAAGAAATAAGCCGGGAAAGGCGCATATTTTGGATAAACTCTGCTTTCCATAAAGCACCTCCACCATAAAAACCAACTTTTACAGATCGTGAAACCCATTGAAAATGTAAAGGCGGAAACCATAATGAAAGCACTTCATATATAACGATAAACGCTACACACCACAGCAACGATATATAAAACCATGTTCCTCCGTACAAGATCCCGTATAAAACAGGAGTAACACCAGTAATAAAAGCCCACAAAAACGATTTTTCATCCAAAGACAAAAATAAAACACCATCAACAAGTTGATAAACTCCAAATATGCAAGCACTCCATAACATAAAGGCTAGAGGAGCAGAGAATACCTGTATAAAATAATCGCGAATTTTAGGCACTCCATTCAATAGCTTTTGAATTCCCACCAACAAAATTTTAGAAAATCCAAACCCTGCAGCGACCGACACACTTACTGAAACAATAAGCTCTACAAGACTATACATATGTGAAAATAGGCCGTGAGAAAAACCAATAAAGAGAATCGCAACAAGAATTTCGATATAAAAAAATGTAAGAGATCTCGCTAAAGAAAGCTGAAAACGCGTGAGAGGCATAGACTCACACCACATATGTCTATTCGAAGAAAACCGAAAAAATGACACTAATGCAATCGAAAGAAACCCACTTAACGCATAAATAATAAATAAAAAATACACAAATAAAACATCAGTAAAAAAACTTAAAGGAAAAACACTGCCCGCTTTTACTGCAGCTACATGCATGACATAATATTCCACGCAAGGAAGTAAACAAAGAAAAAGAGTAAAAAATATTTTATTCATCCTCAATGACCGACGAAGCGGAGAAATAAAATAATCGACAACATACAACACATTCATCGGTGATTCTCCGATATATCCATATACGTATCAATCAAACGGCCACTATCACCTATAACGTCTTTTACATCCCCTGAACGCACGATTTTTCCATCATGCATAATGTAAATAGCATCCGCATTTTCCTGCGCCCAACGGATATCATGGGACGCTACGATAATGCAGCTTTTCTTTTTCAGAGATTCTATTAGCTGTTCGCACAGATATGTTGAACGCGGATCCAAACCTGATGTTGGTTCATCCATAATAAGCATTTCTGGACCATGCATAATGGCACCGATAATTTGTACTTTTTTGGCATTCCCTAAGCTTAAATCACCAATTAAACGTGAAAAATAATCGAATTCTAATTCAGCAGCATATTTATAAGCCGACTCAAGCAATTGATTTTTATTATGCTTATTTTTTGATGACCGCATCTTTGCTATAAGTTCCCAATATTCTTCTGCCGTTAATTCTGCTGGAAGAACATCACGCGAATCAAAAACAACACCTGTTTTTTCTAATACTTTTTCATTTCGCTCATTACATTCATATCCAAAAATGCTTACATATCCACTATCAACGTGCCGCAAACCTGTAAGAAC
>JAGBKC010000034.1 GCA_017934115.1 Actinomycetaceae bacterium | reverse complement strand
TTTTATTTTTTTCTTTGCCTGTTTTTTCGTGTTTAACTTATCTACCTTGATGTATGGGACTTTTTCTGCTGTTTTCTGGTTAAGAGGTCCTAAACGTTTGGTGTGTGCTGGCAGTTCGTTTTTGGGTGGTTGTTAGGGATATGATATTTGTGTCAGCGGGAAACACTGAAAAGAGTTTTCAACTGATGTTTCGTTCAAAACAATATATATGCAAGGCCTGGTAAGGGCATCAACGAAAAAAGGGGTTGATTGAAATGGCACGCACATGGAGGCACGTGGCAGTAGCAGCAAGTGCTACAACACTGATCACTTTGGCAAGCGCAACAGGCGCATTGGCAAGCAGTGAAAACGTAACAACACAACCAGCAGACATCACATCAGCAGTGTCCACTGCTGTAACAGTTGATGAGCAAACAGTTGATACTCAAGATGCTATTGAAGCAAGCGTGCAAACAGCTGAGGCAACAACACCTGCAACACAGGCAACACAAACAGCTGCGCAGGAAAAGCGCGAAGCTGCTCAAACAACTACCACGACGAAAGCTGCACAGCAAACCTCAAAAGCAGCTTCAACAAAGAAAACAGAAAACAAGACCAGCACGCAGACGGCTGCTCAAACAACAACAGCAAAGAAAACAACAACGAGTGGCCCTGCACACTACACAGTGAAGGTGTCCTGCACAGGAACACAAGCACAAATCGACACTTGTGCCGGTGCAACAAACTACAAACCAGTATCTGATTACCTCGGCGTGCCATACTACGCACAACACAACGGAATGGGCGGCGAAGCATGGTTGAAAATGAAGGTGGGCGACAAAGTCACCGTTGGCGGTAAAACATACACCATCGCACAGATCCGCACCGTCTCCACCGGCGGCTCAGTCGAACAAATCAAAGGAATGGGCGGCAAAGCATACCTGCAAACATGCCTCGACAACGGCTACCAATCAAAGGTATACGCCCTCATATAAGCCAACCCACACTGGATGTGGAACCTGAGAAACGAACGAAACAAAACAAAGCGCCTGACTCTTCACCCCTTGGAGCCAGGCGCTTCACATGTATATCTGATAAAATTTGTTCATTCGCTATTGCAAGGAGTGTTAGCGATGGAGAAATCGTTTATAATTGAAGCTCCGGGTAATGGAAAAGTATCTCATACTATAAGTATTTATAATATGGATGCGCGAGTGCGTGCTGGTACGGAAATAATGCGCGTGCGCACAACACTGTCAAAACGTGTAAAAGCTGGAACACGTGCAATGACATATGTTGGAAGACCTTATAATAACAAGTTTTGGGATAATAAAAAATATGCTGGAAATATGAATTGTTCTCAACTTGTATGGGCAGCATATAAATCAGCTACTGGTATTGATTTAGATGGCGATGGTGGTAAAGGCGTGTATCTGCGAGATATTAAAAAATCCAGTTGGACGTATACATATGCGTATGTTCAATAGCGAGTATTGATACATGGAATGACATATATGAAAAGATTACTAGCATTAGAGGGTTGAACGTAGGGATTTATGAGAAACAAGTAAGTTCGTAACGACAACCTTCAAGCGGGGCAAACAGAAAGACCGGATAGGAGCAATCCTGCCCGGTCTTTTTCGTATCAAAAAGTACCCGTTTATCAGCAAAAACAACTTGCTATATCTCCGAAGCAGAGCATATATGTACATACCAAATGTAAAGGAGATTAGATTATGTGGAGCGAAGGAACGATCGGAATTCCGAACGCAGACGGCACGAACACCATCTACCACTACTGGGTGAAACACTACGAGGAAGGATCACAGTTCGGTATCAACGGTGGGAGAATCAGCAAGCTTACACTTAAGGTCGATGGGAAAGTCACCTGCAACTACGACCGGGGCTGGGACGTAAAGCCAGAAGATGAGCATACCAAGATTGCCTATTCGATCTTGCTAAACAGCTATAACTGAGGTCTCCGCTCATGAAAATCCCTAACAAAGAAATCATCGAAAAGCTAAGAGAGGACTATCCTATCGGATGCCGTGTGAAGCTCGTAAGAATGGATGATCCACAAGCACCGCCACTTGGGACCACAGGAACGGTCATCGGCGTGGATGATGTCGGTTCCATCATGGTGGACTGGGATAACGGATGCGGGCTTTCTGTCGCCTATGGCGAAGATGATTGTGAAAAAATCACGCTGAAATCATAGTAAAAAGCGCTCTTTTCGAAACCATTGCGCAAAAGAAAAATCGCTGGACGCACTTGTTTCAACAACAAATCAGTGTATCCGGCGATTTTGGGTATCCCCCTATGCTAATTCTGCGAAAATGCGCATGCGAGGAGGCGGCGGTCTATGCGGAAAATCATGTAGAGATCAGACCCGCCCCTTGGGTACTTCATGAGCTATTTGCCTCGCCCAACGCGAACAATATCATGCACAGCGAACTCATGTCAGAGTGTAATGCGCCTGCATGGTCATTTTTATGTGTTCATATTGCTGCTAATTGAGATAGTTGTTTAAAATATCCGCTGTTCTCCCGGTCAGGGATTCGAGTTTCTTTTCCTCTGCAGCTATCAGGGTTTCGATTTCCTCGATTTTTGCAATTGTTGCATCCTGTATTGCCCTGTCCGGAGCAGTGAAAGTTATTCCCTGAATTCGATCAATAGACGCACGATATGAACGGGAGAATCCCATTTTTCTGCCTTCTGATTCAAGAATATGCACCAGATAGCGAGGATTGACTTCCTCCGTCTTACATCTCAGCACGCCGCAATGATCAGTGGGATAAAACTCAGAATCCTCCGGTACAAAGCTTGTCATCCAGTCTCCGTCAATGCCCCACAGTACAGAGGGAACAGAAAAATCAGTGATTAGCAGTTCATTTATGTATCCAAAAGGTTCTATGACGTTGGCACTGTACACAGGAACGCTTCCGTCCGCCACAAGTTGCTTATTGAGAACACGTTTTCCAATCGAAACATCAAACTTGCCCGTATCAGCGAGGCTCAGTCTGTACCCCCCCTGTTAGCAATATCTAACTCGGCAAACAGGTCTTCAATTTTCTTCCTGTAGGCTTCGATAGACATACGGGTTGCTTCATATTCGGTATCAATCTTCTCGCACTCATCAATAACTTGCTGTTGAACATCAAGAGGTGGAACAGGAATCTTAACTTGACCTATTCTGCTTGAAAGATTGTTTATATTCGAACCTGAGCTCTCTCCTGAAAGCATACCCTTTACTACTGAGGTGTTTAAAACATAATACAGATACTTAGGCAGGCAATCAGTTGATGAAGCACGGATAATTCCCATGAATCCGCCTGCGTAATAGTTTGTATCCGAAGTAATATATGCTACTTTTCCCACATGTTTTTTGCTGCCGCTGGACATACAGATGAATATATCATTAGCCTTTAGACGGCTATCATCAGAAAACGTTTTGCTTTCATCAACAAAAATCTGTTTAGTTACTTCAAAACGCCCGTCAAGAGTAATGTTATCAGCAGTAAGTACAACATTTGATGTTTCATTCAGTCTTTGTTCAGCTTTGTCGTAAGTCACACCTCTGTAAAGAGTTGCCACATCAAACAAGCTTCTTAATGGATACTTGCTGGTTATTTCGATTAACTTTTCTACATTAAGACGCAGTGCTTTATTGAAGCTAACGCGTGAAAAGTCAAGCATATCCTTTGTGCTGATAACAGAAGCATATACTTGCTGCTCTTCGGAAAAGGACTGAACCATCCCCTTGAAAGATTGCTTGATTGCATTAGCGAGCGTACCTTCAGCCTCGCGATCGGAAGCATCATACATCTTGCCGCCGGGTGTAATAATCTGAATACCTTCGTTCCCTTTACGGTTTGACCAGTCGTAACCGAGGAAATCCTTCTGTGCCTTATTATCTGCAGGAGCGCTAATTACAACGGTTGTCTGCTGATACACTAAAGAGAAGTAGAAGAGTTTTTGCGATTCAGCAGAATGGGCATACGCATAGACCCTCTCAAGATAAGCGGCAGCCTGCTCATCAGCGTTCTTGTTCTTATATGCCTTTGTTTTTAACAAGTTTTTGGCATCCGCAGAATCCGCAAACGCACCCACGTACATTTTGAAATAATCTATATCGCTCAGTTCATCCAAAGAATAACTCTTATGCAGGAACGAAGCATATACATCCTCATCGACTTCAATTTGCGCAATATACGCTTCGAGGATTTCTTTATCTTTCCATTCTTTAAGCTCTGCGCCGCTGAAAATGGCGTCTACGGAATCGGTAGAAAGATCGATCTGCTTCGGCGGTTCATTAAACTTTTCAAGGAACATAACCACGGTGTTCGTCCCGGTCGCACCGAATGTCTTAGAGCCGAATGCCACGATGGCGCGGATATAGAAATTCTTCAAGAATTGCTCACGTGCTGTAGTGTAGCTTGCGCTGTCATTTGAGAGGATAGAGCTTGGCAGGATAACCGCAGCAATGCCCTGCGGTTTCAGCAGCTGTCCGATTCTCTCTACGAAGAGCGTTTCAATTTCGCCGCCGTTCAATCCGATGTGGTCAAGAAGAGTGAAGCTGTTATTCTTCAGTTGAAGATGCTGTTTGAAGTCCTTGACGGAATACGGAGGGTTTGCAACAAGAATATCAAACGAGCCGTTGTCAATCCCCTTGTCGGGTGCGTTTTCAAGACCATCACCGAAGATGATATTGCCTTCTCCGGCACCGTTCATGAATAGAGATATCTTTGCAACACGGGCAAGACGGTAATCCTTTTCAATGCCGAAAATATAATCTCTCGCCCATGAATTGTCACCGTTTGAATCCACAAAATGGTTGATGGCTTCAATTGCCTCTGTCAGGAAATGCCCTGCGCCGCAGGCATAGTCTATTACTTTAGGGTATACCGTTCCTCTCTCGGATTTAACCATACGGTCAACGGGAAGACTGTCCCATATAAACCTCGTAATAGGCATCGGTGTGAAGAACTGTCCTTCGTTCTGTTTAAAGCCCTTATTCAGAAGCTGTTCAAAAAGATCGCCAAGGAACTGATGCTTTGACGGGTAAACAATTCTATATTTTTCAAACAGCTGTACCATTTCAACGAGTATCTTTCCGTTCTGATAGAACAGTTCCTCGTTGTGAACATCCTTGAATGCAAAATCGTTATTGGAATAGAACTTCAGGATACGAATGGTGTTCTGCAAGTCCTCGATGGCCTTTTTTCGCTTTGCACCTGTATAGGTTGAGAACAGCCACTCCGGGTAATCGGCGGATACATAGTAGATCTCTTCACGCATGAATTTCTCCATGCCGTCACGATGCAGGCGCTGGAGGCGATCCTGCAGGGTTTCATATGTGTCTGTGCCTTGTTTATACTGGAATTCAACCTCGTCGTCCTCGCCCTTTGTGCTCTCGTCAACAAGCTTGCATATGAACAGGGCAATCAGACGGTTAAAGGCGTTTTCCTTATCGCTGACATTGTTGTGACGCAGGATTTCTTCAAACTTGTTGACGATTTTATCGTCTGGCGTAAAATCGCGCAGATTCTTTTTGAGAAGCGGTTTGACACCAATTTTATATGCAACGGAATCAGCGGAGAAAACCAAGTCATCGTGAATTTGGCTGGAATATGTCTCCTTCCATGCTTCATGTTTTTCCGGCGCGGTATGTGCGTCGCGGTACAGTTTGATGGATTTATCTTTCTTTGCGAGAAGAATGATATTTGCGTCATCCGAACAGTCGATAGTCGGAGCCTTATATTCGACTGCGCCGCCTTTAAACTCAGATGCATACAGAACAATCCAACGGCAGGACTGTTCCTGCTGCCAATAGGAGAATAACTGTGCTCCGTCATTTTTTGTATCGCTTAATGCCTTGTCAAACTCTCGTCCCCACGTCTTGCATTCAACGATAAAAAGCATCACACCCTTTGCGTCTGTCACACAAACATCGGCGCGACCGCTTTTTGCATCATGCCCGAGGTGCCATTCTTTCTCCAGTTCGATATGCTCTGGGCGATATCCCTTATCAAGCAAACGGTTTATGCATTCAAATACGACATAATTCTCTGGGGCATCAAAACCGTCATTTCTTTCTCTGCCTTTTATGGCATCGGGGTAATACAGTTTTTTCTTTGAAAAATCCACGCTCATAGAAGTTCCGAAATGCGGGAACTTCTTTTCAAACGTATTGCCACTTTCAGTAAAGCCAAGGCTGAGAAGCAGATTTTTGAAGTTAGATTCTGTTATCATAGCGATTTCCTTTTTGATTGTGCCTGCGGTGATGACACTTTTTTGCTTGTATCTTTAGGTTTCTTAGAGGTGCACCTTTTCGTGTCCTCTTTCGTAGCCTTCAATTTATCTCGTTCGCGCTTCCGTCTGGTGCGCATGGTGCTACGCATACGCTCGCATTCCGGGTCTCCGCAGTAGAGCTTTCTATTTTGATCCGGCATCCGGACAAAGGCTCTTCCGCATCCCCGGCACACACAGACCTTACCGTCCGGCGAGGCAAGCTCCTTTGTTCCTTCTTCCACAAGCTGCACGTCTGCCATGTACCGCGCCAGCGTGTACCATGCGATATCAAAGATGGAATGCACCTCTGCGGCAAAGACGACATTTCCCGTCTTGGGGTTCACCTTAAGGCGCATCTCAAAGTCCGGTATTAGGAAGAGCAATCTGTCGCGCAGTTGATAGAAGTCATCAATCGCATCTTTCGTGTATTTGTAGAGCTCATCTTTGTGTTCTTCTAAGAACTGCTCGTACTTCTGATTGAATTGTTCCATTTCCCGGATCAGTTCCTCCGGTGTTTCTGCCTCTGCATTGATCGTTGCTTTTTCGTCTGGGACTTCCACTTTGGGGTAACCGCTAAGCCCCGTTACGCCATCGAAATAACGACCGTCTTCGGAGATTTCCTTTATGTCGTAATCTTCGCCATCCGCAATCTTTCGAAGTGCGAAATAGAATCGTGCCCCGTTATAGAAAAATTCCAGATCGCGTTTGAACCGGTCTACAGAGAACATGGCTTCGTGGGTGATCATCTGGCCATGCTTATCGAAGACCGTATTCTCATCCGTGATGATTTCGTATACGGCATCGATGTTGTACGGATGGGCGATCGTCTTGCAGAATTCGATTATCAGCTCATCGAGGGTTTTCTCTTCATCATGGCTGTTGGCTCTTCTTGCCAAGTTATATAGCTCCTCGACAAGTCTTGCCCCGGAAAGGGAGTTGTCCCTATCAATATCCGGTTCCATGCCGCCGTATACCAACGGCGCAAGCACCGTTACGCCTTCGTGATCCTCATCGTATTCGTAATCCTTGAAACGAAACGTGTGATATATGAGCGTGCCGATGCCGCCGATATCCGTCATGGCGATCATATCCGCCAGATTATCTGCCTTTGACGGGATTTTATTGCCGTAATCATCGATTAACACAGGGTATTTCCTCGCTGTGAATCTGCAACAGTTATCGTCACAGATGGATATTATCTTCCTGTTTCATTCTACTTTACAATCGCATTAAATACAAGAGCAAATTGTAAAAGCGCTTGTAGATACGCACCTTGAAAACCGAATAGCAGAACTGCCAAAACCCCAGATCAAGTACGGAAAGGAGGTACACGGATATGGAGAAAACAACCATGAGCGTGCAGGAGCTGTCCGCCCAGATGGGCATCAGCCTGCCGAAGGCATACGAGCTCGTCAAGGAGCAGGATTTTCCGGTCATCCGCATCGGAACGAGAATCCTGATCCCTATCGATGCCTATAAGGAGTGGCTGGTAATCCACTCCCAAAAGGAATGAAGTCAAAACACATACAGGAAGGAGGGGTCTCGCCTATGCAGGAGCTAAAGGATATGAAGATCTAGTTCTGCTGGAATAATGTAAGCAGGAAAGGCAGGCAGACGAAAGTCCCTGTTTCTGCATACGGCACCGAGACGGGAACCGATGAGCCGCACCGCCACACATGGGTGACATACCCTGAAGCCAAAGAGTCAGCGGACAAAAACGGCTATAGCGGCACGGGCTTTGTAATACCGCAAGGTTATTTCTTCCTCGATATCGATCACAGGGATTTAGACGACCCGTTTGTAAAGCTCCTGCTAGAACGCTACTCCTCTTACACGGAGCGGTCGGTCAGCGGAGGCGGCATTCATATCTATGGAAGATGCGACATCTCAAAGATGCCGACGGCTATGGATAAAAACGGGCGTAGCAAGATCGATTCCAAAACCTACTACGTAAAGCATCCGGAAAAACAGATCGAACTCTATATCGGAGGCCTCACAAACCGTTTTGCGGTCTATACGGGCGACATTGTGCTGGATGAGCCGCTCAAAGAATGTACGGCAGCTGTCCTCACTACGCTGGATAAAGACATGCGGAAAAAGGATCGAGAAAAGTACAGCGTAAAGCGTGATGGCGACAAAGAGATCTTCGATATCGTTGCAAATCTTCTGAGGCAGAAAAACGGCGAGAAGTTCTCCAAGCTCTATCACGATGGCGATTTTGCCGACTACGGATCTCAATCCGAAGCCGACTGTGCACTTTGCGCCATGATCGCCTTTCGCACCGGAAGCGACCCGGAGATGATCGATAAGATCTTTCGCTCATCAGCCCTCTACCGGGAGAAATGGGAGCGCGACGACTACCGGGACGCAACCATAGCAAAAGGCATCGAGGCCTGCGGAGGCGTGTTCCACCGCTCCAAGATGGAGCATCCGGATTTCATACGCTTCAACCAGATGACCGGAGAGCCATATGTGGTGGTGCCACTTCTGGCAGAGCACGTGAGGAAAAACCTGAAGTATCTGCTCGTCCGGGACAGCGGGAAGCAAGGGCTTTTGAAGTACGTCTACGAGGACGGCGTCTACAGGCTCTATGCCGATGACATGTTCAAAGGTTGCATCAAAAAGTATGTGGCGGACTACGACCCGGAGCTTGTGAAGATCAGCCAGATAAATGAGGCCTATCAGCACATCACGACCGACCTGAACTACATCGGGCAGGATGAGTTGAACGCAGACGAGTCTTTAATCAATTTCACGAATTGCCTGCTCCGGGTAAGCGATACGGGCTTGGATATGCTCCCACATTCGCCATGCATTTATTCCACGATTCAAATCCCGTGCCAATGGACGGGCAGGAAAACTCAAACCCCGGTATTCGACGAGTATCTCAAGACGCTTACAAACGGGGACAAGGAAATCGCATGGCTCCTCTTGGAGGTCATCGGCGTCATCATCTCCAACGTCAAAGCATGGAGGACGAAAAAATCGCTCTTCATGGTCGGCGACGGCGATTCCGGAAAATCGGTCATAAAGACGCTCACTGAGATGTTCATCGGTAAAGGCAACTTCATCGGGATCGACCTAAAGGACATCGAGGCGCGGTTCGGCACGGGAGCCATATACGGAACCCGCCTTGCCGGAAGCTCGGACATGAGCTTTCTCTCGGTTGACGAGCTAAAGACATTCAAACGGATCACGGGCGGGGATAGCCTCTTTGCAGAATTCAAGGGGCAGCAAGCCTTCGAGTATACCTATGACGGGTTCCTGTGGTTTTGCATGAACCGCCTGCCCAAGTTCGGAGGAGACGACGGGCAGTGGGTATACGACCGGATCATGGTGGTCACGTGCCCCAACGTCATACCGAAAGACAAGCAGGACAAATGTCTCATCGACAAACTTTATGCCGAGCGAGAAGGAATCATTTACAAGGCGGTTCGCGCCCTGCAGAAGGTCATGGCAAACGGATACCGCTTCACCGAGCCGGAAAGCGTCACGCTTGCCCGGGCAAGCTACCAAAGCGAAAACAGTACCGTCATCAGCTTTTTCGACGAGTGCATGTGCCGCCGGGCATCGGAGAGAATCGAGGACTCCTGCACCACGGGCAAAGTCTACAAGGTCTACAAGGCGTGGTGCGCGGATAACAACAACGGCTATGCGAAAACCTACCGGGAGTTCCGGGAGCAGCTTGCTGATCATCTCGGCACCACATTCTACGAGATGATTGCGAAACGGCATGCCGGAACATTCTACCGGAACTACACATTAACCACCGAGACCAAGAAAGCATATGCGAAGGTCTACGGATATGAAGATGAGTTCCTTTCATAGCAGAAAAAGCGGTCGCTTTGACGGTCGCAAAACACGCTACGACCGCCATGAAAAACAGGCATTTACAAGGGATAAGAGCATTTTAGCGGTCGAAGCGGTCGCAGTTTCAACTTCTATGCAAATCCAAAGAAATGTTGGTTCAAGTTTTGAGAAATCATGATAGCGAGTATCGAGTGTGGGTATGGAGTGGCAGATTACGACCGCCGCGACCGCCTACGAAAAAGAGCCCCTGATAAATAGCCGTTGCCGCCAGCGGTCGATACAAAAAACGCGACCGCCAAAGCGACCGTCACCACCAGCAAATCACAAAGAAGAAAGTGAGGAAAAACAATGAGTAATTACATCTTGCAGAAAAGCAGCTACGACTGGAGAAGGCTTACGCCGCTTCACAGATACCTCACCGAGGAATATCTGGATGAGCACTGCGATCTCTATCTTACATCGGAATACATCCGGGATGATTCCGGTGCCATGCGAAGGTATTACCGCCTGCACGCAAGGGAGCCGCACAACATCGAGCAAGCTCTGGCCTATGACATCAGCTGCCCCAAATGCCGAAGCAATACCTTAAAGCAGGTCGGGCGCAGCAAAAACTACTACACATTGGGGCTTTATGAGTGCCCGAAATGTGACAGGAAATAAGGAGGGAAACCATGATTACGAGAAACGAGAAGGAATATCTTGTCGGCACCGCTGACTACAACACGAATTTCTGGAACCACATGCGCGGGAATCCTGCGGCTAAAGATAAGATCCATGATGGCAGAGACACTACGACCGGAGGATTCGATCTACCGCAGGCAAGCGAGAACAAACTGGCGGAGGCTATCGTTCGCGAGAGCATCTTTCGCAAGATCGCAACTACCGTAGATGCCCTCGGAGGCGCAAGCCGCATCTATGCCAAAGACACAGATGACGTGGCGGCATGGGTTCCGGAGGGAGAAGAGATCCCTATCCGAGACGGGATGGATGACTTCGAGCAGTACCCTGTCGATGTCCACAAGCTCTCGGTATTTGTGAAACTGGATGACGATTTCATCCATGACGCCACATTCAACATAGAGGATTACCTGACCGGCCGCCTTGCACTGAACTTCGCAAGGGCTGAAGATGCTGCCTTTGTAAGCGGGGACGGCAAAGCCATGCCTTCCGGCCTTTGCACGCCGGGGGCAGGCGCAAACATGGCATTTGCCACTGACAATATTACCTTCGATGATGTCGTCCGGCTTTTCTTCAGCGTTGATCCTGCCTATCGCGACCACGGCACGTGGATGATGAACGACAGCACCGCATGTACGATCCGCACGATGAAAGATGTCAACGGCGTATATCTTTGGAACGAGGACACGCAAAGCATCCTCGGGAAACCCGTTGCCATCTGCAACGCCATGCCGGATATCGAATCCGGTTCCATGCCGATTGTTTTCGGGGACTTCCGCTATTACTGGATCATCCGCAGGAACAAGCCGAACATCAGGCAAATGAAGGAGCTGTTTATCACCAAGAATCAGGTCGGTTATCTTGCTAACGAGTTTTTGGACGGAAAACTCATCCGCAGAGAGGCGATTTGCGGCATCGGTATCAATTCAACAGACCCCGATGATCTAAGTGCGAACGAATAACGATTTTTCAAAAAGGCATTCGAGCCATTTCTACTCAGTTCTAAGCGGTTTATCTGGGTGCTGGGGTTAATTACCCGTTTGAAA
The DNA here is from genome assembly GCA_017934115.1 of Actinomycetaceae bacterium. Lineage (GTDB taxonomy): Bacteria > Actinomycetota > Actinomycetes > Actinomycetales > Actinomycetaceae > RUG11864. Next base: position 33,135 of record JAGBKC010000034.1, on the reverse strand, counting down.
TCGCGTTTGTGTGCGCGAGACCCCAGCCCCGTTTACCGCTTAAAGCCCTACAGAGATTTAGACCGCCCCTACCCGGGCAGGAAGGAGGACACATGGATAAGAAGCTAAAGCCCATCCGACTATATGCCGGATGGAAGGACGACACGATTTACGTTGTCGAGCACGCCACCAGCGATAAGGCAAAGGAAACCGCCAACGACAAGATAAAACGGCTGATCATGAACGAGCCGATACCGTTAAAGCGAGAGGCCTCGTAAACCGCAAAATAACTTGACTTCTTCACAGCTCTACGGGATGTATATACGTACCGCTTGGAGGCTGTCGGAAAGGAGGTAAAACATGGATATGAACAGGCAGCCTTTAGGAGCTGCGAAAAAGGATAAAATCACTGCCCTGTACTGCCGCCTCTCTCGTGATGACGAGATGCAAGGCGACTCGAACAGTATCAAGAATCAAAAAAGCATCTTACAAAAATATGCTGACGACAACGGCTTTAGGAACACAGCCTTTTTCGTTGACGACGGCTACTCCGGCACCACCTTCGAAAGACCGGACTGGCAACGGCTGATGGGCATGGTGGACGACGGGAAAGTAGCAACGCTCATCGTGAAAGACATGAGCCGTCTCGGTCGTGACTATCTGAAAGTGGGCATGTATACGGAGATGGTATTCCCGAACGCGGATGTGCGGTTCATCGCAATCAATAATGGCGTGGATAGCGACAACCAGACAGAAAATGACATGACGCCGTTCATCAACATTTTCAACGAGTTCTACGCCAAGGACACGAGCAGAAAAATCCGCGCCGTCTTTAAGGCTAAGGGGCAAGCCGGAAAGCCGCTTTGCACGAATCCGCCCTATGGCTACATCAAAGACCCGGAGGATAAAAACCACTGGATCGTGGATGAGGAAGCCGCCGAGGTGGTGCGTGACATCTTTCGGCTCTGCATCCAGGGTTACGGGGTATCGCAGATTGCCAAGGAGATCAACAAACGACACATCATGAACCCCACTGCCCATGTCAAGTCGCTGGGCATTGGAGTCCCGGACAACCGGGAAGATGTGACCGATGACTACCGCTGGCAAGGAAGCACGGTATCGCATATGCTCTCCAGACAGGAATACCTTGGGCATACGGTCAACTTCAAAACCTATCGGAAGTCTTACAAGCAGAAAAAGCAACTGAAGAACGATCCGGCAAAGTGGCAGATATTCGAGAACACGCACGAGGCGATCATCGATCAGGAAACCTTCGATATCGTGCAGCGCATACGGGATGGCAGACGCAGGGTGACACCGATGGGCGAGATGCCAGCTTTATCCGGCATGGTGTTCTGCGCCGACTGTGGTGCCAAGCTGTATCAGGTGCGCGGCAGGAACCTTCCGCAAAGTGAATACATGGTCTGCGCGACCTACCGTAAAAAGGGCAAGGACGTCTGCCTGTCACACCAGATCCGAAACAGCGTGATCGAGAAATATCTTCTTGCAGGCATTCGGGAAATCTTGGGTTATGTACAGACGAACGAGGACGAGTTTGTTGAGATGATCACCAAGAAATCCAGAGCCGAGGTAGACAGGAGCCTGCGCGATGGCAAGCGCGAGCTGGAGCAGTCACAGGCTCGAATCCGCAAACTGGATGAGATCATCCAGCGGCTCTACGAGGACAATGTCGAAGGCAAGATTTCCGATGAGCGTTTCGTCAAGATGTCTGAGAATTACGAAACCGAACAGCAAACGCTCGAAAGCCGTGTAGCAGAGCTTCAGGAGCAGATTTCTTCACAGCAGGAAAGCAGTGTGAATGTCGACCGTTTCCTTACGATGGTGCGCAAGTACACCGATATCCAAGAACTGACACCAGAGATTATCCGGGAGTTTGTAGAACGCATCGAGATTTTCAAGCCGGAGCATATAGACGGTCACAAGGTACAGAAAATGCGCATCGTATGGAATTGCATCGGCGAGTTCATGCCGCCTCAGTCCACACATAATGAAAAATCGGCATAGTCGGATTTCTCCAAACTATGCCGATTTTCTTTCCGGGAATATAATCCCTTAGTTGCCCCGCCTTTAATGGGGATTTTCTTTTTTGGATTGAGTGTTTCTGGGTGTTCATCGATTATGACTGATATGCGCTTATCTGGCGCAGTAGTTTCGCTAAAAGATATTAATGTGGACGATGTGTACATGGTGATGTCTATTTTTCCTTATGAACGCCCAGTCGATACAAGCGCGTACGCATATGTTGCTTTTGTGAAAAATGATGGATCTTTAGAGCTTGTGCGCACGGAATTTATTGAAAATACTGAATTTTATGGCACTTAGATTCTTTTGTTTTTACTGATGTGCATCGAGATTATATTGTTGAAGCAAACCAATCACCTCGTGCTGTTAGTGCCGAAAAAGAATCCTTGTCAAATAATGCAATTATGCAGTTTCAGGACATGTATGTGTCTTTTTATAATTTGGGTTTTTCTGAAGATGGTCAAGGGTATATGTATGAGATGTTTGTGAATAATGGAGAACAAGCAACTCGCCATATACTTCCTTTTCAATTAAATAGCAAACCTTTTGTATGTCAGAATGAACTTCTAGCAGTTACGCAAGAAACAGGATTTAAAGATGTGGAATCTGGCAATATGCAGGCAATAAGTGAATTGCGAGAGCTTCATGTGGATGGAGGTTCTAACGTCCTCGCTCAGGAGGCGGGTGATAATATTAATGGAAAAGAACTTATTGTTTATGGTGACGATAATGCCACATATGAGTGCGTAAATGAAAAAATTGTGGGTATTGCTTATGGTGAAGGCGTAAAGGAAGAAGAGTTTTTTAGGCCAATTTTGTTGGATGTGTGGAATCTTAAATAGGGTGACAGAAATACTTTTCCGATTAAAAATCCTGATGGAAGCATTGTGAATGATGGTAAAGGCGAGATAGAGTATTTGAAACTATGGGAAATAGATGGCGATTTTTTGTATGCAACTGATAGTCGTGGCGCAATTGTTCATGTTGATATGAACACCGGAATATTAACGTGTATGTCAGAAAATATTGAGCCTGTTGATTTTGAGAAAAGTTATCGTTATGAAATTTCTGAGTATGCGAAAGATGGAAAAGTATATCAATTGATTTTTGATAGTGAGCGAGAAGAAAAAGCCTATGTACGGACCCTTGACCTGAAGAGTGGTCAACAACTAGAGCGCGTAGATATTCCTCGTTTGTATGATGTGATGCCAGGAAATCTTGTTCTCGGTTCTATTTCTATTAATCCACGTATGTAGTTGTGTATTTTAAGTAGTGGTACAAAAAGATAGATATTCTGGGGTATGAATCTTTAAAGGATTGCAAAGTTTGTACGCAAGTATGAGAACTATTGTTATGCGAAGTGGTTGCTCTGCAATATTGAATGGCGTAGTGATTGTTAGTGCTGTGTGGATGTATGTGTTGTTTTTCTGTGCATGAGATGTAGATGAAAGATTTCTATTCGTGCGTTTATACGGTTATACGTGTAAAGTGGAATGGACATCAATAGTGCTGAATGAAAGGTGTGAAGCATGGAAAATGCACAGCAATGGTTTCGTTCGGAAGTTCTTAGTTTGCCATCGTATGTTCCAGGTGGCGTTATTGAGGATCCAGCGGTCATTAAACTTGCATCAAATGAACTACCTTTTTCTCCATTGAAGCAAGTGCAAGCATCAGTGCTTTCAACACTTGGTGATTACAATAGTTATCCTGATATGTTTGGGCGCGATTTGATTGCTACTTTAGCGCAGCATTATCAATGGGATGGGGGGATCGTTCTTGGTAATGGCTCAACGGCTTTGATTGAGAAAATTTTGCAAGCTGTTACTACACCTAACGGAGAAATCGTGTATGCGTGGCGGTCTTTTGAAGCATACCCAATAGCTGTGCAAGCTGCTGGAGGTATCTCAGTGCAAGTTCCACTTACATCCAAAGGGGAACATGACCTTACGGCTATGGCGCGCGCTGTTACAGACAATACTCGCGCAATTTTAGTGTGCTCCCCAAATAATCCAACGGGAACTGTCATATCTCATGACGAATTTGTGGAATTCATGAATAGTGTTCCTGCGCGTATTCCTGTTCTGCTTGATGAGGCTTATATTGATTTTGCTGATGAATCTTTTGATCCCATACGCTCAATTGAACTTTTGAATACCTATAAGAATCTTGTTGTTTTGCGTACTTTCTCGAAAGCCTATGGCTTAGCTGGTTTGCGTTGTGGTTTTTCTTTGTGTTCACAAGATTTTGCTGGTCCGCTTTCGTCTATCATGACTCCATTTGGAGTTAATTCTGTTGCACAAATTGCTGCCCGCTCTGCTCTTCACGCGCATGAATATGTGGAAAAACAAGTTCAATTTGTCTGCGATGAACGTGAACGTGTGGTTAAGAAAGCACGCGAACTTGGCTACGCTATTCCTTCCACGGGTTCTAATTTCTTTTGGCTCACTTTTGCGAATGAAACTGACATCAACGCTTTCATGAGCCTGTGTGAAGAGAAGAAAATCGTTGTGCGCCGCTTTGCCAATGAAGGTGTTCGTTTGTCCATTGGAAACGTCGAAGGAAACAATCGAATTATTGATGTTTTGACAATGCATTCAACAAATACGACGCACGAGTAAACATCAATACTTTACCTGCTTGACATCGGTTTGAGGTTTTTCTTGCAGAATTTTTTTCATTGCATCTTTTTCTGCTTGAGTCACCCACAGGTGGTAGCGTGATTTCACTGCTATTTGGCGTGCCACATATTCATATTTGAATGATGTTTGTGGTAGCCATTTGGAAGCATCTTTATCGGATTTACTCATATTTGCGCTACCTTGAACAGCTAAAAGATTGTAAGGGTCATTAGCGAGAGCAATACGGTCATTATTGCTGATGTTCTGCGCTCCAGATGTCCACGCATTGCTCAACGCAACGACATGGTCGATTTGCACGGCAGAGGCGTTATCCCTGTTAAAGGAGATATTAAGCCCCGTGTAGGTGTCTGCTAATTTTCCTGTTTTGACAATGCATTCTGTTTTCTTCGATGTGTACGTGACGGATGTTAAATCTCGTTTCAAAATATCGTTACGAGTGCTGCATCCATTGCCATCAACATCGACCCAACGATTTCCGAATTCTTCACGTTTATAACCACTTTTTGAATCGCTGGCTTGCACAGGTAATGTTTCTAGAACATCAAGTGCCTTTGTAGATTTTAAGGTCGTGAAATAGGCGTCCCACTCTGCCTTGTAATTGATGAGTTCGCCGTTCCAGGCATAATCTGTGCCTTTGCTTTCTTTGCGGTTGTCAATAACAGATGAGGTGCCTTGATGTGCGCCGATCCTCTCTTTATCTTTTGATGTTGTTTTCTTTGATTCAGCTGCTTTTGTTGTTGTGCTACTTAGGCTTGACGATGGTGTAGCTTTGCCTGTGTTTTTTTCTTTCGTGCTTGCAGACTGGGAAGTAGAAGGTGTTTCACTGGGGTTTACTTCAACTTCAATATCGCAGGCAGATAGGCCAAGAATGCCAAACAAGGCAATAAAATTAAGGGAGAAAAACTTTTTCACTTTTCTAAAACGGTGATGTTTATTGGGGTTGTGAATGGAAAACGGTGAATGTTTCATGTGAATCTCTTATCTGTGGAGAAAGGGAAATGCTTTCAGGTGTAAGTTTATAGATGGACTTAAGCAAAAATGTGGCAGATTATCCTACGCGCACGAGATTTCCGTCAACAAGCTTGAAGTAGAAATCAAAATAATCAGTTGCTGAAGGTTGGTCAAGAGAAACTACATAAGCGCGCGCATATCCGTTGTCTAGTTGTGTGCGTTCGGTTTCCCACTCTTCTTTATTTTTTGAAACATATACAAGGTCGAGAAGATCGCCCATAATCGAGTGCTCAACAGTTACAGCATAAACGCAGTTACCGGTATGTTTTTCGAACCATGCGATAGAGTCTATATATTCTTGGCGTAACGGCTGTGGGTCACCTTCAGTGATTCCTACGCGTTCGCTATACATGCGAGTATCACTATTGGTGATGAACGATGTGTATGTTGTGCTTAACCCCATTTCTTTTAGAGAATTTAAGCGTAACTGTGCTTCTTGTTCTAATTCTTCTCGTGTGCACGCAGTAGACATATGTATCCTTACTTTTGTTTGTTGGTAGTATTCTGCCAGCAATGACGCACATCTGACATAGAGAAACATATAACAAAGTTAACGTAACACATAGAAGTGTACTATTGAGGCCCCGCGCCCTCTAAACTAGAGGTGTGTCAGAAGAAAAGAAAAAGAAGAATGTTCTTCTTGTTGATGAACTTCCTACATGGGTTCGTCATCCCCGTGATGCGGTTGCCTCTGTGGTGATGGTACTTCTGATATTCCTCATTATTGCTCTTGCAGTCTATGGGCATTCAACTTTTGTGGCGGTACGCCAAGATGTTGTTCGTGGTTTTCCAGGGGTTGTTCTTTCAGTAGCGCATTTTCCTGTAGCTTTTGTGACTGAAGCCCTTGTGTTGCTTTTGCCTATTTACCTTGTTGGTGTCCTTTTACGATACAAAAAATGGCGTGCACTCATTACTTCTGTTGTTGCATCTTTACTTTCTTATGTTGCAGGACATGTGTATATGTGGGTGATGTTGACATATTTTCCTTATGAGCCTTTTGTAAGTTTTATTGATACCTCATATACATTCGCTCTTGGCGTTACGAGTCTTCTTCCTGTTTTTGCTAGTTTATCTGCCGTGATGACTGTAAGTTCTTCCTTTGTGAAAACTCGTTATTCGTGGTGGATGTGGATTTTTCTTATTGTTATTGCCTTTGCAAATGTATTGCAAATGGTTGTTACAATGGCAGGCGTATTGGTATCTTTGCTCATCGGTGCATGTATCGGATATCTTGTGCGTTATCTTATGGGGTCTGAGGTTGAAAAAGCTGTGGGTGGTGCTTTGGTAGCCATGGTGCGCAGTTCCTGTATTGAACCTCAGCGCATTGTTCGCCTCGATGATGTCAAAAATATTCATGTATGGAATATTGCTACACCAGTTCCGCTTGGTTATTATGATTCTCATCCGCAAAAGACAATCAATTCTTTTATGGAAAGAGCGCATAGTTCAGATGATATTCTGCGCTATTCATCTGTTAGTGCCTCTGATGAAGACGCGAAAGTCTATGTGGACGAAGCGCGCAGATATAAGGCGGTCGCTAACCGAGCAGCGGCTCGTCACTATCTTGTCTATGGTTATGATGAAGAAAAGAATGCTGATGTTCTCTATGAAATGTCGGTGTTTGATTCTGAGCGTCAAGTTGTTTCAGTGCTTACACGTATGTGGCATCACATCAAATACAGAACAGTGATTCGCAGAGTCGATCCGCAAGTTGATAATGCCGTGGAACATGCCTACATGATGGAATTAGCCGCTATAAATATTGGAGTGCGTTCTTCTGTTGATGTGCGCCCAATTGTCTCGCGCCTTTCTACAGCGCTTTTGTGTGAATATGTTGCTAAAGATTCCTTGGATGAAAAAGAAAGAGATGAACTTACGAATGCGCATCTTGATGCCATATGGCATTCGATGAAAACTGCTCATATACAAGGGTTAACTCATGGCTATATCACTGATGAGTACATTACGTTCGAAGGTGAGAAGGCATATATAGAGCAATGGGCCTCAGGGAATATTGGTAGTACTGCATTTGCACGAACTGTTGATAGAGTGCAACTATTGACATTATTGGCATGTCACATAGGTGAAGAACGTGCAGTCGAATCTGCTGTAAGGGCTCTTGGAAAAGATATCGTGATGAGTCTTGCTCCGTTTATGCAACGAACCCTTATTCCTCATGCCATTCGCAAGCGAGTGGATGTAAAAAAACTGGTAGAAGAACTTCGTTCGCATATTCTTGAGTTTTCTGTTGAATCTGAATCGAATAATCAGGTGCAAATTCGTCGTTTTTCTATGAAAACTGTTATGACAGTTCTGGTAGGCATCATTGTTGTTTATGTTATTCTTGGTTCGATTAACTGGGATGATATGAAGAATACGGTCCTTCGGGCAGATGCTCGCTGGCTTATCGCCGGTTTTGCTGCTTCTTTGCTGACCTATTTTGGTTCAGGTGTGATGCTCAAAGCCTATACTGCTGAACCTTTGAAAATAGGTGAATCTTCTACGGTCCAATTGGCTGCTTCTGTTATTTCAGTGATTGCTCCTGCCGGTATTGGGCATGCAGCATTGAATTTACGATTCTTGCAAAAGAAGAAAGTTTCTACCGCTATTGCTGTGGCAACTGTTTCTTTGGTGCAAATTGCACAATTTGTGACAACGCTGGTCTTTTTGGGTATTTTGATGCTAGTAAGCCACGAAGTTGTGACTTTTTCTTTGCCCACTGGAACGATTATTTCTCTTGTGATGGCGGTTCTTGCTGGCGTTATTTTAACTTCTTCTGTCAAGCCTTTGCGTCAAAAGATTCTTAGCTTTTTGAAACCTTATGTTGAACAAATCGTTCCGCGCCTTGTGTGGCTACTAACTCATCCAGAACGTATCGTTTATGGTTTATTAGGTTCTCTTGTATTAACTGCTGGTTACATTGCAACCTTCGGTTTTTCTTTGGCTGCGTTCGGATATTCATTATCGATTTTTAGTTTATCTGTTACGTATCTTGTCTCAAATTCTCTGGGTGCATTGGTGCCATCGCCTGGCGGTATTGGCCCTGTGGAAGGTGCTTTGACGGCTGGTTTAGTGGTTGCGGGTATTCCATATTCGGTAGCCCTCTCGTCTGCGCTTGTCTATCGTTTGTTGACCTTTTGGCTTCCTGTTCCTTTAGGATGGTTGGCCTTGCGTTATATTCAAAAGAAAAATCTTGTTTGATCTTCATATTGATAAGTCAGTAGGGGTACATTGTGAAAAATTTTTCATTAACGAAAGTAAAAGATAAAGTTGTATCTTTGTGGGATGCATGGGCCTATGGGTATGCGCTTGTTTTTTTTGTTTTTACAACGATGTATTCGGTGGTGCAATGGAATAATTTTTATTCACCTTCATGGGATTTAGGGATTTTTACATCATTGGCCCAGCAATATGCACATTTATCTGCGCCAATCGTTGACATTAAATCTCCGAATTACAATCTTTTAGGCGATCATTTTCATCCTCTTCTTATTCTTCTTGGTCCAATTTTTGCTCTTTTTTCTAGTGGCTTAACGCTTCTTATCGTGCAGAATTTTCTTTTTTCTCTTTCTGCTGTTCCGCTGGTAAGGTATGTACGCCGTCAGTTAGGTTCTCTTTTTGCAGTAATTGTAGGGGCTTCTTATATTCTTTCCTTTGGTTTATTGGAAGCTGTTAAGGTGCAGTTTCACGAAATAGCCTTTGCTGTTCCCTTGTTGAGCTATGGCCTTGTTGCATGGCTGGAGGGAAAGGAAAAGCTTTCTCTTGTGTGTTTTGGTCTACTCATTTTTGTTAAAGAAGATCTTGGGCTTACAGTTGCTGCCTTTGGTTGTGTTCTTTTATGGAAGATATGGGGTGAAAAGGCACGGGATAATGATGATAGTTGTGTGCCAAAGCGTAATTTTTCCTCTCTTGCAAAGGCTGTACGTACACCATCAGCGCGTCTTCCTTTTGGTCTGATTGCCTGGGGTCTTGTATGGTTTTTTCTTTCTATTTTTGTTATTACACCACTGATGAATCCACAAGGACAATGGGATTATTTTGGTGTTCTTGCAGATAATCAGAGTGAAGCACCTGAAAATGAAGGTATTCTTCAGTTTTTTATTGATTTTTTTGGCCCGGGGCAAAAAATTGTTCTTTTGATTCTTCTTGTTGGGATGGCTGGTGTGATCGGTGTGCGCAGCCCTTATATATGGCTTGTTGTGCCTACGTTGGTGTGGCGTTTTGCTGGTCATAAAGAAAGTTATTGGGATTGGCAATGGCACTATTCTGCTGTTTTGATGCCTATTGTTTTTATTGCCATGGTAGATGTTATGAGCCATATAAAAGTAAATGAAAAGCTTCGTTTGCTGTTTCGACGCTTCGTGCCACTTGGTGCTTCACTTCTTTCATTATGCGTAAGTATTGGTATGGCAACTGTAGGGCCGATTGCTGATTATGTGGATGATGTGCCGCATCAGATGTCTGATGAAGAGCGTGCGGTTGTTCAGGGGGCGTGTGATGCTGTGGGAACAGATAGAAATGTTGTTGCAGATTTGTCGTTGCTTGCCTATGTTGTTCCAGATAATAGGGTTTTTTGGGAAGGCACCGTTGCTGATGGCGATGGTGTTGTAGACACAGTTATTGCTACGCCCTATAGTCAAGTTGTTACTTTGCAAGGCAAGAGCGCTGATGACGTGCAAACGTGGGCAGCGGAAAAATTTGGTGGATCGTGGGAAGCGGTGTATTCGCAAGGTGGTTACATAGTTGTGGCACGCAAGAAGTGAACTTCTTTTTGTCCTTTATGGTGGGCTGCGGAAAGAATTAGCTTTCTTACGAGAGTTTCTTGCAATCTTTATTTGATATTCGTGCTGGTAAAGAAATAAAAAAGGCGCCTGATAGGCGCCGGTGGCGGAGACAGAGGGATTTGAACCCTCGATAGATATCTACTACCTATACTTCCTTAGCAGGGAAGCGCATTCGACCGCTCTGCCATGTCTCCAACAGTGCAACAGTATACATGTTCTTTTGAAAGATATGGGGTAAAACTGTGTATGTGTATTTACTCATGTATGTGATTATGGGGTCACATTGAGGAAGATGTACTTGATTGTGTGCATCTAGGTGTATGGAAATGGTTTTAAGAACTAAAGGCAATAACGTTAGTGTCTTTATGGGGAAAATACACCAGGTAATTATGCATGCGTCCTGAATTTGCCAGTGTGAAATAGACATCTTCATGAGAATCGGGAAAAATTTCTTTGACATTGACACAGGGGCGGCGAGCAGTGAAAAAGAAGAGGAAATTTTCTTTTGCGCTTGGAACAAGTTCATTTTCTATGTGAGCATAAAAACGCATTTCAAGCGTACTGTTTTTTCGTAATGAATCATCAAATCCTGCTACCCAGGTGGCAACTTCTTCGGCGTCAAGCGAAGGAGAAAAGGCGAGAATTTCATATTGCATAAGCTGATAGCTTGGTAGCTGTCCGCAAGGAAAAGCACAGGTAAAGATGATGTCTTTATTTTCGTATTTTTTTCCTTCTGATGAACTTATGCCGCGAGTAATGCCGGTGATGGCAAAGCTGGCAAGAATGCCGAGATAGGGGCCATAAGAAGCAACAAAACGCATAAATGAAAATGTTCCATCTGGCCCTGTTATAGAAAAAAATGATTCAAAGAAATCATGTGCTGTGCTAGAAAGAAGAAGATTCCATACAAAGAGGGTGACAGAAAAAATAAGTACGAAGGTTTTGATGTGTTCGATGATTCCTGCAGTTGAAGATTCGTCGAAAATTAGGGAGGGACGAGCGCGCAACTCTTTTGTTCGCTGTAGGCAATATTTGTCTACGTGGGCGAATGTGTTATTCATTGCGCTTGCTGTTTCCTTTCGTGCATTGATGTTTAGTATACCGAATATCATGGTCTGTTTTGCCTACAAAATCGCGAGAGTTGCCAAAATGAAATAATGGATCATGGGAAAAGAAAGTGTGTAACAAGTTACATGGGGGGAATAAAAAATCCACGCTCAAAGTTGAGTGATATGTACTCAAGATTTTATCAGTTTACTTGACATAACTTTTTTTATGATGCACTCTAGAGTGGTAAAAAAATTATGGCAGTAAATTGCTCGTATATGAAAGAAGGAAATATGGCACGCGCCGTAGGTATTGATTTAGGAACAACAAATTCATGCGTCACTGTTCTTGAAGGTGGTGAACCAACAGTTATTGCAAACGCAGAAGGTATGCGCACCACTCCTTCGGTTGTTGGTTTTTCTAAGACTGGCGAAGTACTTGTAGGTGAAGTAGCAAAACGTCAAGCTGTTACTAACGTTGACCGCACTATTACATCCGTAAAGCGTCATATGGGTACCGATTGGAAGGTCACCATTGACGATAAAGATTACACAGCACAGCAAATTTCTTCCTCTATTCTTCAGAAGTTGAAGAAGGATGCAGAAAGTTATTTGGGTGAACCTGTGACAGATGCTGTCATTACAGTGCCAGCATACTTCAACGACGCAGAACGTCAGGCAACAAAGGATGCAGGTACAATTGCTGGACTTAACGTGCAGCGTATCGTCAATGAACCAACAGCAGCTGCTTTGGCATACGGTCTTGAAAAAGGTAAAGAAGACGAATTGATTCTTGTTTTCGATCTTGGCGGCGGCACATTCGACGTCTCCTTGCTTGAAGTTGGTAAGGATGAAGACGATTTCGCAACAATTCAGGTACGCGCAACATCAGGTGATAACCGTCTTGGTGGTGACGATTGGGATCAGCGCATTGTTGATTGGCTCGTTGGTGAAGTAAAGAAGAACGGCATTGATTTATCTCAAGACAAGATCGCTCTTCAGCGTTTGAAGGAAGCAGCAGAAAAAGCTAAGAAGGAACTTTCTTCAGCAACAACGACATCTATTTCTTTGCCATATATTTCTCAAGTTGATGGCGCACCTGTGCATGTCGATGAAACATTGACACGTGCAAAGTTTGAAGAAATGACCAAAGATCTCATTGAACGTACAAAGATCCCATTCAATAACGTTATTCGCGATGCAGGTATCAAAGTTTCTGATATTGACCATGTTGTTCTTGTTGGTGGTTCTACACGTATGCCGGCAGTTTCTGAAATCGTTAAGGAATTGACGGGCGGACGCGAACCAAACAAGGGTGTAAACCCAGATGAAGTTGTTGCTGTTGGTGCAGCTTTGCAGGCAGGCGTTATTACAGGTGACCGCACAGACGTTCTTCTTATTGATGTGACGCCTTTGACTCTTGGTATTGAAACTAAGGGTGGAATTATGACACCTCTTATCAAGCGCAATACCGCTATTCCAACAAAGCATTCTGAGGTGTTCTCAACCGCTGAAGATAACCAGCCATCTGTATCTATCCAAGTTTTCCAGGGTGAGCGTGAATTTACCCGCGACAACAAGCCATTGGGTACTTTTGATTTGCATGGTATCGCGCCTGCTCCACGTGGTATTCCACAAATTGAGGTTACCTTCGATATCGATGCGAACGGTATTGTTCATGTTTCTGCATGCGATAAGGGAACTGGTAAAGAACAGTCAATGACCATTACCGGTGGAAGTGCGCTTTCTGAAGAAGAAATCGAGCGTATGGTCAAAGATGCTGAAGCTCATGCTGCTGAAGACGCTGCTCGTAAGGAAGAAGCAGAAACACGTAATATGGCAGAACAGAGTGTTTATTCCATCGAACAGCTCATTAAAGATAATGAAGAAAAGCTTGATGAAAGTGTTGTTGCTCCTGTTAAGGAAGCTGCTGAAAAGGTCAAGGAAGCTTTGAAAGGTGAGGATACTCAAGCAGTTAAGGATGCTTTGGAAGATCTTAACCAGAAGTCTTTGGCTATCGGTCAGGCTTTGTATGCAACAAATGAGAACGCTACTGATGGTTTCACTGATGCTGCAAAGGCTGGCATGAAATCTGATGATGATGGCGATGTTGTAGATGCGGAAATCGTTGAAGACGATAACGACAAGAAGTAAAAGGAGCTTTTCATGAGCGAAAAAACTCCATCTGAAGAAGAAAAAGCAGAAGAGAAGGTTGAAAACCTTTCCTCTTCTCAATCTTCTGAATGTTCATGTTCTGATGAATGCACATGCGCTAAGGATTCTGATGATGTGGAAAGTGTAGACATTGTGCAGGAAGCTGAAGAGTTAACTGATCCGCTTACCGAAGCAATGAAGACGATTTCACGTTTGGAAGATGATTTGGCTCGTGCTCGTGCTGATCATTACAATCTTCAAACTCAGTACAATAATTTTGTGAAACGTTCTCGTGCAGACGCTCAAACGCGTTTTGAAGAGGGGGTTAGCAAGGTTCTTGAATCGCTTATTGAGGTGTTAGATGATGCTCAATTAGCTCGTGAACATGATGATTTAGAAGGTCCAGCAGGAAAAATCGTAGAAAAGCTTGAGCAGAATTTATTACAACAGTTCAAACTTGAGCGATTTGGAGCAGTTGGTGATACTTTCGATCCGCAGTATCATGAAGCTCTTATGAATACTCCTTCTGCGGATGTAAGTGAAGAGCAGGTTGGAACCCTTATTCAACCAGGTTATAAGGTTGAAGATAAAGTTATTCGCCCTGCACGTGTAGGAGTGCTTTCGCCTCAATAAAGGCACATGAGTAGTGAGTGGGCTTGGCCTGCTCACTACTTCCTTATTCGCGTTGGATGTGTGGAAATGAAAGGACGTAGGGAAGATGCCAGCAAGTCAAGATTGGTTAGAAAAAGATTTTTACAAAGTGTTAGGTGTTGATAAAAAAGCTAGCGATGATGAAATCAAAAAAGCCTATCGTAAATTAGCGCGCACCTACCATCCAGATCGTAATCCTGGCGATAAGTCGGCAGAAGAAAAATTTAAGGCTGTTGGTGAGGCCTATGATGTTTTGTCGAATCCTCAAGAACGTGAGCAGTACGATCAGATTCGTGCGCATGGCGGCAATCCATTTGCGGGCGGCGGTTTTGGATCCTTTGGCAATATGTTTTCGTCTTTTGGTGGCGGCGGCGGCGCGTCATCGGTTAATTTGAATGATATTTTTTCGATGTTTACAGGCGGATCTGCTGGGCAGTCAACCGGCGGTTTCCCATTTGGTGGGCCATCTCCTCAAAAAGGCAGCGACGTTCAAGCAAAAATTTCTGTCCCACTTAAAGGAGCTGCACAGGGAACAGTTGCTAAAATCAATTCTCCTCAAGGGCAGGTTACGGTAAAAATTCCTGCAGGAACTGTTGATGGTCAGAAAATTCGCGTTAGCGGCAAAGGTGGCCGCGGCGTAGCTGGTGGGCCTCCTGGTGATGTTATATTGACAGTGAATGTGGAAAAACATCCTGTTTTCAAGCTTGATGGTCCACATATCAATGTAGATGTTCCTATCAGTTTAGGCGAAGCTATCGAAGGTGGCACAATTTTAGTGCCAACATTAAATGGCGATGATGTAAAGGTGAAAATTCCTTCCATGTCGACAGGTGCAAAACGTTTGCGCTTGAAGGGGAAGGGGATGAAAACAAAAGGCGGATATGGTGACATGTATGTTCGCCTGTTGATCCATATTCCGGAAGAATTAAGTGAAGAAGCAAAGAAGGCAGGAAACCTTTTTGCTAAAGCAACATCCGAAACGGATATTCGCGAAAATTTCGATAAATTGGCACGTAGTTAGGCATTTGTCATGGCTGGAGTAAAACGGGATTCCGCGCTCTTTACTGTTTCGGTTGCTGCTGAGCTCGCTGGTATTCATCCGCAAACGGTGCGTCAATATGATCGCTTAGGTCTTGTGGTTGCTACTCGCACTCGTGGTGGTGGACGTCGTTATTCTTTAGCCGATGTTGAACGTCTTCAGGAAATTCAACGTTTGAGCCAAGAAGAAGGTGTTTCTCTAGCTGGAATTGCACGTATTTTTGAACTCCAAGATGAAGTGACTCGCTTGAGATCGCAAGTGAAGCGCTTGCGTTCGCAAATTGAGCAGTTCCAGCAAGAGAGAGAAGAAGAACGGTTGCGTGAAAATCGTGTTTTTGCTGCTGGTGTTGATGGTGATATGTTTATGGCTGATGGGCATATGCAATTGCGTGAGTTTTTGCGCCGCAACCGAGCATCTTCTGAAGTCTATTCTGCACCAATGCAAGAAGAAAGTGATTGTTCATCATCTTCGCATGAAATGGTTGTGTGGGCGCCCTTGTGGTGGAATCGCTCATATTGATGAGCTGAGCTTAAGGAAATTTTAGGATAGTTTTCGTCAATGCTTACTGAGATACTGTGGTGATTTCTGTTCAACCTGTTTGCGTTTGCCATGGGCTGTATAGTTAGATGAAAGGCATGTGAAAATAAGTGTGCCTAAAAGAAACAAAGAAAGTGTGATTATGGCTCATGAACGTGCAGGAATGCAGGCTCTTCCATCTCAGCTCATTAATGTCGATGCGCTGATAGATGCATATTATTCTTACGTTCCTGATGCGTCTATTGAAGAACAATCTGTTGTTTTTGGTACATCTGGCCATCGCGGAAGTTCCCTTGATTATGCTTTTAATGAAGCTCATATCATTGCAATTACAAAAGCTATTATTGAGTACCGTACATCTCAAGGTATTGTTGGTCCGCTATTTATAGGGCGCGATACGCATGCGCTTTCTTTGCCTGCCGAGCGCACTGCGGTTGAAGTTTTAGCTGCTCATGATGTTCGTGTCTATATTGACGCGCGCAATTCTTATACGCCAACGCCTGCGGTGTCTGTTGCTATTCTCAATGCGAATGGCGCGCCAGGAAAAGTGCGCACTGAAGGTGATTGTGCTGACGGCATCGTTATTACTCCATCTCATAATCCTCCGCGCGATGGCGGATTTAAGTACAATGCACCGACAGGTGGTCCGGCTGACGTGGATGCAACAAGCGCTATCGCTAAGCACGCTAACGAATTATTGATTACAGGGCAATGGAAGTCAGTTAAACGCATTCCTTATGAAAAAGCGTGTACGTGTGATCATGTCCATGGATTTGATTTCTTGAAGAATTATGTTGAGCAGCTTTCTGATGTGTGTGATATGGAGGCTATTGCTTCGTCATCAGTGCGTATTGGTGCTGATCCTTTGGGGGGCGCGTCTCTTGATTATTGGGGAGCGATTGCTGAGCGTTATGCTTTGAATATAGAAGTTGTCAATAATAGTGTTGACCCTCGATTTGCCTTTATGCCTCTCGATCATGATGGAAAGATCCGTATGGATTGTTCGTCAGTTTATGCTATGAGCGGCCTTGTAAAGCAAATGGAATTAGGAAATTTTGATATCGCTACTGGTAATGATCCAGATTCGGATCGCCATGGCATCGTTACTGTAGATGGATTGATGAATCCGAATCATTATTTGGCTGTGGCGATTGATTATCTTGTGCGTCATCGTCTTCAATGGAAGGAAAAAATGGGCATAGGAAAAACTCTTGTTTCCTCTTCGCTCATTGATCGTGTTGTAGCAGGCCTTGGGCGTTCCTTGTATGAAGTTCCCGTTGGTTTTAAGTGGTTTGTGGATGGTTTGCTTAAAGGTGATTTGGCTTTTGGTGGTGAAGAAAGTGCTGGAGCTTCTTTTCAGCGCTTTGATGGTTCGGTGTGGTCAACGGATAAAGATGGTATCATTATGGATCTTTTAGCCAGTGAAATCATTGCCACACAAGGCATATCTCCATCACAGTATTATATGAATCTTGTGGAAAAATATGGCGAAAGTGCCTATGCTCGAATAGATGCGCCTGCAACTCCAGTGCAAAAGAAACTTTTGAAATCTTTAGATGCTGGTGTTTTAACGCAAACAACCTTGGCCGGTAATGATATTGTGCATTCTTCGACTGTTGCCTCGGGTAATGGGCAAGCGATTGGTGGTGTGAAGGTGGAAACTGAAGATGCATGGTTTGCTGCTCGACCATCTGGTACAGAAAATGTGTATAAGATTTATGCAGAATCATTTCAGGGATCTGAACACTTGAAACGCGTTCAGGCTGAAGCGCAAGATATGGTTGATTTGATTGTACGTCAGGCATAACATGCAGGAAAAACATAATTACAAACAGTATCTTTCGCTTGGCATCATAAGCTTTTTTTCGGTGTTTATGGTTGCAGCTTTTATTGCATCTTTTATCTTGAAAGATTCGCAAGGCACTAAAGAGTATTCTGTTATTGCAGGTTCGAATGAACAAGCGAATGCACAGGCACAAAATACAGAAATTCCTGATGAATTTATTCCGCGGCCTGCTCCTTCAGAATCTTCTTTTGGTGTTCCAAGTGCCAGTGCAACTGCGGCCCCTATATCTTTGCAAGAAAATGAGTATGCCCAAGCGTTACGTACTCAGTTAAATATTGGTGTGCGCACTTCGAGTGCCTTGGAACACGGGCAAAAAAATGCTGCTGAATATCATAAATATATCGTTGTTCAAGATATCAATACCGTGAAAAGTAGTGAAGAAATTGTAGGGAATTGGACAAAAACCTCCTCAGATTTTGCTACCCATTTTCTTATTGGTGATGATGGTTATGTTGTTCAAGCTGTTAATATGGACGCAATTGCTCATCATAGTAATAATGGAACTAAGGGAGCAAACGAAAAGTTTCACGTGAAAAATGATTCTCGAGATTCGCGTTCTTCTTCTGTTCCAGATGCTGGCATGGATGCGTATTCTGTAGGCATTGGCCTTGTTCATCGTGAAGGGAAAGAATATACCGAAGCGCAACTTCAATCTCTTGATTTTCTTATTCGTTATATTGATGCCCATTACGGAATTCAAGCTGATATTATCTCGTTGGCTGATTGGCGTGAATCAGAAAAGTCATCGAATCAATTTGTCTCATATGTATCTGTGTACCAATCTAAACGTGCGCACAAATAATGGTTTCACATGATTCTCTTTTGTGATGTGCATGCCATTTTATGGTGAAGTTGTTTTTATGCTGGTTGTTATTTTAAGATTTTTAATAATCATGAGAGGTGCTTGTGATTGGTTTGTAGAGTTGCTTCGTCTGCTTCGTCTGCGTTATGCGTGGATTGTAGAGTGCGATATGGGTGAAGTGCTGAACGGTGAGCAATATGGGCTATGGCAGTGGTGCTTGGCAAAGTGGCTCATTTGTTCTATATGAAAGGCAGAAAATGAAGAAGTATGTTCGTATGCGAAAATTGATTATCGTTTTTACTAGTGTATTTACAATATTTTCAGGATTGCTTTTTTATATTTTTCCCACTGCACAAGCAGACGTAGAAGAAAAAGATTCATATGAAAATACACTAAAAAGTATAAGCTTTTTGTATGGCAGTTCGTATGCTGAAACAGATGAAATGATTCGCGATGAAGCTCATGCAAACAATCTTTCTAAATTTAGTGTAGCACAAGAAATACTAACTCAGGCTCGCGAGCATGTCACCGAAGAAGATGGAGATATTGCTGTTCGCTCTTCTTCGAAGTTGGCTGATAAAAAATTATATTCTGCAAAACGAGGCGATATTTCTTACGATCCTAAAGGTGCGAAAGTTGCTGTTCATCGTTTTGGGCATGTAGGCATCTATGCTTCTGTGACATCTATTGTGGAAGCGCCTGGTAAAGGGAAATCTCGAAATATTGGAATCACAAATAGAGATTTAACTGTGCATAGTGGTACAGAAATTATGGAAGTTCGTACAACATAAGTAAAAAGAAATAGGACAGCTCAGCAGTCATTAAAATACATAGGGCGTTTGAAAATGGTGGATTAAATATCAATAATTCTAAAGAAGATAACATGGTTGAATTGCGCGAAATTTACGCAGACTGCACAAGTGATGTTCTTATGCGCGACACTGTTGATGGTATAAAAGACGAGAAAATGTATATGTTTAGTTCTGTTGATGATCGTTATACATGTGTTGATAATAAGCTGGTTGGTTTTACTGTTGGTGAATCGCGGGAATATGATGATGGAATTCCTTATATGATTATTAATGTGTGGGATATTGTTACTGGAAAACGAGATGTGTTTCCGGTAGTGAATGAATATGGGCAATTAGTTAATACGGGAAATTTTAATTTTGGCTTACTAAAACTTTGGAGTGTTGAAGATGGTATTTTGTATGCTACAGCTGATCAGGGTGCAATTGTTCATATTGATATGAATACAGGGATTGCAAACATGATAAGTGATTCCTTGGAAAAAATAGATATGCATACCTCGTATCGTTACAATTTTTCTGAATATTACAGCAATGGAAAAATATATCAGTATGTAGAAGATTCTAACCACAAGGAAGATCCATATATCAGAGTTCTTGATATGAAAAGTGGTAATGAAGTAGAACGTGTATATATTCTAGGGTTTTACAGTGCAATGCAAGGAAATCTTGTTTCTGGAAGTATTGCTGTCACTCCTTTTGATGAATAGAAAAAAAATTTAATATCTGTCTGCCTTTATCATGTTGCTAAACATTGTATTTCGAACTGTTTGATTCTTTTATTAATTGACGTGTGGCAAGTGCAGTGTTTTAAGGATATGGTGTACACCATATTCAGTGAAAGTGTTTGAGTTTAAGTGAAGTGGTGAGTTAACATTTCTAATGGTCATAGCATTGATGTGTGACTGGCTTGTAGAGTTGCTTTGTCTGCTTTGTCTGCTTTGTCTGCTTTGTCTGCTTTGTCTGCTTTGTGTGTAGATATCGAGATAAAGCGTAAGCAGAAAGTTGATAAAAGTAGAGAGCAATGTGGGTTGCGGCAGTAATGTTGGCAAGTGGCTCATATTGTTTTTCGTATAATGAAAAGAAGTATGATGAAGATATTTAGGGGAAAATTACGTTTTTTGTTCGTAATATTATTCGTTGTTGCGATTTCTCTGGCAAGTGTAACTAGTGTAAAAGCAGATCAGTATGAAGAAGTACAGGTTATAGAATCATCGCAAGATAATCAAACCAATGCTTTGGGATCTTCGTTATTCAGAACATCTTATAGAGCAACAACAATGGGGTCGTCTACTATAAAGCTAACTGTAAAACATGGATATTTTCAAAAAAATGGGAATGATTTTTTAATTTTAGATACGCAAGGTAACGTTCTTGAAGTTATTTCTCAAGATTTTGAAATGAAAAATGGAGGAAAGGCTGCTTTTCGTTTTGTTCCTATAGGAAAAACTACTTTGTATATTAAATATAATGTAGAGCAAAATCCTATTTCTACTTTTGAAGAGCGAGGTTATTGGAGGTGTGTAGGTAAAAATACTGCTGGCGGCTTGCTTGGAGGTGCTGCTGCAGGATGTGTAACTGGGGCATTTTTTGGAGGTGCAGGTTGCGTTCCTGGTGCTGGTGTCGGTAGTGTTACAGGTACTATTTCTGCAGGTATTGGATCTTTGATATGGTGTTGGTGAGCAAATGGGTCTAAAAAATACGGTTATAATTTTATTGATCGCTTTGATTGGTGGATGCGTTGCAGGCTTAGTGATGATTTTTTTTGGTTCTACTGTGCGCGAATCTTTACCTGCTAGCACTGCTACTTTTGTTTCAAGTGGTCTACTAGCTTTTTATTGGAAAAAAAATCAAGATAAATAACAGATTATAGGGAGTTGGTTAATCTCCAACTCCCTTTTTTGTTTTCTGGCAGCAAATATTGTATATGTAAAACTGATGTATTAGTTTAGTGAAATGTTATGGGAAAATGAATATATTTTGCATGATGGTAAATACATATGTATTTTTCAAAATATAGATTATGCGGATAGGGCGCGTTTTAGATTTTAAGAGTAATACTATGTGGTGTTGGTTTGATGTGGATATAGATAATGATGCACACATCCTTATAGTGATGTTGTTTGTGATATTGAAGTTCTATTTTTTTATATATTCCGCATTTTTATGTTTTCATGTGTGTATTGGTCGGTTGTGTTAGAATTTGGTAGTCGCAGGAACAGTGTTTTTGCGGCGTATGTTTTGTAGAGTTGCTTCGTCTGCTTCGTCTGCTTCGTCTGCTTCGTCTGCTTCGTCTACGTTTTCGTAGAGAGAGCATGTGGAGTGGTATGAGGTTTAGGCGATAGGCAATAAGCTTTAGCAGTGATGCTGGCAAGTAGCTTATTCTGTTTGCAATGAAAGGCGAAGATGTTAAAACGTTTTCATGGATTAAAAGCCACTTTTTATATGTTTTTTCTACTTACTTTTCTGTTTATGACAGGATTCTATGTTTTCTCCCCTGCAAAGGCAGATACTGTTACTAATGATTCTTATGATAATCTTGTTGTTCAGATAGTTAATGGTAATCCAGGTGTTACCTATGCTGAAATTGATGAGCTCATTAAAGAAGAAGCTAATTCTAAGAGAGTTTCTCCTCATGTAATTGCTCAATCAGTTTTGCAAGAAAATAATAAAGATGTGGCTGATGTGCAAAAAGATGTTTTTCTTTTTAGTGAAGAACGTTCTTCAGGGGGTGGAAATGTTCAATTAGTAACTGCACGTCAGGCAGGAGATATTTTTTATTCTCCTTCCTCAACAGCTGGAGTTAAACATGGGCATGCAGGAATTTATTCAACGAAAACACAAATAATTGAAGCGGAAGGTCCGGGTAAAAAAGTTCATTATGTTTCTAAAATTGGTAAGAAGTTCAAAACTGTTGCTCGTGGAACGCAAATTATGTATGTGAAAACAACGCAAGCTAAACGAAATGCTGCTGTCAAAAGGGCTCGAGGATATATAGGTCGTTCATATAAATATAATTTTGCTTTTAATAAAACCGAAAGTGGTGCTATGAATTGTTCTCAATTAGTGTGGAGTGCATATAAAAATGCGACAGGTATTGATTTAGATGGTGATGGCGGGCATGGTATCTATCCAAAAGATTTTACGCGATCTAAATGGACAGTCACATATGCAGTAGTTCGCTAAAAAGATAAAACGAGGTAGTGGTATGTTGAAAAAAATATTGAGTTTTTTCTTGTTAGTTTTTCTATTTTTTCTTTCTTCATGTAGTGGAAGATCCCCAAAAACCACTACCTTTGATTCTATCGATATATCGAAGTACTTTGCAGTTGCTTATATTGCTGATGTTGAAACAGAAAGGAGTATAAATGCATCTGGAAATATTATTTTTATGAAAAAAGATGGCACTTATGATGCAGTAAGCATTAAAGCATTTAAAGATGCTTCAATTGTATGGAGCGAAAAAGGAATTTTTTATTCAGATGTGGAAAAAGAATATTTTCTTCCGTTTGTTGGAAAAAACAAAAGTGTTACATTAAAAAAAGACGCTTCACGTGCAGATAGACTGTCTCTTTTTTATAGAGATATGTATATTACTGCTTTTAATAAGGGAGTTGAGGGGGATTCATATGGATATGAAATTCTTGCTTATAACGAAAATATTATGAAAACTTTTACTGTCGCTTATTATTTGCGATCCGTATTAGTAGAGTGCGATAACAAAGTAGTTGCTATTGGTAAAAAGTTAAATAGTGACACAGATGAACTACTAAGTTTTGATGTGGAAAAAGGAAGCGCATTACCGTTGCACGTAACGCCTCAGAAGGTGAAAGGACTTCCTGAAGAAGCGAATCTTGTAAGCGACATATATTCTACGTGTGTTCATAATCGTTATTATGTTTCCTTAGCTACTCCTGATTCTGATGTTGAAGGTCAAGAGGTGAGTGATGCTTCCTCTGTTCTTGGTATGGACATATGGGATATGAAACAAGGTGAACGAACCTTTATAAGATTAAAAAATGAAGACGATATCTACGTGTCTGATTTTTTATCAGGGGCGATATATTCAGTAGATGATATGCATATTAATTGGGTTTGTGGAGATGGTACTTTAGCTCGTACAAATATTCATACGGGCGCCACTTCTTTTCGAGGCGATAAAATTGAAGAGATTGTTGCCGATAGCCCTATCCGATATATGTGGTTTCGTTCCTATGTTGCTCGTGGTTTGATTTATTCTTTTGTTTTTGATTATCAAGGAAAAGACGATCCATATATGCGAGTTGTTGATGAACGTACAGGAAAAGAAGTTGAAAGAATAACTATGAAAGATTTGAAAAACTATTTTATTTCGGGTAATTTTCCATCAGATTTTGCTCTGAATCCATTGTGGAATGGATAGTGTATGAGGAATTTTGACCCTATATAGGTTCGTAATTTCATTGTTGTTTTATTGTGCAGAATAAAAAAGACGAAGCAATCTTTGTGATGTAAAAGATTGCTTCGCCGATATTGTGCATTTTTTTGAATCAGCGATATGTATATATTGATTTTTAATGTGTGTCAACTATAGGTACGCCGGGCATGATCCCGTCCGAGCGGCACTGTGCCAGATTTTCGTTAGGTTTGGCAATGGTTGGCAATATGGAAAGAGGAATTCCTGCTTTGTTGCACAATTCTTCATCCCATGTGCCATGTGAAACATTATATAAACCTGTTTCTTGCGCATCCTGTGTCGTGATAACATGCTTAGTTTCGCCATTGTCGAGCCCGTTAACTCCACCAGATAGATTCCATAACATCCAGCAGCTCGGATTTCCGTATCGAAGTAGACCTTTTTCGCTCTTTTCATGTGCGTCTTTGATGTTTGTAAGTATCCATGAAAGGCGCGCAAGGACGCTGTCTGCTTCAATGGTGATATTGCATTTTTGTGAAAGCTGCTTTGCTATGTCTTTAGCGTAGTCATCGCTATCGCTTAAAGCATCGCATATAGGTAATCCATCGGTGATGTCCCATACGATCACATCATTGGGCTGATGTGTAAAAGTGACGGAAGAAAGCTCAGCTGCAGTAACCGTTTGTGTGGCGTTTGCTTGAGCATCAGGCGCGCACTCATTTAATCCGAGAACACTTATAACAACATCGCACATATCGTCAATAATGCCACGTGGTGCATATGCTCCTGTAGAAACATCGGAAGTGTTATCTTTTCGGTTGTACTCCTTTACGGATGAAGTGATAACATTTCCTTCTTTATTGCGCACAGTTGCTGATGTGGCGTTTAATGACTGGTCAATAGTGAGCTGAAATTTGGGTGTGGCCATAATGCATCCATACCTTACTTTTTCCCAAATAAATCAGTGTATTGTGCAGAATTTTTATTCATCTCACTGCGTAAAACTTTGTCAAGTTGTTCATCAGTTAAATCAACGTTGAAGAGGAACTTAAAGTTGTCTTTTACCATTGCTCGCTCATCCCAATCATAGATCTCTGGATGGAGCAACGCTGCCGACCAATGCCACATGAGATAATTTTCTGCACTCGGTGGTTGCCATGGGAAAATGCCGGTAGGAGTCTTGTAAACGCGCTTATTTTTCACGGCGCTAACGTTTTGAAGTAAGGGGTGATTCAAAATATCTTCTGGTTTTGCTTTGCCAAGGCCAGAAATGAAAATAACTTCAGGGTCGACAGCGATGAATTCTTCAGCGTTTACCTGGCCATTCGATTCTTTCAAATCGGTAAATAATGGACTTCCGCCAGCGCGCATATAGGTTTCACTATCAAGAGAGCGTTTTCCTGAAAAAACAGTGAAGGCCGAATCTTCAACAGCAAGGACTGTTGTTGTGCGTACGGGCTCAGCATTGAGTTTCTTGACCTTTGCTTCGATATCGTCTTTTGTTTCGTTCATGCGATTGATGATTGCGTTTGCGCGCTCGCTTTTGCCAATCATCTTTCCTGTCATTGTGATCCAGCCTTGAAGTAAGTCAAGAGTGCCATAATTGACGCCAAGTGTAGGGATTCCTGCTTGCTGAAGATGTTCCATGTCTTCGGTTTCCCACTGTACAGCTACTTGTGCGCCAAGTTCGGTCAAGCTTTCAGGGTCAACATCGAAGTTTGAAGATGCAACAACTTTAAGATTTTTTGATTCAGGGAACAATTCACCTGCAATGTTGTTTTTGTTAAGCGTGACAGTTGTTTCGTTAACACCAACTAGGCGTTCCCAGGAACCTCCGTCAACAGCCACTACCACTTCTGGGTAAGGGATAACGGCAGTAACAATTTTATTGACAGGGGTTGTTATTTCTACCTGTCGTTCTGGGTGTGATTGGTCGGTAATGGTGACAGTTGAGTTTTTGTTTGTGTTCTCTTTAGCTCCTGTGGTACAAGCGCTTAAGCTTGCGCTAAGAGCGAGAGAGATAAGGCCTGTGAGGCCAATGATTTTCTTATATTTCATAAGAATGACATCCTTTCGAGTGGAAACTGAAAAGTTTGTGCATATGTGCTATGAACACAAGAAAGATTAGTTGTGTTAGGAGTTATATTTATATTTAATGACACAGATTTTTCTTTATTGTTTCCGTATGGGGGGACATTAGGTGCAGAACAGTGTCATAGCTGAGTGAATATATAAAGAAAAGTTACACATAGCTAAGGGCTTTATTTCTTTGACGTAGAAGAAGATATGCAAAGAATGGGGCTCCTATAAGTGCAGTTAAAACTCCAAGAGGAATTTCGCCCGATGTTCCTATACGCGCAATCGTGTCAATGAATGTGAGAAAACTTGCGCCTGCCAAGAAAGAAAATGGAATGACATGGCGGTAGTCATTTCCGCCAATAAGGCGCATAAGGTGGGGAATGACCAGTCCGATCCACCCTACGACGCCTGCAACGGCAACGGTAGAGGCAACGATCAATGAGACGACACTGATAAGAATGATGCGTAAACGCTTGGAATTGACGCCTAGAGACATAGCATCCTCATCGCCAAGAGCAAGAATGTTAATGCGCCAGCGCAGCAGGTAAATAAGTATGAATCCACATGTGATAGGGAAAAAGGCAACAGCAATAGCTTTCCATGAGGCATTAGAAAGCGATCCCATAAGCCAAAATGTAATAGAGGGAAGTGTGGTGTAAGGATCTGCTAGATAAGTAACGAGTGAAACGAGAGCTTGAAAAAATGAGGCGGTGACAATGCCTCCGAGCACAACGGTAAGAATGTGTGAGCCTGAGCGAAGAGATGCAAAAGAGAGCAAGATGCCAACGGCGCATATTCCCATTATCATTGCTCCGCCTAAAATCCATGCGCTGCTTAGTCCAAGCATAATGGCAAGAACTCCGCCAAAAGATGCTCCTTGACTCACTCCGATAATATCGGGAGAAACAAGTGGATTGGAAAGAATTGCTTGTAGGGTGGCGCCGCTAACTGCTAAGCCGCCGCCAATAAGAAGTGCAAGAAGAATGCGGGGAAGTCGCACTTTTAAAATGACTGTGGATTCATTGACGCCTACGGATTCGAGGCCCTCATTGGGTATTGCCCACGAAAAAGCGCGCATACACCAATCGATAAGTACTTTTATGACGTCAATAGGAGAAACGTAATAGTCACCTAATCCAAGGGCAATGATTGTGATACTGATGGTAAGAACAGTAAGTATGATGCCGATAAGTGTAGAAAAAATCTGTTTATCGTGTGTATCTCCTGTTGTTTGCGCATCTATGTCCATAGTAAAAATCATTTTACTGGTGGCTTTCTTGTGGTGGCTGCAGTTATGGTTTTAGATGAAGAAAATTTTTCGTAAAAGTAGCAAATGGAGTATGTTTATATGGTGCATGCGGCTGTGAATGTGATGCATGGAGGTGTCTAAGGGGTGGTGAAGTTTTACATTCGATATGTTTAGGTGATACATGTACCTATTGAAAGAAACTCTTTTCATTTCGTATCTGTCAGTGGTACATTAAACACGAAATACATAAGAGATGAGGGCGTAATATGAACCGTGAATTAAAAATAGCTGTTATTCCAGGTGATGGTATCGGCAAAGAAGTTACTGAGCAAGCTTTGCGTGCGTTGAAAGTGGCACTTGAAGGTTCTGAAGTCAATGTTAAAGAAACTATGTTCGACCTTGGCGCTGCGCGCTATCATCGAACAGGTGAAATTTTGCCTGATGATGAACTTGAATCTATTAAACAGCATGATGCTATTTTGCTTGGTGCTATTGGTGATCCGTCGGTGACTCCGGGAATTCTTGAACGCGGACTTTTGTTGAACTTGCGTTTTACCCTTGATCACTACGTTAATTTGCGTCCTTCAAAATATTATCCAGGTGTTCCTACTCCGCTAAAGAATCCTGGCGACATTGATTTTGTTGTTGTTCGTGAAGGAACTGAAGGCTTGTACTGCGGTGAAGGTTCTGTTGAAAATGAAGGAACGGCAGATGAAGTTGCCAAAGAAGTATCGGTGAACACCGCTAAAGGTGTAGAACGAATTGTCCGTTATGCATTTGAAAAGGCACAATCGCGTCAACGTAAAAAATTGACCTGGGTACATAAGCAAAATGTTTTGCAACGTGCCGGCGGTTTGTATCGTCGTTATGTGGAAGAAATTTCTAAAGAATATCCGCAGGTTACAGTTGATTATATGCATGTTGATGCTGCAACTATCTTCTTAGTAACTGAACCATCTCGTTTTGATGTATTGCTGACTGATAACTTATTTGGCGATATTTTGACTGATGAGGCTGGTGCTGTTACTGGTGGAGTTGGCTTGGCGGCTTCGGCAAATATTAATCCTGAAGGAACGTATCCATCAATGTTTGAGCCCATTCACGGATCAGCTCCTGATATTGCCGGTACAGGCAAAGCAGATCCAACAGCTGCAATCGCTTCTGCAGCTTTATTGCTCGAACACATGGGATATGCTGATGCTGCGCGCCTTATTGATGCTGCCATCACAGATGATATGCGCAACCGCGCAGTTGCTGCGCAATCAGGTGCACAATTGGTGCGTACGACCGAACAAATTGGAGATGCTATCATCGCCCTTATTAAAGACCCGGCAGGCCATTAAAAGATAATAAAATATGCTTGTGATGAACTCGTGTGTTCCTTTGTGGAGCATGCGAGTTTTTCTTTTTAATACTATGTGTCACGTATATAATTCCATGTGAAGAAAAAGAACACACAAGGGAGGTGTGCCATGGCAGTAGTGGTTGCTTATAAGTATGCTGCAAATCCACAAGATGCTACCGTGCGCGAAGATGGACATATTGATTGGTCGAGAGCTAAAAAAGCTGTTTCAGAATACGATCCTGTAGCAATTCAAGTTGGCCGAGATTTAGCGGATGAATTGGGTGATGAGCTTGTTGGTATTTCTGTTGGCCCAGTAGATATTGCTGCATCGAGCGCTAAAAAGAATGCAATGAGTAAAGGTTTTGATCGTGGCCTTATTCTTGCCGATGATGCTACGGCAAAATGGAATGCAACCACGGTGGCTTATGCTCTGGCTGAAGTTTTGCGCAAGATTGAAAATGTGGAACTTTTATTAACGGGTGATGCGTCGGTAGATGAAGGTGCTCGTCTTATGCCGGCTTTGGTGGCTGCGCATATGGGCTGGCCATGCTTTGAAGAAGTGAGCAAAGTAGAAAAACAAGGTAAAAAATATATTTTAACGCAGATGCTTCCTGGTGGAGTTACGCGAACTATTGAAGTGGAAGGGCCTTTAGCTGTTGGTGTGACATCAGACGCTGTGACCCCAAAAGTAGCTTCCATGAAGGAAATTTTAGCTGCTGCTAAAAAACCTGTCGAAGTGATTACCTTGGCTGATGTTTCTGTACCTACGGGAAGTGAGCCGCGTGTAACTGATTATCTTGTTCCTGAAAAAGCATCGCGTAAGGGCACCATGCTTGAGGGCACTCCTGAATCGATTGCCCAGCAACTTGTTGATGCGTTAAAGAGTGATGGTGTTTTGTAGGAGGAAAAGATGACTGATACATGGATTATTTCGGCAAATAAAAATATTGCTGCCTTGGTTGATTTGGGGCGTGAATATGGCGGTAAGGTCAATGTTATTGTTGCTGGCGATGTAGATATCGCTGGTGTTGATCGCGTCATTCGTATCCCCATTGAAAAAGATGCTCCTGTTGAAGTGGCAGCTCCTGTTTTTGGTAATGTGTTGGCTGGTTTGGCAAATCGCGGAGATATGATTTTGGCTGCTAACCGCCCTGCTGAACGTGTTCTTGCGGCTGCAGCAGCTGCGCGTTTAGGTGCGCCTATCTTTACGGGGTTGCGCCATGCACAGCCAGATGGTGATCTTGCAACTGGTCATCTTGCGCGCTTTGGCGGAATCGCTGATCAAGATGTTGCCTTCCGTGGTCCATATGTTGCTGTTGTTGATGGCGGTGGCGAAATCGAAGGTGAGGCTGTTGAAAGTGAAGATGCTTCACATAATACTGCTGCTGCTGATACGTACTCTGCGCGCATTGTGAGTGAAGAAAAGGATAATGTTCAAAGTGCTCAATTGAATCAGGCTCAACGTATTGTTTGTGCAGGTCGTGGTTTCAATAATAAAGAAGATCTTTCCTTGGCTGAAGATTTAGCTAAAGCGGTAGATGGTGAACTTGGATGTACTCGTCCGCTCTCGGAAGGAACCAGTTGGATGTCGCGTGATCGCTACATAGGAATTTCCGGTGTGAGTGTCTCACCTGATCTCTACATTGCTGCTGGTGTGTCTGGGCAGATTCAGCATACATCTGGCATCAATGATGCAAAGGTGATTGTTGCTATTAATAACGATCCAGATGCGCCAATCTTTGAGCAAGCCGATTATGGCATTGTGGGCGATGTCTATCAGATCATCCCGGCACTTACCCAAGCGCTTCAGTCGTAATTGAAGTGTGAACTTCTTGTCCTTTTAGCTGCTCTGTCATTGTAGATGGTAGGGCGGCGTTACTATTAAAGGAGAGAGAAGGTTCGATATGGCAAGCGAAGAAGAATACGATTTCGATGTTATCGTCGTAGGTGGTGGCATTGCTGGTGGTGTGTGTGCGTATCAATTGGCTAAGGCAGGCTGTGATGTTGCTCTGATTGAGCGCGCTGAAATATCGGGCTCGAAAAATTTAAGTGGTGGTGTTTTTTATTGTTCTGTTCTTGAAGATGTTTTTCCTCATTTTTTTGACGAAGCTCCTATTGAACGAGTTATTACGCGCAATAAAGTTGTGTTTTTGAATGAGTCTTCTTCAGTCGGCCTTGATTATTGGGATTCCCGTTTGGCTAAGCCAGTTAATGCTGTGACTGTTTTGCGTGCGCATCTTGATGCGTGGATATTAGAACAATGTGAAGATGCTGGTGTTAGCGTTGTTCCGGGTTTTAAGGTAGATCGGCTTTTGCGTGCCGATGGTGATTCTGGAGCTATTGTAGGTGTTGTGGCTGCAGGCGAAGAAATGCGTTCGCGCGTTGTTGTGCTGGCAGATGGTGTTAATTCATTCCTTGCTCGCGATGCTGGCATGCGAGATAAACCTCAGTCTCAGTATGTTGGCGTGGGGGTTAAATCGGTATTTCGCATTGGTGAGCAATCTGTTCGCGATCGATTTCATCTCAGCGGTAATGAAGGAGCTGCTTATTCGTATATTGGCGACGCAACATGTGGCGTGTCGGGTGGTGGTTTTGTTTACTCGAATAAAGATTCCGTGTCGGTTGGTGTAGTTGTGCGTCTCGATGCTTTGGAAAAATCGCAGATGTCATCTTCAGATATTCATGATCATTTTGTGAATCATCCTGATGTTCGTCCTTTTATTGAAGGTGGAGAATTACTGGAATATGGTGCCCATCTTGTTAATGAAGGCGGTGTGCATGTTGCTCGTCCGTACGTGAGTGATGGGTGCATAGTAATTGGCGATGCTGCCGGTTTTATGCTCAATACTGGGTTTACTATTCGCGGTATGGATTTAGCTGCACAAACAGGCATTTTAGCTGCGCAAGCTATCGAAAAGGCAATCGAAAAGAGGGATTATTCTTCTGCGGCTCTTGATGTGTATCGCGATTTTTATGAGAAGAGTTGGCTTGCAGATGATATGAATACATATGCGAAAGCTCCGGATTTTTTGGATTCTTCACTTTTATATGATGGGGTGGGGCGTTTTGCTTCAGAATTCTTGTATTCGGTATATCGTCATGATGGCAGCCCTCGACGTCATATTGGTGTTTTGATTCGCGAAAATTTGAAGAAATCAAAGGTGCGGTTACGTGACCTTCTTCGTCTTGCGTGGCGTGGAGGAAAGGATATCTAATGAGTGGTCTTTTAGAAAAGTTACCTGCACGTTTATCGGTCAATATGTATGAAACTGATGATGGAAATTCACATATTGAACTACATCAGGAATACTTAAGCCAACATCAAGACGTTGCTGATATGTTGGTGCGTGTGTGTCCAGCGCATGTGTATCGTTATGGTTCTAATGGTGTTCTTGAGGCCGAGTTCGCGGCATGCCTAGAGTGCGGTACATGTGCAATGTTAGCTCCTGCCGAGGCTTTAACATGGCATTATCCTGAAGGTGGTATGGGTATTGTGTATCGTGAAGGCTAGGAATTCATTCTTTCTGTTATTTTCATAGAGTTTCATAGGCTTATAAAAGCGGAGCAAGTGGTTTAAGAACAGCTTCGCCTAAACGTGCCCACGAATTTCTTTGGTTCCATTCTTCCAAGGTGAGCTCATGTGTATTAGTGAGGTCAACACTGAAGATTTTTTCCATAACGTTGGCGAATTCGTCACTATAAATGGAGAGGTTCACTTCGAAATTTCCTTTTAAGGAAAGTCGGTCGATATTGGCTGTTCCTACTGTGGACCATTTGCCATCGACAGTCATTGTTTTTGCGTGGACCATTGCTTCTTTGTAGAGGAAAATACGCACTCCGGCATTAAGAAGTTCGGTGTAATGTGGGCGTCCGACCCAATCTGCATAAATGTGGTTAGAATATTGGGGGATAAGAATTCGCACGTCAATGCCGCGTGATGCTGCTCCTACAAGGGCAGTCATCATAGGTTCATCTGGAATAAAATACCCCATTGTCATCCAAGCGTGCTTACGTGCGCGTCCTAATGCGTTTAAGTAAGTTGCTGCAATAGGGTAAGAATTCAAAGATGGTGTGTTCAAAATAGTGGAAATAGTGGAATCCCAATGAGTTTCGCGTGAATTCACTAAGATAGGGGAATCTGATTTTGCGTATGAATTCCACATATCAATAAAAGCGTTTTCCAGTTCCCATGTTGCCGGCCCTTCGATACGCACGTGAGTATCTCGCCAATGGTGGGCGTATAAAGTGCCTATATTGTAACCTCCTACGTAGCTGATTTTTGAATCAACTGTAAGTATTTTTCGATGATCTCGCCCTTTATCGCGTGAGCGTTGAGTGATGATTCCTGGCCGTATAAAAGGGAAAAGGATATAGTGGAGGTTTTTAATAGGTGGGAAGCGTCGCGCTCGTGGGCTTTGGTTTGCATTTCCCCATGTATCAAGGATAATGTATACTTGCACACCGCGCCGGGCGGCATTAATGAGTTCAGCTTTGATGTGTTGGCCAGTTGAATCGTCTTTAACGATAAAAAATTCGAAGAAAATTTTTTCTTTAGCGTGGCGGATGTCGTTAAGCATTGCCGTGTAGAGATCGTCCCCGTAGGTGTAGATGTCAAGTTCGTTTGGCCCCACACTAACATGGGGAGGAGGTAGATGCGGTAAAATTCCTGTCGGTGGTGTGCGCTTTTTGCGTGCAGCATCTACGGCATGAATGGCTCCAGTAGTTG